>NZ_JASNFO010000150.1:0-15024 GCF_032027725.1 Pseudofrankia coriaricola | reverse complement strand
AATGATCTGGTAGGAGTCGCTGCCCAACACGATCCGCCTGGGTGCCGGAGTCGTGTCCACGCTGCCGATGATGATCGTCGCCATCTTGGCCGGGTCCCCCGGAGATAGATGGGTTTGATCGGCGAGCATGCCGCGGACGAACGCGGCTGGTGTGCCGGCGTAGGCGTCCAGCGCCGGGGCGAGCTGGGCACTGCCGTGTCGGAAGCCGGTGCGGGCGCCGCCCGGCTCGATGATGGTGACGCCGATGTTGAAGGGGGCCAGCTCGGCCATCAGTGCCTCGCTGAAACCCTCGATGCCCCACTTGCTGGCGTGATACATCGACCCGCCGGGAAGGGCGGCCTGCCCGCCGAACGTGGAGATCTGGATGATACGGGCGTGCTGCTGCGCGCGAAGGTGCGGCAGTGCGCTGCGCACGACCTGGATTGAGCCCAGCAGGTTGGTGCCGATCTCGTGGACGACCTGCTCGTCAGTGAACTCCTCGGCCGCCCCAAACAGGCCATAGCCCGCGTTGTTGATGACGACGTCGATCGTGCCGAAGGCGCTGAATGCCGCGTCGACGACCGTGCGAATCTCGGAGGTGTCCGTGACGTCCAGGTGGGCGGACCAGAAACGGTCGCCGTACTTGTCCGTGAGGTCGCGCACCGAGCCGAGGTTGCGGACCGTTCCGGCTACCCGGTCGCCACACTCGAGTAGCTGTTCGGTCATCTCGCGGCCGAATCCGCTGTTGACGCCCGTGATGAACCATGCGCGCTGTGCCATGAGTTGTCTCCCTGTCGAATGGAGGCGGTTCGCCTTCTCATCCGGCAGCATCGGCCTGGTTCAGCGGGGGTAGCCATACTCCCGTCGAGGGGTGCCCCGCTGGGGGCAGGCTAGGACGTGCGCGCGGGCCTACCGTCGTGGTGTGAGCGTGAACAGCATCGGTGAGTACCTGCGGGCCCGCCGGGAACTGGTCCGACCGGACGAGGTCGGCATCCCCGACAGCGGGCGGCGCCGCGTTGCCGGCCTCCGCCGTGACGAGCTCGCTCTGCTGGCCGGCATCAGCACCGAGTACTACACCCGACTGGAACAGGGCAGCGATCACCACCCGTCCGCGCAGGTCCTCGACGCGATCGCCCGCGCGCTGCGCCTGGACACCGACGCCACCGCCCACCTGCACGAGCTGGCCACCCCGACCACCGCCCGTCGGCGACGGGCCCGCCGATCCGAACAAGTCAGTCCCAGCGTGCGACAACTGCTCAACTCCTGGCCCGCCAACCCCGCCTTCGTCCAGGGCCGCTTCCTGGACGTGTTGGCGGCGAACCCGCTGATGACGGCTCTATCGCCGATGTACACACCCGGCCACAACATCCTCCGCGCGGCATTCCTCGACTCCGCGGTGAGCGACCTCTTCTGCGACCCCGAAATCAGGCTGGAGAACGTGGTCTCCGCCCTGCGGGCCTCGGTCGGCCCCGACGTCGATGACCCGCAGCTCACCGACCTCATCGGCGAGCTCTCCCTCAAGAGCGCTGACTTTCGTCGACTGTGGGCACGTCACGACGTCAAACCCCACGTCGGCACCGGTGTCCACCGAATGCAACACCCTCAGGTCGGTGAGCTGGAACTGCACTACGACAAGTTCCACCTCGCCGGCGCCGACCGCCAGATGCTGACGGTCTATCAAGCTGAACCGGGTAGCCGCTCCGCCGAAGCACTGACACTGTTGGCCACGATCGCAGCCGATCAGCAACACCGCCCCGTCGGACGCGCCTACGACATAGACGCCAGCCGCACGAGCCTCACGGAAGAAACCTGACCGGCAGACCTCCCCACCCGCGGGTCGGCGCGAGGCCAGGGTGTTCTACGAAGTCAACCAGGTGCCGATCATCGTGTAGACCGTGGCCACGTCGACTAGGGCGTCGGCGCGCACGATCACCGGGTAGGAGTTGGTGACCGGGATGCGCAGGAACCCGAACTCCTCACTGTAGGCGTCCTGTGCGCTGTAGAGACGGCTGGCCGCAAGCAGGCCGGGCAACCGGAACCGGCCCGTGGGCTGGGGCGACAGAGTCCCGCTCAAGTAGGCCGTGTCCCATCGCCGACGCGCGCGGCGGAAAGTCGCCGGCAACGGACCGAGGAACAGCCCTCACTCGGCCTGGCCTACCTCGACCTCGCCCTCTACCTCCTGGTCTTCCTCACCCTCGGCGCCTGGCGTGTCTCCCGCGACGCCTGACCGGGACAACCACCAGGCGCCCGACCACCCGCGCACCCCGTCACGACGCCGACCGGGCCCGCCGAGCAGCGCCGACACCCGCACGCAGGCCAGCCGCGAGATCGAACACAAGCTTCCGCTGCTCCTGGTCCCGCCGCGCGCAGGCCCGTAGCCGCAGGTTCGCGCTGGCCAGCGCGAACACCGGGCCAGCGAACGCCGATGCCAAGGTCATGGTCGCCGACCTGTCAGCCAGCAGCCGTGAGGGCCGCTTCCCTTCCGAACATCATCGAACAACGTTCGGCAGCACAGCGGCGGGCTGGGGCGGGCAGCCGGTCACGCTCGCCGCCCAGGTGGATGACCCTGCGAGCCTGCTGTCCCGCCATCTGGACACCGCCCTGCCCGATGTTGCCGTGATGCACGGGCCGCTCGTACGGGCTCTCGACGGCGCAGTCACGATCCGCCCGCCGGGCTCGGGCCGTCGCCGATGATGGCCCGGGCCTACTGGACCGACATCGCCATGGCGATCAACTACCGACTCCGGGCGCACTCGCCCGGAGCTCCTCGACCAACGCGTAGAGACGATCGGTCCGATTCACGACGGCATCGTATGGCTCGGCACGGACATCTCCCCGGGCTCGCAACCCGGCCCGTCGCCCCACGCGTAGGACGCGCGAGGGCGCGTCCAGCGTCACGCCAGCCGAGGAAGTCCACGATCGCCGCGCCGAACTCCGGTGCGGCGGGCGCCGTCCCGTGATCTCCGGGCACCACGGCCCGGATACCGCGTGGCAACACGGCGACCAACTGGTCGACCGAAGCGGCACGCTCGTCGTCGCTCCCTACCGCGACCAGCGTCGGAACCTTCATGTGCCTGACCGCCTCGACCGGCGTCGCGACGATCGAGTCGAGTACCTGCAGCAGCGCGGCCGGGTCCACGCCACTCGAATGGAGCCACTGCTCGGCCTGCTCCTGTTGCGAGCCCGGCTTGGACACTCCCCACCCGGCGACGACGCGCCGGAGGTGGGCTCCCGCACCGCCGCCGACCCCGAGCACTTCACGCAGCCCCTGGCCGCCGATCACGGCTCGTCCCGGCCGCGCGCCGCGCACCAGCATCCTGACCACGATGCGTGCGCCCAGCGAATATCCCCCGAGGTCGTAGTCGTCTAGTCCCAGGTGTTCCACGAGAGCGAAGCCGTCATCGGTTAGGACGTCGCGGGGACAGGCGGCGGCGTCCTAGGGCTTCGCGCTCCTGCCGTGGCCGCGGAAGTCCGGCATGATCACACGGTGTCCGGCGGCCGCGACCGCCTCGGCCAGGCCGTAGCGGAGCCACAACGTCGCGTCCCCCGCCACCCCGTGGAGCAGGACCAGCGGTCTGCCCACGCCCAGCTCCCGATAGGCCAGGCGCGCGCCGTCATGGCCCGGGAAGAAATCCACGTCAGGATGCGGCACGGCCCGTTACCCTGCCACGCAGATTCTCCTTCTTGGCCCTGTTCTCACAGATGTTCATCGAGCACCAGCGTCGGGTCCCGGGGCGGGAGCTGTCCAGGAACAGCGCACGGCAGTCCTCGGCGGCGCACTCATGCACCCGCTCGATGGCCGGCGAGGTGACGAGGTCGAGCGCGTCCCGGGCGATCAGGCCGAGCCTCGCCGACGTCGGGTCGGCCACCTGCCAGAAGAGGCCGCCGAGCCGTCCAGCTGGAGCGCGGGGACGGGCCGCAGCGCCGCCGTATTGACCGTCTGACGTGCCGGCGCGGAACACCTGAGCTGCGCCGCGGGCAAGTTCGGGACGGCTACGCGCTGCAACCGCGATGGGCGGTGTCTGCGGCGGGCACCGCGGCCTAGGGAACTGCCGCCGTCGGGCCGATGTGTGCTCATTGTGTGTACGGACGGCGCGGCACGATGCGGCATTCCGGAACCTTAGATGACAGCAAAATCGACCGTCACGTGGACGAACGCGCACGAGGCAGCATGAACGGTCACGGGGAAACACCCAAATGGCCGTCTTGTAATCGGGCGGCTAAAGAATTTATGAATGTGTTGCGCGCAACTGGCGGGCGGGGGCATGACCTGCGGTTTTGCGTCGCGGACGAAGTATTCTATGCTGATGGCCGTTGGGTGCGTGTGCTCGGACGGCTGTTGGGGGAGTTTCGTGCCTTGGGCGGGGTGGGGGAGGGCTGTCGGTGCTGATCGAGGGACGGCTCGGTGTGCTGCCCGGCGGTTCTTCGGGTCTGTGCGGTATGGATTGTGGAGTGCTGGTTGCGGTTTTTGCGGGCGGAGCTTCCGTCTCGACGGTCGACCCGAGGGCGTGTGCGTACGCCGGGCTTCTTATGGCGCAGCCTGTGGGGCAGCCGTGGTTTCTGGTCGGTGGGACGGGAAGGCCAGGCGCGACAGTGTGAGACGCTCCTCGTGGTCGAGGACGAGGAGTCGGTTCGCGTCGGCGAGGATCACGACGTCGTCCATCGACGGGTACCAGAGGTCGGACACGTGGTCGACGAAGGTCGACCACGTCATCCGTGCGCCGATCCGGTCAGCGAGCCAGGCGACACGTACGTCGACGTCTCGGTCTACCGGAAGGCTTGCCAGCCACGTTCCGAGCTCCGGTCCGGCGAGTTCCGACACGTCGTGCTCGATATCCGGGTCGCTTCGTAGCTCTGACAGCCGCTGGAAGGATCCGCCCAGCAGGTTCTCGATCTCCTGGTACTCGTCCAGACCAGCGGCGACTCCGATCGAGTGCAACGCAAAGATCAGTCCCGGTGGCACCGGCGTCCTTCCCGCACCAGCCGCAGGGGCCAGATCTGTCTGGAGCCGGTCCGCGTGGACGGGCCTCGGCGAGCGACGCCGCGGCTTTCGTGGATCCGGTGCCGGGCGACGGTGACGACCTCAACCGCGTGTGATGCCTTGCTTCTTGAAGCTCTCGGCGACCTGGTCGAAGACCAGGGCGGCCCGCTCCGGTGTCCAGAGATCGGACAGGACGGCGTCGCCGACCTGCGGGTCGTAGGGGTCGAGTCCGATCGAGGCGTGGACGATGGCGGAGAGACCACGCAGGTCTCCGGCGATCTTGCTGGCGGCGTGTCCCACGCTCCAGTACGGCACGGTGATGGACCACTCGCCGGAGAAGCAGCTCACCTGGATGCCGGTCGGCTCGTGGTAGATCTCCCATGCCGGGGGACTCGCCAGGACCGACACCTCGCCGAGCAGCGTGCGTACGCCCGCGACCACCTGATCCCAGTCCGGCGGACGTGCAAGATTTGTGGGCGCGTCGTCCTGGCCCTCGAGCATGTTGATCGCGTCTTCCCACGACTGGCCAGGCTCCCGTCGCAGGAAGACGATGTCATAGCTCATGTAGGGAACGTAGCGAAGCGCCAGCGCACAGCCATGGGCGCACCACCGCACCCGCGCGGGTCAGGACCATGACCGTTCCCGAGACCGGGCTGGGACAACCGTCGTATGGGTGCGGGTCATCGGCGTGCCCCGGTCTCGCCAGCCAGGAGCGCGAGGTCGAAAACCTCACATGGACCGATCATGTAGGAATGGGTTGAATCCCCCCGGGCTTTGAGGCACCTGCTTGGGTTGCAACGCGACTGTCTCGCCAATGGCGAGACACCTCGCCCGGCACCGCAACCGACATCGTCAGCGACATCGGGGGTCCGGTACCGGACGTACTGGCCGCGAGTGCCCGCGCGAGGGCCGCCACGTCGTCGGCGAGGGTGTCCACGCGGCGCAGGGTCGGGCACGCGGCTCCGGGGAAGCCTCGACATGCCCGGGTGATCATCCCGCCGGTTGGTGACCGGCGACTCGGGCAGCCCTGAATGAGGCGGTCGAGCATGCGGGGGATCGGACTCTTGACCTCGTAGGCGGTACGGCACACGCCCGCCGCCGAGCAGCAGCGACCTTCGCGTGATGCGGGCTCGAAGGCCGACGGCCGTTCGGCGCTGTTGGCCACGGGATCCGCGGCTGCCCTCTGTCGGATCATGCCCGCAGACCGTTCAAGATCCTCGTGCACAATGTGTGCACAGGATCTTGAACTGGTCGTCGCCGCGGCGAGTGCCCGCTAACTGCGGCTCAGCGAATGTGCACGCCAGAGATGGCGCGGGCGATCACCAGACGCTGGATCTCACTCGTCCCCTCGAAGATCGTATAAATCTTGGAGTCGCGGTACATGCGCTCTACGGGGTGGTCGCGGCTGTAGCCGGCGCCGCCGAGGATCTGGACGGCCTTCTCGGTGACCGCGACGGCGACCTCGCCGGCCTTGAGCTTCGACATCGAACCCTCGCCGGCCTCGAACGTCCTGCCCTGCTTTCCCATCCAGGCGGCCCGCCAGATCAGCAGCCGGGCGGCGTCAATCTCCATGCGCATGTCGGCCAGGGCGAAGGCGATCGCCTGGTTCTCGATGATCGGGCGGCCGAACGCCTCCCGGGTCTTGGCGTAGTCCAGGGCGTACTCGTAGGCGGCGCGGGCGATGCCGATCGCCTGGGCGCCGACGGTCGGCCTGGTCCGCTCGAACGTCGCCATCGCGGCCTGGCCCTTGGAGCTGGTGCCCTCCCGAGCCCCGGCGAGCCGGGCGTCGAGCTTCTCCTTGCCGCCGAGCAGGCAGCTGCCGGGGACCCGCACGTCGTCGAGGAAGACGTCTGCGGTGTGCGAGGCGCGCAGGCCGAGCTTCTTGATCTTCTTGTTGGCCTCGAGGCCGGGGGTGTTCGGTGGGATGACGAAGGTGGCCTGGCCGCGGGCCTTCAGTGCCGGGTCGACGGAGGCGACGACGACGTGGATGTTCGCGATGCCGCCGTTGGTGATCCAGGCCTTCTGGCCGTTGATCACCCACTCGTCCGTGGCCTCGTCGTAGCGGGCGCGGGTGCGCAGCGAGGAGACATCGGAGCCCGCGGCCGGCTCCGAGACGCAGAACGCGCCGAGCTTCGGGTCGGCGGCGTCGCCGTAGCACTGCGGCGCCCATTCGAGCAACTGCTCCAGGGAACCGGTCGACGAGATGGCGGCGGCGGCGAGACCGGTGCCCATCAACGCCATGCCGATCCCGGCATCGCCCCAGAACAGCTCCTCGCAGACCACCGGCAACGACAGGCCGGTCTCGTCGGCGAACATCGTCGCGGTCGACTCGAAGCCGTAGAGGCCGATCTTGGCGGCCTCCTGGATGACGGGCCAGGGGGTTTCCTCGCGTTCGTCCCATTCGGACGCTGCCGGCCGTACCACGTCCGCGGCGAATCCGCGCACCCAGTCGCGCAGCTCGCGCTGCTCGTCGGAGAGGTCGAGGCTGAAGCCAGTCATCTCGATCGATCCCCCAGCCGGTTTCGGTCGGTCGGAACTGATACCGCCCGGTAAGTATACCGACCGGTAACTTTTGGCGAAAGCCGCCCGCGTAGCGCCTGTTGGGTGCCGATCGCCGTTTTAGCCCTGCGCTGGCGCCGACGGGGCCGGATCGCGGCCACGGGAGGGCACAGACGGCGATCAACGCTCGGTGGGGGCGCGATCGCCGAGCAGGTGGAATGGCGAGGACGTGTGAAGATGGCGTCGGTTCTGGCCGAGGATGAGCGGGGGAGGGTCGTGAACCTCTCCGAGGACGAGGCGTGGGCACGGTTCGCCGCGGCCAGAGTCGCCCGGCTGGCCACCATCGCCGCCGACGGCACCCCCCGACTTGTCCCGGTGACGTTCGCCGTGCTTGCCAGTCCGCCGACAGGTGACGGTTCCGCCGCGCCTGGCCTCCGTTCCGTGACGGGTGACCTCGGGACGGTCGTCACCGCCGTCGACCACAAGCCGAAGCGGACAACCCGGCTACGCCGGCTGGACGACATCGCCCGCGACGGGCGCGTCAGCCTGCTCGCCGACGAGTACGACGACGACTGGAGCCGGCTGTGGTGGGCACGCGCCGACGGGGTGGCCCGCGTCGCCGAACCGCCCGATCCCGCGCACGAGGTGGCGGCCCGCGCGCTCGCCGAGCGTTACCACCAGTACCGCGATCACCCGCCCGCGGGCCCGGCCATCGTGGTCACCGTGACCCGCTGGACCGGCTGGTCGTACTGCTAACGCCACTCCAGCGAATGCTCACCGTCGCTGGCACCGTCCAAATCAAGATCAGTCAGACGTTGTGGCTACGTGATGCACTGTGCACGCTGCCTGTACCGTCGTGTCCTGACTTGGCTCAAATTAGTGCGCACCTCTGCGGTTCGGGTCGGTCAGGACAGGCGGCGCCGGATCCACCAGAAGCAGAAGCCTGCGAGGCCGAGGGCGAGGGCGGTGTAGATCCCGGTCTCGTACCACTGGAAGGGCCAGAAACGGCTGGCGGGCTGGTAGGTCACCTGCTGCCGGTAACCGAGCTGCTTCATCTCGGCGAAGCACGCCGAAAGCCCATCCTCGGGGCGACCTTGCCGGGGCGGCGCGCAGGCCCCTGAGGAGGACAGGAGGATCTCGCGGACGGTTTGCCCCGAGGCGTCGACGCCCCGACTGGACAGCACCCAGGCACCCGGGAGCTCCGGCGTCTGCAGGACCGCCCTTATCGGTCCGCCGTCCCGCGGTGCCGAAATTCCGTCCAGGTTCGAGTCTGTGATCTCGAGGGTGGAGCGGGTCGGGGGGAGCAGGTGCGGCCGGACCACCAGCGGCATGGCGATCTGGACGGCGACGAAGACGGCCAGGGTGATGGCCATGGCGGGAAGGGTGCGGCGGACCAGCATCCCGACAGTCACGCCGAGGGCGAAGGCGAAGGCCGAGTAGCCGATGGGGACGATGCCTCGTGCGTCGAACAGCACCGGCCCCAGCCGCGGGAATTCAAAGGCGGCGGCCTTGTCGATAGGGCTGGACCACCAGGTCACCGCAAGGCTGGCCAGTCCCGCGGCGGTCACGGCGGCCAGGCCGGTGAGCCCGAGTTTGACGGCCAGCCAGCGGGTGCGGGTGATCGTCTGGTTCCACACCAGCCGGTGCGTGCCGGCCTCGAGCTCACGGGCGATCAGCGGCGCTCCCCAGAAGAGCCCGACAACGGCGGGCAGGAGCAGCACGACGGCGGTGAGACCGAGGAAGAAGCCCTGGTTGTCGTGGCGGAACTGCTGGACGAAGTTCGAGCAGCCGCCGCTCTGGGTGGCGCAGGCCGCGATCCCGGTGGAGTAGTCATCGGCCAGACCCGGGCCGGTCAGGGCAAGGATGAGGGCGAGCACGGCGAGCGCGGCGGACATCATCGCGGCCCCGGCACGGAACTGACGCCAGGTCAGCCACATCATCGCTGTACCTCCAGGGCGGGTCGGCGGCCGGCCGCCGCGGGCTGGCTCATATAGGCCAGGACGAGGTCTTCCAGGCCGAGCTGGCTGACGGTCCAGGCGGGGTCGTGGATCGGGGTGTCGGTGCGGATGATGAGCGTGGTCTGCCGGTCGGTGTGGCTTGCGGAGATGACCTGCTGGTCCGCGGGGAGCCGGTCGGGGTCGCGTCGCGGGCCGGTGAGCCGGTGGTGGGTGGCCAGCAGTTGGTCGACCTCTCCCGACAAGCGGACGCGGGAGTCGACGAGCACGATCAGGTAGTCGCAGACCCGTTCCAGGTCGGAGACCAGGTGGGAGGACAGCACCACGCTGAGCTCGTGCTCGGCGGCGGCCTCCATCAGGCCCTGCAGGAACTCGCGGCGGGCGAGCGGGTCGAGCGCGGCGACCGGCTCGTCCAGGATCAGCAGCTCGGGCCGTTTGGCGATGCCCAGGGTGAGGGCGAGCTGGGCGCGCTGCCCGCCCGACAGCTTTCCCGCCCGCCTGGCGGGATCAAGACCGAGCCGACTGATCCGTTCCCGCGCCAGCGCATCGTCCCACCCGGGGTTGAGCCGGGCGCCCAGCTTCAGGTGGTCGGCGATGCTCAGCCCGGCGTAGGTCGGGGTGTCCTGGGCGACGTAGCCGACCGTGGCCAGCTGCGCCGGGCTGGCTGGGGGGCGGCCGCCGAGCACCGTGATGCTGCCCGAGGTCGGTGCGATCTGGCCGCTGGCCAGGTTGAGCAGCGTGGTCTTGCCAGCTCCGTTGGGGCCGACCAGTCCCACGACGTGCCCGGCCGGGATGTCGAGGGTGCAGTCGGTCAACGCCCAGCGCCGGCCGTACCGCTTGCCCAGGTCCTGGGCCTGCAAAACGGCGGTCACGCTATTTCCTCCTGAGCGGCGGTCCGAAAGGTCGTCATGAACAGTGCCTCGATGCTCTCCTCGTCGAGACCGGCTCTGCGGGCCTTGGCCAGCCACCGTCGCAGCTCCTGACGCAGCGGGCCGTGCGCGGCGAGCGAGGCGTCGGCGAGCGTCGCGGTCACGAACGTCCCCACCCCCGGCCGGGCGGCGACCAGGCCCTCGTGCTCGAGCTCCCGGTAGGCCTTGAGCACCGTGTTGGGGTTGATCGCCAGCCCCGCCACCACCTCCTTGACCGTCGGGAGCTGGTCACCCTCGCGCAGCAGGCCCAGCCGCAGGGCCTGCCGCACCTGGCGGACCAGCTGCAGGTACGGCGAGACCCCGGATCGGTCGTCCAGGTGGAACTCGATCATCCCGAGTTGCTCCATTCATCTATGTGCCTAGCACTTTAAGATGCTAGCTAGATGGACTGTCAACCGGGACCAAGTGCCGCCTTCCGCGGCAAGACCTCCGCGCTCCCCGCGGCCGCGGCGCAACCGGCCATCGGCTTGCCTGACCACCCCGCCGGCTCGCCTCCGCACTACGGCCGCCGCTGGACCGGGTGTGGCCCGAACCCGCCCCTGGCCACACCCGGCCCGCCAGGCGCCGGTGCTCACATGGACCGGAAGCCGCCGCTTGACCGTCGCTTTTGCGAGCGATCCGCTTGCAAGTCCAGCACTGTGGCTACGTGATGCACTGTGCACGCTGCCTGTGCCGTCGTGTCCCCTGCCGCATGTGGGACGCGGGGCCGAGCCCGAGACACGGCGACGGCCGGCAGCCCCCGCGAGAGGACTACCGGCCGCCGTGGGACCGGGAGGCGTCAGATCCGGCAGGAGCAGCGCGCCGGCCGCCGCACGCGCGGCATGTCCGCCAGGTGCATGACTTCCTCGGGCCGTAGCCGCATCACCAGGCCGACCATCCGGGCACCCGCCGCGCCGTCACCGGCCGCCGTGATGACCTCCCACACCGCGAGCTGATACGGGGTCAGCCCAGGATGGGAGCTGGCGTCCGGGCCACCGACAGCCGCCCCCGCGAGATCCACAGGAAATGCCTTGGAGGCCGCGGGCCGCCGCGGCGGCCGTCATGGGCCCAGCTCTCAGGTGCCGGAGAGGTGCTCGAGGACGTCTGACACGGGGCGGCGTCTGGTCGGCGTGTGCGGGGGAGCGGATGTGTCGGGGTAGCCGACGCGCATGATCATCTGGGTGTGGCCGGTGCCGCCGGTCGCCGAGCGGACCAGCGCGCGGGTCGCCTCGATGTCGACGGCCTGGCCGAGGGGGGACGTCGCGAGGCCTTCCGCGGTGGCTGTCAGGAGCACCCGGCCGAGGGCGCGGCCGGCGCGCAGCCGGTCCGCCGGGCCGTCCGCGTCGGTACCGAGCACCAGCACGCCGGGGTGCTCGACCCGGGCGGTCCGTACTCGTTCCCCGGCCTCGTCGGCGCTGGCAGGCTCGCCGCCGGTGCCGTCGGCGTCGCGTGACTCGTCGGTGACGCCGATTTCGCCCGTGCCGCCGGTGAAGTCGCGCGTCGTGAACTCGGTGGGCCGCTGCTCGGCGCTCGACAGCGCCGCCGGGCGTGGGATGCCGTCGGTGGCCTCGGCGTCGTCGCGGACCCAGGAGGCGAGCTCGGCCTGGTAGTCCGGGTCGTTGCGCTCGATCCAGTCGGCCCTGGCCAGCAGCACCGACAGCTCGAGGCGGGCGTCCTCGCCGGTCAGCGACGCGAGCCAGCAGCCCTCCGCCTCGGCCGCCCGGCGCAGCTTGCGCATCTCGTCGGCGGGCAGCGCCGCCGGGGTGAACGGGCGGCGGTCGGTGTGCCGGCGGGAGATGGCCTCGGCGAGCCGGGACTCGTCCTCGGTCGGCGGGCGGTGACCGATGATCATCAGTGTGGCCAGCCGCCCGGTGCTGAGATCGGGACCGTCGGGGAACTCACCTACCTCGACGTCCAGGCCAGCGGCTCGCAGCGCGAGCCAGCCGTTCAGCAGCGCCGCGCCGCAGCTGACCAGCAGCTGGCGGTGGTCCGGGTCGACGACCGGCACGGCCCGGGAGAGGTCGGCGGACAGCGCCAGCGTCTCGTCGCGGAACCGCCACCTCCAGGGCTGGGTGTTGTGGATCGACGGCGCCAGGCCCGCGGCCTCGACGGCCGCGTGCACCTGCTCGACCGAGAACGTCGTGCTTTGCGTGACCATGGTCGTCTCCTCGTCCCGCCGCCGCCAACCGAAACACGCCCCCGGCCCGGACCGGAGCAGCGCCGCCATCGACACGGACCCAGGCCTCACGGACCCAGGCCTCCCAGGTTTCGGCGTTCCCGGGGTTGCCGGCGCGGATCGGCGGGCCCGATCCGCGAGGCCTGCCGGGAGCTCCAGGCCTGGCGCGAAGCTTCCGGCGACGGCATACCGTGTTCCGTCCCCATCCTTCCGGCCCTCTACCCTGCCTCGGCCCGGTAGTTCCGATCAAGGGCCGAAGTCACCGTGACGGTCACTCCGACTGGCCTGCCGACCTGGGCCAACACGCCACTCCCCAGAGCCGGGTGGCGAGACGCGACCATCAGACAAGGCGCGCGGCCGGGTGGCTGAGCGGCTGGGTGGCGAGGCGGGTTCCGGGCGGTCAGCAGGCGGGGGCCGGGGACCCGGAGGTGCCGCTGTAGACGTAGGCATGCTGGATCCAGCCGCCGGAGACCAGCTGGTCCCAGACCTCGCCCGTGTCCGCCGCGCGGGCCTGGCAGCGCAGCACGACGAGGTCGCCGCCGAGCAGCCTGCCGACCGGGTCGGCCTGGCCCAGCAGCGCCCCGGTCAGACCGGACACCAGCTGCCCGACGACCCCCAGCACAGACACCTCCTGGGTGAGCGGGAAAGGCCCGGTGTCCGGCTGCGGGGCGCCCGACCCCAGCTTGGGCGAGCTGACGGTCCCGACGCAGGCCGGCGGGCTGACGGGCTCGGCGCTGCCGGTCTGGATGTAGCCGGCCGGGATCCAGCCGGAGTCGGTGTAGACCCACAGCCGCGACGTGCTCTCGGCCGCGCTGACCTGCTGGGCGTACAGGCCGCAGTAGACGTCGACGGGCGAGCCGCTGGGCACGGTGCCGCGCTGCCCGCCGAACAGCCCGCCCGTCGACGGGCCCCGGTAGGCCGGCACCGCGGCGCCGTCGGCGCCCAGAACCGTGGTCCTGCTGGCCGCGGCCTCGTCGAGCGGTCGCCCGCTGGTGGTGGCGCGCGGCAACGTCGTCGCGGCGGGGCCGGCCGACGGCCCGGCCGTCGCGGGAACGGCCGAGCCGGAGACGGTGACGCCCGGCCCTGCCGAGGCGGACGGCCCCCCGGTCTGGTTGCCGGCCCCAGCTCCCGCCCCCTTCCCGGCCCCGGGCATCGCGCCAGCGCCAGCGCCGTCGGTCGCCTGGCCCTCGTCGTCCCCGGCGCGGGCGTCGGCGCCAGCCGGGTGGGACGAGCCGCCCGCGGTGTCGCCCCGGTCGGTGCCGCGCAGCAGGGAGTGGACGAGTGCGGCGCCGGCCAGCAGCAGGACCACGAGCAGCGCCATCAGGACCAGCAGCCGTCGCCGGCGGCGGGGCCGGTGGCGCCCGGTGGCGCCCGGCCCGACGGCGCCCGGCCCGTCCTCGGTCGGGCCGTTCAGCGGGACGAGGTCGTGCTCGCCGCCCCGCCCAGCCGCCGCCGGCTCGCCGGCCGGCCGGCGAGGGCCAGGGGCCTCGTCGTCCCTGTCCGCGACTGCGACCAGCGCGGCCGTGCCGACGTCGGCCGTGCCGACGTCCGCCGTGCTCATGGCCCTCGCGACCGGCGCGGTTGACCCGCCGGAGACCGCCGTACCAGCCGTACCGCCGGTACCAGCCGCCTGGCCAGCACCAGTGGCGCTGGCAGCGTCCGCCGCATCGGCGGGGCCGGCCTGCGCGCTCCCCGTCGGCACCGCGACTGGAGAGACCCGGCCCGCGGCCGGCCGCCGGGGCCCGCCCGCCCCGGCCGGGCTGGCATGTGGCTGGTCGGTGATGGTGGCGAGGAGCCTGATGGCGCCGGGCCGTCGGCCGGGGCCGCGTTCCAGGGCGGCAGTGACCATCGGCAGCAGGTCGGCCGGCACGCCGTCCAGGCCCGGCTGGGTGGACAGGATCCGCATCGCGGTGGCGGCCGGGGTCTGCGCCTCGAACGGGTGGCGGCCGCGGGCGGCGAACGCGACGCACATGCCCCAGTTGAAGATGTCGGTCGCGGTCGTGGCCGCGTCGCCGTTGAGCTGCTCGGGCGCCATCCACGCCACGGTGCCGATCACGCTGTCGCCGCTGGTGTTGGCGGTGAGGTCGTCGGCCCTGGCGAGCCCGAAGTCGATGATCTTCGGGCCTTCCCAGGTGAGCAGGATGTTCGCCGGCTTGAGGTCGCGGTGCACGACGCCGGCCGCGTGCACGGCGACCAGGCCCTCGGCGAGCCCGGTGGCCAGCGCGGTCAGGTTCGCCCCGCGCAGCGGGCCGTGCCGGCCTACCGCGGCGAGCAGGCTGACGCCCTCGACGTACTCGGTGGCCATCCACGGCTCGTCCGCATCCGGATCGGCGTCGAGTACCTGGGCGACGCGGGTGCCGCGGACCCGCCGGGCGGCCGTGACCTCCCGGCGGAAGCGTTCGCGGAACTGCGGCTCGTCGAGCAGGTCGGACCGGATGACCTTCACCGCGGCCGGCTGGCCGTCGTCGTCTACACCCAGGAAGACGGTCCCCATCCCACCGGTGCCCAGCCGACCGCGGAGCCTGT
>NZ_JASNFO010000149.1:0-15439 GCF_032027725.1 Pseudofrankia coriaricola | reverse complement strand
CGGGCATGGCACCTCGAGGACGATCAGGCTGGCGTAGGAACCTCCATGATCATCCGAGGGCCATGCCCGTCCTCTTTCGGCCCCGCCCACCAGCACCAACCCGCGCCCTGGAACCACCGGAAACCCTCAGCACGACCTACCGGTCGCTACCAAGCAAACTTGCCGCAGCCCTGGGCTGCCAGGCGTTCGCTTCGTCGTAGGGCGTGGCTGTCTTGAAGCAGCCGTGGAGGATGCCGACGAGGCGGTCGGCGAGTTGGCGCAGGGCGGCGTGGTTGGCTCCGCGTTCTCGTTGCCGCCCGTGTGCTCGCCCGCCAGCGGCTACCGCCCGGAGTCTGCCGAATGGCTGACTCCCAGAACTCATTTGGAGTCCATGCGATGCTAGATCTTCGCCGACGATCGTTGAGAGCCGCCGTGCTTGCGGTCAGTGCCGCCAGCCTTACGGCCGGCCTGGTCTCGTGTGGCGGATCAAGCGATGTCGCGACCAGCGGCATGTCCTGCCGGGCGCTGGCGCCGGGCATCACGCCCGCAGCGATCAAGGTCGGCGTGATATTACCTGACACGGGTCCTGCAGCTTCCAGCTTTCGCGCCTTCCGCGCCGGCGTCGACGCCCGGTTCGACAGCGTCAACGAGGAAGAGGGAGGCATCTACGGCCGACAGATCACCTACGCCTGGCGCGACAACGGCGGGGTGAGCGATCTCAACGAGCACGCGGCCCAGGAGCTCGTCACCGACGAGAGGGTCTTCGGGATCGTTCAGGAGCCATCCGCTGCCGGCGGCTCGATCGGCTGGCTCAACGAGCAGGGCGTCCCGGTAACCGGATTAGCCCTTGACTCGAATTGGCAGGGCATGAACAACATGTTCTCGTGGTATTACTTCGGCAAGGGCTCGACCACCACCTGGGGCCAATACCTGCGCGGACGGGGCGTGTCGCGCGTGGTCGTATTCGCTACCGGAGTAAATGCGACCAGCGTGGATAGCAACCAAAAGATCGTCGCCAGCCTGCGAGCCAGCCGGATCCAGGTCGTCAAGACTTTCTGGGTCGCTGAAACAACCACGAGCTTTCAGAACCTTGCCCAGCAGACAAAAGCAGCGAACGTCGACGGCATCGCTGGGGTCCTTGTGCCCGAGGCGGCTGCCCAGCTCCTCCCGGATCTTCGCGGGGTCGGTCTGACTCTCGGAGGGAGCCTCAAGGCCGCATTGCTGCCGCTCGGCTACGACTCAAGCGTCCTCGAGAAGGAGGGTCCGGCGCTCGCCGGGGTTTCCATCGCCACACTAGTCAATCCGTTCGAGAATGACACTCCGGGACAGCGGAAGTTCCGCCAGGCGATGACCGCCTACTCCCCTGAGACCCAGCCTCCGACCCAAGACAGCGCGGTCTATGGTTGGCTCTCCGCCGACCTTTTCATCCGTGGTCTGCGGGCCGCAGGGAAGTGCCCGACCAGGGAGTCGTTCATCACCAACCTGCGCGCAGTGAAGGACTACGACGGCTCCGGCATGACCGCGCCCGACCGCAACGACCTGTCGACGAACTTCCGCGAGCCGTCCGCCTGCTACAGCGTCGTCGAAATAAGCCCGGATGGCCAGCATTTCGTCCCACAGAACGACGGCCAGCCCTACTGCGGCACCGCGATCACCCCGGAACAATTGAAGCAGCTGAACCAGGGGCCATGAGTGGCTGGGGCGAACCTCACGCACATGAGGACCCGGTCGACGGTCAGGAACAGCCACTCCGGCCATTACGGACCAGCCGGCGGCGGCACAGGATGCCGCGGTCGTCGGCGGAGGAGGCGAGCCAGCGTGGGCTGGAGGGGCACCAGGACGGTGTCGCCCCGGGCAGCAGTGCGAATGGCGTCGACGATTTCCGAAGGTGCGGCGTCGACACGACGGCGACCCCTCTGTGTCAGGGCAGGGGCCTGCCACGCGAGCACCTGATCGGAACGCACCCGGTGCTCCCACATCCGAGGGCTCGAGGCCCTCGGCTACAAGGTCACCCTCGCCCCCGCCGCGGCCTGACCCGAAGGCCTCACGCACCAGGCCAGGGGGCGGCCCACCAGCGCCCGTCCCGGCATGATCGGCCCCGCCCACGCGCGCCCGCAGCGGGCCGCCGCACAGGCAGCCGTTCCAGCGTCGCCGCGGGTGGGCACTCCCCTGCCTCACGTTGCGCCGAATTTCGGATCAGGAGCGGGGCCGGTACGTAACATTTCCCGGGCAAGCCGCGGATACGATTCCAGTAACTTTCTCGGCACCGTGTCCTGGGACCCGCCCACGATCGGGGGCGGGTCATACACCTACACCGTCCAGATCGAGGGAACGAGATCCGGGGTGACCACGCAGGAGGTGTCCGTCCCCCGGCTCGACTATGCCCGTTCCCCGAACGACCAGCTCGGGCCGATCACCATTACCGCCCACAACCCCGTTGGGACGGGGCCGCCCGCGAGCAGGTGACCCCCGCGCCGCCCGTTGTCTTGTCGGACCGGGCACCATGGCCTCGTCGATGGGTCGCCGGCGAGCCTGCCCGACGAGTACGGTCCCCGCGGCAAAGCTCGGACCCGTGCTCAACCGCCCTCGAGTCCGTCTAGTGCGTTGTCCGCGAATGCGGGTCGGTTATTGTTGATCAGGCGGCGTTTCTGGTGTGGCCCCAGCGGTGTTGGCGTTCGGAGTGGACGCGGGCGCGTTCGCGGCGTTGTGCTTCGAGCACTGTTGGGTGGCGGCGGTGGGTGTTGCGCCAGCGCAGGTAGGCGTGCAGGCCGCGAGCGAGCGCCGGGTGGCTGGGCGGGTCGCTGTTGGCCAGGGCGAAGCCGCGTAGCGGGCCGAAGTGGGCCTCGATCGGGTTGGCCCAGGACGCCTGGGTCGGGGTCAGGCACAGCTCGACCCTGTGCCGCCGCGCCCAGGCACGGATCGTGGCCGTCTTGTTTCCGGACCAGTTGTCCAGGATGACGTAGACCGGGGCGCCGTCCGGGCGGGCGGCGCGGATGCTTTTGAGGGCGGCCAGGGTGTGGTCGGCTCCCTTGCGCTCGCGCACGACGCCCCACAGGGTGTCGTCACCGACCGAGTAGCAGCCGTGGAAGTAGCGGATGCCGTGGGTGCGGTGGTAGGTGGCTGGTAGTCGGTCAGGGTGGCCGGCTCTGGCCCAGCACAGCCCGTGGCAGGGTCGGATCGAGAGCGGTCCGAACTGGTCGAAGGCGAAAGCACCGGTCAGGGAAACGGCGGGTCGCCTGTTCGATCCGGGCCAGTTTGGTCTCCGCGTCCGGGTCGGAGGTCTCTTTCCAGGTGTGGGTGCGCTGGAAGGAGATCCGGTGGGAGTGCAGCAGTTCGCCCAGGCGTTGGCGGCCCACGACGACCGCAGGTACCCCGGGCGGGGGGTGGCGCAGGTAGTCGGACAGCTTGCGCAGGCTCCAGTGGGTGAACGGCAGCCCCAGCCTGGATCGTTCACGGGGTTGGCGGGTTGCCTCGCGTGATCAGCGTCGGGGAGCGACGGCGCGTCGCGTCGCCGGGTCCACGGCCCGGGGGTCCTTCCTGGTCGCGGGGGCCCGGCGGCCGGCAGCTACGTCCTGGCGGGCAGGGCCTTGACCCGTTGCCAGCTGCCGATGAGGGGCTCGATCCAGGGCCAGTCCGCGCGCAGGTGCAACCAGAGCCTGCGTTGACCGCGGGTGAGCCGGGCAGGCAGGGCGAACAGGCGGAAGCGCAACAGCTTGACCGAGGCCGCGCGCAGCGCGGCCTCGGTCAGGGCGAGGTGGCGGTAGGCGGCGAGCAGTGCGCCGGCGACGGCCACGATCTGGGTCCAGGCCGCGTTGATCTTCCACAGTTTGGAGGGCCAATGGTTCAGGCCGATCGCCTTGCCCTGTTTGACGTCGTTTTCGACGTGGACGTGGGGTGCGCCGGGATAAACCGGCATGGAGAAGGGGATGAGAGAGCTCTACATCGAAGGAGTAGCGATCCACGGTGGCCCCGAGTCATGCGTCGGTGCCCGTGAGGGTGCCGGCGAAGCGTTGACAGGGGTACGCGTAGGCTGGCCATTGAGCCGCGAAATCACTGTTCCGGGGCGCCGACGCTGTCCCACGAAGCGGAAGGCCACACCGTTCGGCGGCGTTATCGCGAGTCGTCGACGGGCCCTGCACGGTCTGAGAACCCATGCATGCGCGGAATCTCCATGCGCGAGAACCGGGAGATCCCCGTGCTCGCCCGTCTGGCTGATCGCCAGGTGGGCCGCTCAGGGAAGGCTGAGGTCGTACGCCTGAGATGAACGAGCAGGGGAAGTCAGACCTAAATCCGCCATTACCTGGGATGTGATCGTTTCTGGCGGGGTCCCAGGTTTGTGATCTTCTTTGCTGGGTCTGTTGTCGGGTTGTGGCAGGGCGGTGGCCCGGCTGTCGTGCCGGGTGGGCGCCGGGTCCACGGCCCGGGGTATGTCCGCTGGGGAGAACGGGCTGGTCAGGTTGCCATGGGCAGGGCGCGGAGCCGTTCGAGCGCGGTGGGCAGGTACTGGTCGCGGCCGGGTGGCAGGCGCAGGGTCAGGACTCCGGCGTGGCGGGTGACCCGGCCAGGAATGTTGATCAGCTCGTGGCGCAGCCGGTCGCCGTGGGCGCGGCCGGCACGCTGGTCGTGGCCGGTCAGCGACTGGAGCATGCTGGAGATCCAGCCGGTGAGGATCGCCGCCCACATCCAGACGGTGTTGACGGTCGGGTCGGCCGACGGCAGGTGGCGCAGGCCGGCGCCGAGCTTGGCGTCCTTGATCTGGGTCTCGATGTCGGCGCGGCCACGGAACCAGTGCTCGAGGGCGACGATGCCGTCGGGCTCGTCGGCGGGGATGTTGGTCACGAGGAAGCTGACGGCCCAGGCGTGGTCGGCGACGCCTTCCAGCGCCAGTGCCAGCTGGCCTTTGGGGATGGTGCGCCGCCGCCGGGAGCGGGGGTCGGCGGAGATCTCGGCGGCGGGGACCTTCACCCGGCGGATGATCGTGTAGGTGCCAGGCGGCCAGCCCGCCGGGGTATAGCCGACGGCGGCGACCTGGGCGCCGCGCATGTCGCGGGCGTCCGTCCAGGCGGCCTCGGGCACCGCGGCATAGGCCCGCCACAGCGCTGTGTTGCGCGGGGCGGCGATCGCGAAGTCCGCGCCGGCGGCCACCGCGGCGCGGGCGAGCTCGCCGGTGAAGAACCCCGAGTCGGCCCGGACCAGCGGCGGGGCGCAGACCGCCGCGGGCAGGTTCGCCAGCGCCCGCGCCAGCAGCCCGGCGCAGCGCGGCCGAACGTCCTCATCCCCGGACAGCAGGTCCGCGGCCAGCACCAGCCCGGTGCGCGCCCAGCTCGCCAACAGCGGCCGGCCCGCCCGTCTTCCCTCGTAGGTGTAGGCCACACCCCGTTTCTTCCGGCCATAGACCTCCACATCCGAGGAGTCCAGGTCGATGGTCGGCCGGCCCCGCACCAACTCCGACCGGCGCTGCGCGGGCAACCGCGCCAGCCACCGGCTGGCCAGCACCCCCACCGCCGCCTCGATCCCGGCCCACGCCGCCGGGCGGAACCGGCCCGCCAGCCGCGCCGCCGTCCGCGACGGCGCGAACGGCACCCCGGCCAGCACCCCGCCCACCGCGTCCAGGCGCAGCCGGTCCAGCCCCGACAGCGACGCCCGCCCGGCCAGCTGCGCGCCGGCCAGCCCGACCAGCAGCTCCCCACCCGACAGTCCCCGCGCCCGCCGCTTGATTCGGCCGACCCGCTCGTCGAGAACCTCGACCACACCCAGCCGATCGACCAGCTCCCCGACCACGGCCAGCCCCGCCATCCCGGTCAGCGACCGGTCCGCGGGACCGACCCGCACCCCCGGGGCCCGTTTCCTCGACGCGGTCGGCCTGCGTAGTCTGTTCACCCGGCGGGTGCCTCTCGTCAGGGTTCTTCGGTAGGTGTGGTAACCCCGATTCTCCCTGTGCGGCAGGCACCCGCTCACGTTCAAACGATCTACAAGCCCCCAACGTCACCTGGTACTGGCGGAACTAGGTCAGAGGCCACCGATGTAAGCTTGATCCCGTAGTCCTGCATGACCTTCTCGAGGCGCTGGACCGCCCGGGTACGGTCTTCTACCGTGGTCCGCCGATGCCGGGTAAGGTCCCGTAACGCCCGGATCGGTTTCGGCGGCACGAACGACGGCCGGACCAGGCCATGCTCCAACAACTGGCCGATCCACGCAGCGTCGGCCACATCCGTTTTCCGACCCGGGACATTACGCAGATGCTGGGCATTCAGCAGCCAGCATTCAAAAGAGTCCTCCAAAATGTAGTAGACGGGCTTCCAATATCGTAAACGCCCGTGGATTCCATGCCGACCAGAGACACCCGTTCCGCCGCCAGCCAGTCCGCCAGCCGCGCCGGTTGTCGCGAACGTCCGCACCTCAGTGCGCCGCCCGCCGCCCCGCCCGGGCACCCGCACCGCCGCCACGACCGTGTCCCGGTGCACGTCGAACCCCGCAACCCGGTCGATCAACACATCCATAGAAGACCGTCTCCGTCCCCTCGACCCGTGACCAGCACAGACCGCCCGGGGAGGACCTGTCACCAAAGATTCTGAGGTACGCGCTCACGGCAGCAGGACAGGATTCCTCAGGACCTCCGAGCCACACTGACCTACGGGCTCACAGGCACCAGGCTCGCCGACGTCGGACCGGACGGCCCCAACATCCTCATCAGGACAGGGTGCTGGCGCAAACCGGCATGATCACTGACCTGAAGTTACGCGGCGAGGTGGAAGCCAAGATCAAACACCTGGACTCGTTCCGAGATGAGCTCGCCGCCAGTTTCGCCCGCGCCGACCGCCTCCGCGAGTCGCTGCTCACCTGATATCGCGGTCTCCCAGTCGTGATGGCGCCGTTCTCGCGATTCTTACAGCGGACCGGTGACGCCGATGCCCTTGAGGACCAAAACGAGGCCGAGGGCCGTGACGACCACGGCGCTGACGATGGGCAGCGCTGCGCTCCAGGACCGGTCGAAACGGTTGAAGCGGCCTAGATGGGCGACGAGGGAGCGCGAACGGACCAGCAGCAGTCCCAGGCTCATGAGTACCGCGGCCAGTCCGGCACTGAACGAGAGGATCAGACCGAGGCCCAGGAGGACACGGTTCACGCCGACCGCCAAAATCATGACGCCCAGTGCTTCTGGACAGGGCACCAGGCCACCGGACACGCCCATCGCGACCAGGCTGCGTGGCGTAATGCCCTCGGCCGGGATCGCGTGCGTGTGCGCTCGCCCGCCGTGGGCGTGAACGGCGGCACCGAGAGTGCCGTGCCCGTGGCCGCTCCCGTCGTCGCGTGCGCCGCTGAGAACGAACTCGTGGTGGCGCGCGTAGTCGTCGCCGTGGTCGTGGTCGTGGGTGTCTTGGTCGTGGGGCCGCGTCGCTGCCCGACGGGCTGACCAGCGCTGGCGCAGCAGCCGTATGCCCAGCGTGACGACTAACAGGCCGGCGGCGACCTC
Source organism: Pseudofrankia coriaricola (assembly GCF_032027725.1). Classification (NCBI taxonomy): domain Bacteria; kingdom Bacillati; phylum Actinomycetota; class Actinomycetes; order Frankiales; family Frankiaceae; genus Pseudofrankia; species Pseudofrankia coriaricola. The sequence continues at coordinate 7,986 of NZ_JASNFO010000149.1, read as the reverse complement.
CAGTCCGGGGACGAGCAGTCCGGGCACCAGGAACTGGCTGGCGAGCAGCGCGACTAGCCCGATGACGACGACCGAGGCGGTGTGCGTGAAGGTGACGACGGCTCCGAGGGCCACGGCATCGCGTGCCGTGCCGCCGCCGCTGCCGACCAGGTAGGCGGCCATGAGCGTCTTGGCGTGCCCCGGGGTCAGCGCGTGCAGGGCCCCGAGCAGCGCGGCCGCCCCGACGGCGAACAGCATCGCCCATCCCGACAGCGACGGCCCGTCGATGTATTTCAGCAGCCGGTTCCGGTAAGGCGAGGGTCGTACCGCCGCGTCACCGCCGGCCGTCGGACCAGCTGTCGACCCAGCGGCCGCGGGGTCGATCTGGTAGGTGACCTCGCTCTGCCGCTGCGTCGCGTCGCGTCGCTGCACACCCAGCGTGACCGGCGCGCCGTCCTCGACGAAGGCGTTGACCTGGTACGCCGAGCCCTTCGGAGCGAAACCGTTGCGGAACAAGACGTGGTGCCGGCCGGCTGCGGTGGGCGCGCCGCCAGCCTCCGCGTGGACGCGAAGGGTTCCGTAGCCGGCCTGGATGGTCAGGTACGGCGGTACTTCGACGTCGGTCAGCTCGACCGTCAGCGGCCGGCCGTCGACGCGCACCTCGACCTCGCGCAGGACCTGCTCCGCGTAGTGCCTCCCTTCGCCGTCAGAGACCTGCTGGTCCTGGTCGACGTCCAGGATGTCCAGGACCTGAGGCGCGAGCAGCACACCGGGTGATAGGTCCAGCTCCACGCCGATCTTCGACGGAGCGAGCGTCACATAGGATGCCTGCACGTAGACGTCGAGAGGGTGCGCGGAGGCAGGACCGGCCGGCAGCACCACGAGGAGCAGGGCGGCGGGCACCAGCAGAGACGCGCTGAGCGCCCGCCGCACCGCGGCGGCGCGTGACCTCACGAGGTGATCGCAGCGCCGTAGTCGTTGGTGGGGTCTCGGTAGATGCCGTGGATGTGGTTCGCCGCGTCGCCGCCCATGGACTGTGGTGAGTACTCGACGGCGATGTGCGGCCCGGTGACCCGGAAGTACGCCGCACTCCCCACAGCCGTGGGACCGTACCAGGCGAAGTACGTCTTGGGCAGATCCGCCTTCAACTGCGCCTCACGCGAAGCCGCGTCCTCGTCGTTGACCAGCCCGCCGTACTCGTCGATGAGCTTCAGGAACGCGGTCTGCTCGTCGGCCGACATCTCCGACGCCGGCAGCCCTTCGGACTGGATGGTCTTGCCATCCTGTCCAGGCCCGAGCACCAGGTCGATCGGCGAGGTCCCCAGAACCGCCTTGCTGCGGTCGGTGCTGTCGAGTGAGTTGACCAGCGCGAAGGCTTCGTCCTCGATGTCACCCAGCGGGCGCACTGTCGTAGCGTTGTCCTTATAGGTGGCTGGCTGGGCGCCGATGAAGCTCGGCGTGAGCGCGACCTGCGACCCGTGGATCGTGGCGTTGACAGTGACGTGGTGGCCACCGAACTGCCATTGCCACGGATCGGTACCCGACGGCTCGCCGATGATCGCCATCCAGTAGTACTGCTTGCCGTAGCTCATACCGCCCTGCGTGGCCAGCTGGTCGTCCGCTGTCCACTCCGCCACCACCCGCTGGTAGCCCTCCGTGCTCAACGTCGCCTTCATGACGGCCAGAAAGGCATTGACCTTCTCCGTGCTGAGATTCCCCACCATGAGACCGTCCCGCTGGTAGAGGCCCTGCGGGAGGTTGGACCAGCGTGCCTTCTGTGCCGTGTCGCTCCAGTCAAACAGCACATGGAACTTCTCGTCGGCGGTGAGGGTGGCCAGGAACGCGTTCGCCGCCGCCACGATCCCCGGCGTCGCGTCCCCACTGGCCGCCGAGGTGCTCGCGCTCGAGGTTGCGCCCGAGGAAGCGGTCACCGTCGACGTGACTGTGCCGCCCTCCCCACCTCCGCCGCATCCGGCAACGGCGACGAGCAGCACCGCCGCCACCCCGGCCGGGAGCAACCTGGCGCCACTCGACAACTTCTGGGCAAAGACAGCGGCACCTGGAGTGCCGGCGACCCGCCCACGAGATGAACTCATATTCCTGACCCAACCTGGGACTGAAAGAGGACTGATTCCTGCGCAGCGCTGGTGGCGCTACATCGATGTCGTGCTGCTGGCCGTCGAGCGCCTGCCCCTCGACGCGCGGCGGCCGGCGTCACGATTGCTGGGCGGCCGGTGGCTACCAGGATGCGGGTGGCTGGCCGGCCGGCGTGAGGGTCAGTTCATGGCTCTGCCCGCGGCGGCCCTGGCCGGCCAGGTAGGCGACGGCGGCCGCGACCTCGGCCGGATCCACGCTGGCCTCGGGCGGCAGGTTCTGGAGGAAGGGCACGGTCTTCGGCGACTCGATCGGTCCGTTGACGATCAGCGTGGCGACGTGGATACCACTCGGCCGCAACTCGTGCGTGGCTGTGGACGCCAGCGCCCGCACACCGTGCCAGCCGGCTGACCAGGCGCCCATCCCGGGAGCCACCTGGCGGCCGGCATTGCCGGTCACCTGAACGATGGCCGCCGGACGCTGCTTGGCGAGGAGGAGCCGCGCCGCTTCGCTGAAGAACACGAACGCCTGCTCCGTGTTCGCCGCGGCCCACAGCCGGTACTGGTCGAGAGTCGCCTCGCTGAGCGGGCCACCGCCCCACGGCATCGCCGGGTCGGGGTGTGGGAAGACGGAGATGGCGTTGACCAGGCAGTCGATCTGGCCCGCCTCTTCCAGGGCGGCGCGCAGTTGGACGGAATCAGTGACGTCAGCGCGCAGGGCCCGCGCCCCGCGTGCCTCGACCGCCTTCAGGGTGTCGTTGCTGCGCGCGATCGCCGTGGCCTTCCAGCCAGTGGCAAGGAAGTGGTCGACGATCGCGCCGCCAAGATTACGGGCGCCGAGAACAACGAGGCTCTTCAAAGGTCCCCCATTTCAGGGATAGAGGCAGATGGGCCGGGAACAGCGTTTCCGGGAAGGCCGTGGACCGGATGGGGACCTCGGTACTGGCCGTCCTGGTCAGGCGCCGATCTCGTCAAGGAATGAGGTGATGAGTTTCTGCCACTCCTCGGGCTGTTCGATGGGCAGCATGTGGCCGCTGGAGACCTCGGTCAGGCGGGCGCCAGGAATGCGGGCGGCCAGGTCCTGCTGCAGGTAGAGGGGGACGACCCGGTCCTCGGTGGAGGCGATGACTAGGGTCGGGGCCGTGACGCCGGCCAGCTCGGCGCGGGTGTTGATCCGGCCGAAGAGGTCGAACTGCTCGGGCGCGCCGGGTGAGAGGGCTTCGGCGGTCGCGGCCGCGGCCGCCTCCAGCGCGTCGTCGGGCAGCGAGGCCAGCGTCCTCGGGCTGAGGGACACCCAGGTGAGGAGCTTGGCGAGCAGCAGGAGGTCTCCGCTGGCCATGATCCCCGCCGATATATCCCCGGCCAGTCTCATGTAGTTGTCGAGGTGGGAGTAGGTCGCGGTCAGTACCAGCGCGGCGACCCGGTCGGGGTGGCGGGTGGCGGCGCGTACCGCGACAGGGCCGCCGACGGAGAAACCGACGACGGCGAACCTTTCCAGGCCCTCGTCTACGGCCGCGCCGACGACCTCATCGGCGAGCTGGTCGAGGGTGAGCGGGGTTTCTAAACGCGGCGTGGCGCCCGAGCCGGGGTAGTCGACGCCGACGACCGTGCGGTGCGCGGCCAGGCCGTCGAGGATCGGACCGTAGTGGGCCTCGACGCTGCCGCCCGCGCCGTGGGCGAGCGCCACGCCGGGGCCGGTGCTGCCCCGGACGGTGCGGGCGAACGAGGTGCTGGTCATGCCGCCTCCACGAGGGTTATAGCGATCGATACAGAACACTGGCATTTGAAGAACGCGGGCAGGGCGAGCAACTGGACGCGGCGCACAAGCCGCGAGCCGAGCCTGGCGCCGCCCCCGCCGAGGTGAGTGTTGTCGGTCGGCGTCTGTCAGTAGGCGACGTTGATGCGGCGGCGGATGTTCTCGCCCTTCTCGAGCTCGTCGACGAGGGCGACGGCGTAGTCCTCGGAGCTGATCCGGCTGTTGCCCTCGTCGTCAACGAGCAGCTGGTCGTCGCCGACCCGGAATACACCCGTGCGCTTGCCAGGCTCGATCGTGCCGCCTGGGGAGATGTAGGTCCACTCCAGGTCGTCCGCGTCCGCGCGGATGAGGTCGAGCAGGTCCGCCTGGGCGAGCGCCTCGCGCTTGTAGACGTCGGGGATATCGGCGACGTCGATGATCCGTACCCCCGGGGCGACCTCCAGGCTGCCCGCTCCGCCGACCACGACCAGGCGGCGCACCCCGGCCTCTCGTAGCCCGTCCAGGAGGGGGCGGCCTACGGCAAGGAGCGGATCTCCCGCTTCCGAGGCGACCCGCACTGACAGCACCACCGCGTCTTGGCCCGCCGCCAGGTCTGCGACGGCAGCGGCGTCGTTCGCGTCGACGACCCGGGTGCCGCCCTTCCCGCTGCGGGTGGCTGCGGTGACCTCATGCCCCCGGCCACGCGCCTCGGCGGCGACCCGGCTGCCGATCATCCCGACTCCGATTAATCCGACTCGCATGCCATGGCCTCCCCTGAAACGCTGCCGGCGCGGCGCCTGCCAGCACGGTATCCATCAGGTACTGGTTACTTCAAAGTGCCACTGGTACGCTCGGGGAACCATGGATGCTAGCGATATTCTGGTCCTCGGCTGCCCGATGCGGCAGGTGCTCGACCGCGTCGGCGACAAGTGGTCAGTGCTGGTCGTTGCGGTCCTCAGCAAGGGCGGCCCCCGGCGGTTCACCGAGCTACGCGACACAATCGGCGGCGTGACCCCCAAGGTCCTGACCCAGACGCTGCGCGGGATGGAACGCGACGGCCTGCTGACCCGGACGGTCTTCGCTCAGGTCCCGCCACGCGTCGACTACGAGCTGACCCCGCTCGGCTGGTCCCTCCGCGCCCCCCTCGAGGCGATCCTGGAGTGGGCCGAGAAGCACATAACCGAGGTCACCACCGCCCGTGACGCCCATGACGCCACCCACTCCGCCGGCAAAGCCGCGTTCTAGCGCTGGTTGGTCAGGTTGGGGTGGCTAGTGGGTGGGAGTGGCTCACGTGGTCAAGCTGGGCTGCCAGTTCTGGTGGGGGTGGGGCGGTGGACCAGCGGTGCCAGTACAGCTGCAGGCGCGCCCAGGGACACAGCCAGCCGCGGACCTGGCGCAGGGTGTCCTGCCAGATGATCCGGCGGCGCGGATTTTCCCCCCGCCGCCCCGCCGTCCCCGCGGGGTGCTTGTTCGGCCTGATCGGAGGGTGTCGCGGTCAGCAGGGTGAAGGTGAATGCCAGCATGACCAGCTGCCAGTGCCGCACGATGGCCTGTTCGGAACGGACCTGGAAGTCCGCCCAGCCCAGCTCGTGGGTGGCCGGCTTGTAGTAGTGCTCGAAGAGCAAGCCGCACTGCACGCATAAATTCTTCGGGAGTGGAGGGAATGAGCGCTCCCGTGATCGGGGTAGACGCTCTGTTGGCGCTGGTAGCGGCCGTCCGACGGCTGCGGGATGCGCAGATCGACGAAGAAAATGACGAAGAACCGGGAGGTTTGTTGCGATGTCAGGAAACACAGCTGTCCCCCCGGGGTGGCGGGCCCGGCGGTTGTCGTCCCACCGTGGGGGGCGTTCCCGGAGGTGAACCGGCTGGCCGTGCGGCGCCTGCTGGGCCTGCTGGTCGAGCGGGCGGTGGCAGGGTCGGCACCGACGAGCGGCGGGAGCGGGGGTGAGCGGGGTGAGCACGGCGGCCCTGCCGTGGGAGCGGGTGCACGGCAAGGTGCAGCCGCGGCACTGTGATCTTCTCGCGGCGGTGTATGTCCGCCAGTCCACCCTCGCGCAGGTCGAGCGCAACACCGAGTCGACCCGGGTGCAGTACGGGCTGGCCGAGCGGGCGGTGGCGCTGGGGTGGGACCGGTCGCGGGTACTGGTCATCGACGACGATTTGGGGTGCTCGGCGTCGGGGGTGGCCGACCGGCCGGGGTTCGCCCGGCTGGTCGCCGAGGTCGGGTTGGGCCACGTCGGCATCGTGGTGGGCGCGGAGATGTCCCGGCTGGCCCGCGGCGGCCGGGAGTGGCACCAGCTGCTCGAGCTGTGCGCTCTGTCGGGGACGCTGCTGGCTGATACGGACGGGGTCTACGACCCCAACGACCACAACGACCGACTGCTGCTGGGGCTGAAGGGGACGATCAGCCAGGCCGAGCTCTACCTGATCCGGCAGCGGATGTCGTCCGGGCGGGTGAACAAGGCCCGGCGCGGGGAACTGGCGCTGGAGCTGCCGGCCGGGTATGTGCGCCGCCTCTCGGGGGAGGTGGTGCTCGACCCCGACGAGCAGGTCCAGGCCGTGGTGCGCCTGGTGTTCGAGCTGTTCGAGCGGCTCGGCACGGTGAACGCGGTGCTGGCCTACCTGGCCGACAACCACATCCAGGTCGGGGGGCGTCTGCACCACGGGCCCCGGCGCGGGGAGCTGACCTGGCGCCGGCCCAGCCGGGCCGGGATCCAGAACATGCTCCACCACCCGGCCTACGCTGGTATCTATGCCTACGGCCGCACCGGCCTGGACCCCCGGCGGCGGCAGGCCGGGCGGCCGGACACCGGGCGGGTACGCCAGCCCCGCGAGGACTGGGTGGCCTACCTGCCCGGGGTGCTGCCGTCCTACATCAGCGTCGAGCAGTACGAGCGGAACATGCAGCGATTGGACGCCAACCGGTCCTGGGCGCGCAGCATGGGCGCGGCGCGTAACGGCCCGGCCCTGCTGAGCGGGCTGGTGGTCTGCGCCCGCTGCGGCAGGAAGATGGCGGCGCACTACCGGCGGGGGCCGGGCAGCAGGCAGCAGCCGGTCTACGTCTGCTCCCGCGACAAGATCGAATATGGTGCCGAGCGGTGCCAGCAGCTGGCCGGCGGCTGCGTGGACGCCTACGTCACCGCGCTGCTGCTGGCAGCCGTGGCCCCGGCCGCACTCGAGGTCTCCCTGGCGGCGGCCGAGCAGGTCGAGGCGCAGCGGGCGCAGGTGGACCGGATCTGGCGGCAGCGCCTGGAGCGGGCTGACTACGTCGCCGACCGGGCCCGCCGCCAGTACCAGCTGGCCGAGCCGGAGAACCGGCTGGTCGTGCGCCAGCTGGAGAGGGACTGGGAGGCTGCGCTGGCCGAGCGCCAACGCCTGGGTGAGGAGTACGACCGCTTCGCCGCGGCCCGCCCGCGCACCCTCACCGCAGCCGAACGCGAGCACATCCGCGCCCTGGCCGCCGACATCCCCGCGCTGTGGCACGCGCCCACCACCGCCGACGCCGACCGCAAACAGCTGCTGCGCCTGCTCGTCGAGCAGGTCCGCGTGGAGGTCCTCGATACCAGCGAGAAGGTGAAGGTGCAGGTGACCTGGGCCGGGGGCCACCGCAGCGACGGCGAGGTGGTGCGGCCGGTGGCCCGCCTGACCCAGCTCAGCTACTACCCGCAGCTGGCCGCGCGGGTCCGCGAGCTCGCGGCCGCCGGGCAGAACGCCACCCAGATCGCCGACTGCCTGAACCGGGAGGGCTTCCGCCCGCCCAAGAGGCGGGCCTGCTTCGGACCGCAGGCAGTCCGCGACCTGATGGGCACCCTCGGCCTGACCGAACCAGCCACCCAGCGCCACACCAGCCCGCCGCTGGGCGAGCACAAGTGGTGGCTGGCCGACCTCGCCCGCGAACTCGACATGCCCCAGGTCACCCTCTACACCTGGATCGGCCGCGGCTGGGTGGACGCCCACCGCCACCCCGACGCCCCCCGCAGATGGGTCCTGCACGCCGACCCCGCCGAGGTCGAACGGCTCCGCGCCCTGCACCTGATGCCCAACGGGGGACACACCCGCCGGCCCTGGCTGGCCAACCAGCAGGCCACCACGAACACCGACATGAACACAGAACCGGAAGGAAACACCCACGATGCCAGCGAGTCGCAGTTATAACAGCACTGCGGCTTGCTCCTCTCG
>NZ_JASNFO010000148.1:0-15903 GCF_032027725.1 Pseudofrankia coriaricola | reverse complement strand
GTGACCTTGAGCAGGGCGTTCGCGCGTTCGCCGACGGCGCGTAGCGCGTTGTGGATCCGGTTGTGTGCCTTCTGTTCGTCGGTGAGGGTGGCGCCCTTGGGCTTCTTGTACGCGATCGCGAGCGGCCCGGCCGGGCTTCCTATCCCTTCGTAGCCGAGGTCGAACAGCACCTCGTGCAGGTCGGCGGTCCATTCCTCGAGGATCGCCAGTGCGCCGGAGGCTTTCAGGGCGGTCGAGTCGTGCTCGCGGCCGGGCCGCACGTCCGAGACCCACAGCGGCCAGCCGTCGTCGGGGGCCGAGAGGACCTGGATGTTGCCGCCGTGGTTGGAGGCCTTGCCGGACCACCACAGGTCCACGCCTTCGGTCGGGCCGGGCATGCGCAGCCGGTCGGTCTCGATGACCGTGCCGTCGAGGACGAGGTGGTCGTAGCCGGCGATCCTGGCCCGCATCAGCGCTTCGCGCAGGTCAGGGGCCTGCCAGGCGAGCACGGCGATGCCCTCGTGCAGGTAGCGGTAGCCCACCGACCGGGACACTCCATGATCCCCGAAGAGCTGTCTGGCCCTGAGGCCGTCACAGAACCAGCGCAGGACCATGACGGCCTGTTCCAGCGCGGACAGCGTGCGGGTGCCGTCGCGGGTGCCACGGCGTTGACGCTCCGCGACGAGAAGACCCGCCAGGCGGAAGACGGTGTGATCGCCGAGGGGCAACTCGGCGGTGTATGTGAAACTCATCGAGGCGCGGGGTTCCCTGGGGTTGATCTTTGGTCGGAGCAACCTTCCTATCGGAGCCCCGCGCCCTCGTTGTCACAGCCCCAGGGATACTCACACCCCGTAACAGTCACCGAACGTCACAGGTCGTTGCTGGGAATGGCTCACTGACGAAGCCAACGCAGTCCAAAAAGAGCTGGCAGCACGCGGGCGACGACGTCGGTGACCAGCGCCCAGGTGTCGTCGTTCATCGCCGCCGGTGTCTCCTTCGCAGTCGGATGCCGTGCTGGGGCTGATTGTCCCGGCCGGACCGGCAGGTGCTGGCCGTGCCGGGTCCGGTCAGCTGGATGCGTCGGGCCGGCGTAGGTGGAGGTTCTCGTCGAGGATCTCGCGGAGCAGGGTCATCCCGGGAGCGGTATGCGCGGGGGTCACCGGGATGGTGACGATGTACCGCGGGTCGCCGTCGAGACCGAAGGTGCAGGTGCCGTCGGGGTTGTGGCTGTAGGGCGTCATGCCGTAGGCGACGCCTTCTTCGGTGTCGTAGACCATCCAATAGTTCACGGTCTGTTCGTCGTGGTCGTCGCGCAGCGGCCCGCTGTGCGGGGGGCGGAACCGGATGGAGTCCTCGTCGACGGCGGGCCGAACCTCGGCGACCTGGTGGCCCCCAGGCCGGCGAGTCCCGTCCCGGCGCTCGACGTCACGCCGGCTGTGGTGGACGGCCTTGGCGGTGAGGGCGACCTCGACTCACCAACCGCGGTGAAGGGGCGAGCACCCGCCAGCACCACGCAGGTCGCCAGCACGAACAGGACCGGCAGCCGATGCCGCCTCCCACGGCAATTCCGCGGGTCCGTGACCTGCTCGAACACCACCAGCAGACCCGCGGGAGACACCGACGGCGACCGACCACCGGCGACTGCGGAGGCCAGCTGATCCAGAACAGGGGCAGACGAAGATAACGGCGCGGCGGGCACGGCACCTCGGACGATCAGGACGGCGCAGGAACCTCCATGATCAACCGAGGGTCACGCCCGTCCCGTTCCAGGGCCCGATCCCGCACATGCCCTCACGACCCAACCACCACCGGAAACCCCCAGCACGGCCCACGAGCCGCTACTCAGCAAACATAAAAGCCCAGCTCAACGCAGGTAGCCGAGTTCTGGAACCCCACAGGCACCGACCCGCCCGCGTGCCGCGCGCTCCCAGGAGCCTGCGATGCCCATAGACCGGGACTGTCTCGATGCGATGTTCGACACCTGGTTGCGATTGCCGGCGAAACGGTCCTCGGAAAGGCGGGTGACCGACCCTGTGACCTACGGGCGGTTACGTGCTCAATGGCCCTTGACAAAGGGTCCAGCGCACCATTCGGCGCGAATCTGGCACCTCGCCTCGAAACTGGCATTGCGGATATGGAATCCTGTGGCGGACGAGGCATTCTGGCCTGACAGCGGGCCACCCCCCGGCGGGGCAGACGGGAAGGGTATTCGTGGCGACAAGGCTCGTAACGCCCCCTGCCGTTGCCTGGGTGTGTCGTGCCGGCCGGGTCGTCGGCGTCTGTGTCGCCGGTGTGGCCCACCGATCGCCACGGCCGGGGCCTGTGCCCACCGCGGTTGTCGCGCCGCCGCACGCGCTCGACCGTGTCCTGACTGCCTCGCCACCGCAGCTGTCAGTCGCGGGGCCTGTCACGGGACACCCGCGGCCGGCCGCTGGACCCCTCAACTTGCCCCTGGAGGAGAGCTCATGCAGCCGTTTCATCCTCGACGTCCCAGACTGGTCGCCGGTGCGTGCGCCGTCGTGCTGGCCTTGGGTCTGGGTGCATGCTCCGATTCCGGGGGCGGGTCGGGGGACGCGCCCCCGACCGGCGCCGCTGGGGGGGTCGCGTCCCGGTACACGACGCCACTGAAGGGTGTCTGCCCGGACCGAGTCGTCGTCCAGGCGGGTTGGTGGCCCGAGGTCGACGACGGGTACCTGTACCAGCTCCTTGGGGCGGACCCGACCATCGACACGGGCAGGAACCGGGTCGTCGGCCAGCTCGGTGGCACGGGTGTCGAGCTGGAGATCCGGGCCGGCGGCCCGGCCGTGGGCTTCCAGCCAGTCTCCTCGCAAATGGCCCAGGACGACGACATTCTGGCCGGCGTGCTGGGCCTGGACGAGGCGGTACAACAATCCGGCAACCAGCCGACGGTCGCGGTCTTCGCCTCCTACGAGAAGTCCCCGCTGGCGTTCATCTGGGGTGACCCGGCGTGGAAGTTCACCAGCGTCGCCGACATCGGCCGGGCGGACGTCACCGTGCTGGGCAGCGCGGGGGCCGCCTACCTGGACGTCTTTAAGCGGCAGGGGCAGCTGAGCTCCTCTCGGATCGACACCTCCTACCAGGGCGACCCTGCTCGTTTCGTCGCCGCGGACGGGAAGATCGTGCAGCAGGCATTCATCACCAACGAGCCCTACCGGCTCGAACATGACGTGAAGGCGTGGGGCAAGCCGGTCGAGTACCTCCTCCTCGGCGACGAGTACCCGGTGTACCTGCCCATGCTCACTGTCCGAGCGGACAAGCTGGCGGCCAACCGTGACTGCCTTGGCAAGCTCGTACCCCTGTTCCAGCAGGCACAGCGTGACTACGTCACCGACCCCGGCCCCACCAACCAGGTCCTGCTGCGCACGGTCGAGACGCTGAACACGAGCGGGTTCGCGTTGTCTGAGGGCCTGCTCGCGGACGGCAGCGCCAAGCAGAAGAGCCTCGGACTGATCGCCAACGGAACAGACGGGGTACTCGGCAGCTTCGACACCGCCCGGGTGCAGAAGCTGATCGGGCAGCTGGTACCGGTCTTCGAGGCCCAGGGCACCAAGCCGAAACCGGGGCTGGCGCCATCGGACCTGATGACCAACGAGTTCCTCGACACGTCGGTCTCCCTGAGCTGACACAGGACCGGGTAAGAAGGCCGGGGCGCGACCACAGTCGGTCGCGCCTTCCGGTTCCGGTGCACACGGGTGCACACGACGGTGGACACACAGCGTCGACGTCGCGTCATGCGAGCTGTCCGAAGGGCTCGCCGCTCCCCCGCACCCCGCCGAAAACATATGATCTTGCAATGTGATGGCTAGGACAAGCCACTATGACAACGCTGGCCACTGCCTGCGAGGAGCGACCCGGTGAACGACGGCCCGCCACCCACGCTGGACATCACCAAGCCGCACTCGGCGCGGGTCTGGAACTATTTTCTTGGCGGCAAGGATTACTACCCCGCCGACCGCGAGTTCGCTGAGCAGGTCTACGAGTCCTACCCGGAGATCATTGAGGTGGCCCGCGCGGCCCGAGCCTTCCTCGGCCGCGCTGTCCGGTATCTGGCCGGCGAGGCGGGCATCCGCCAGTTTCTGGACATCGGTACCGGGCTGCCAACCGCTGACAACACGCACGAGGTCGCCCAGCGGACCGCCCCGGAGTCCCGCATCGTCTACGTCGACAATGATCCTCTCGTGCTGGTGCACGCCCGCGCGCTACTGGCCAGTGCCGCCGAGGGCGCCACCGCCTATATCGAAGCCGACGTACACGACCCCGACAAGATTCTCACGGGCGCCGCCAACGTCCTGGACTTCAGCAAGCCGATCGCGGTCATGCTACTGGGAGTCATGGGGAACGTCGCTGACCTCGACGAGGCATACCGCATTGTGGCCAGCCTGCGGGACGCGTTGCCCTCTGGCAGCTACATCGCCGTACAGGACGGTACCCACATCGTTATGAGCGAGGAAGCAAGAACCACGCAGGCCCTCAGCAACGACATCGGATATGGCTACCAGCTCCGCACCCCCGAGCAGATCGCCGGATTCCTCGACGGACTCGAGCTCGTCGAACCCGGCGTGGTCTCAAGTCCGCTGTGGCGGCCCGACCCCAACCCCGCCCGCCCGCCCGCCAAGGTGGACGAATACTGCGGCATCGGGCGCAAACGCTGACGCGCGCCAGGAACGCAACACGGCCGTCCTCACGCCGACAGCTCGCAGGCATTCCTGACGCGGTCCCCCAACGACATTGGTCGCCACCTGCCGCGTGCGGTCCCGCCTGGCCTCGGCCTCGACGCATCCGTACCGCTGGCGCCGGCCCATCCTGGCCACCACCTCCGGCCAGGCCAGTCCTATCCGGGCACAGCGCCGCGGGACAGGGTGGTCGGCGGCACGTGCCGCTCGGGCCGACAGGTATGGGTCTACAAGGTGGCAGCGATCGTGCGCAACACCTCGGCCGTCTTGTCTGGAGTACTGCTGCTGACGGCCAGCTGGTCCATGACCAACATGTACTCATGCACCTCCTCGTGTTTGTCCAGGTAAACTGCGCCGGTCAGCCGTTCGAGGTACACGATGTCGGCCAGGTCGGGGGCAGGGAAACGCAGGATGCTGAACGCCCCGCCGTCGGCCGCGTGGCTGCCGACGTTGAACGGCAGTACCTGCACAGTGAGCCGCGGCTGGTCTATCAGTTCGGCGAGGTGGTTGATTTGCGCCTGCGCGATCCTTCGCCCGCCAATCGGCCGTCGCAGCACGGCCTCGTCGATCACCATCCACAGCCGCGGGGCGTCCGGCCGGGCGAGCAGCTTTTGTCGGTTCATCCGGACATCGACACGCGCGTCGATGACGTCTTTGCGCACTCCCGGCCTGCCCGACACGACCGCACGGGCGTAGCCCTCGGTCTGTAGCAGCCCCGGAATGAACTGGAGTTCGTAGCCCCGGATCAGCGAGGCCGACTCCTCCAAGTCGATGTACGACTGGAACCAGTGAGGAATGACATCCGAGTAGGGCTGCCACCAGCCCCGCTGGTTGGCCTCGCGGGCCAGCGCCAGCACCTGCTCCCGTTCAGCCGTTTCGGTCAACCCATAAAGCGTGAGGAGATCCTCGACGTCCCGATACTTGAAGCCGACCCGACCCAGCTCAAGGCGGCTGATCTTCGACTCGGAAGCGCGGATGTGATAGCCAGCGTCCTCGCGGCTAATCCCCACGCCTTCCCGGAGGCGCCGTAGCTGGGAACCGAGCAGAATACGACGCACGGTCGGCCCACTGCCCATCGGAACAGCCACCTGGTTTCCTCGATCCCGCTCGTCTGGCAGGAGATCAGGGTGATCGAGCGCTATCGCTCCTCTGTCACCACCAGCACCACTGGAAAATTTGGATGATCACAGCATAGCCGGCTCCGACCACCAAAGGCCCAGCCGGGTCGCGCACACCTACCGGGCCGACGGCGAGAACGCGGGCAGACAGCCACACAGGGACATCACCGCACCGAGTGAGTACTTCTCGTAGAGAAGCGCTGCGGAGCGTAAACATGAGAGTGGTGGTGGGGACCGCGCCCGAAGGCCCCATCCCTGGACGACCGTCCCGCGTCCGCAGGGCCGAACAGGCTTTCTGTCCGTACAGGAACCCCGCTCACGTCCGGATCCGCGGACACGGAGGCCGATCAGGCCACGGTCTGTCCGCTGAGCCAGGGGGCGATGCAGGCGTCCAGAAGGTCGAGGTTGGGCCCAACCCGCTAAGGGACCTCCGGGTCATCCCCGGTCTGCTGGCTCGCGACATCCCCCGTTACCAACCCCCACACCATGGAGCGAGCGACCCCGATGGCCGCGACGATGTCGCTACTCCATCCCGACACACCCAGGCCGCTGGAACGTGCGCTACTTGCGGGCGACTCCGCAGTAGCAACTGACGGGGGCGGGGTGTGTGCCGGGCTCCGGCCGCCACAGCGGGGTCGACACCACGCGCGGTTCGATGAGCTCCAGGCCGTCGAAGAACCGGGTGATCTGCTCAGGGGTGCGCGGGTAGTACGGGTCGCCGGCTTCCTGGCGGCGGCGGGTCGCCTCCTCCGCCGCCGCAGCGGCCTCGTCGGTGCGGGTCGTGCCGTCGTTGACGACCAGGTAGCTAGCCGCCGGCAGGGCGTCGATCAGCCGCTTGACGATGCTACGGGCCTCGCCGGTGTCGGCGATGTTGCCCAGAACACCGAGCATCATCAGCGCGACCGGCCTGGTGACGTCCAACGTGCGGGCCGCCGCGGTGAGGATCGCCTCGGGGTCGCGGACGTCGGCGTCCACGTAGGCGGTCGCCCCTTCGGGCGTGCTGGTCAGCAGGGCCCGGGCGTGGGCAAGGACCAGCGGATCAGAGTCGACGTAGACGATCCGCGCATCCGGCGCGATACGCTGAGCGACCTCGTGCGTGTTGTCGGCGGTCGGCAGACCGGTGCCGATATCGAGGAACTGGCGGATACCCGCCTCGCCGACCAGGAACCGCACCACCCGACCGAGGAAGGCCCTCGACTCTCGGGCAATGTCGATGATCTCGGGATAGATCTCGCGGATCTGTTCCCCGACCTCCCGGTCGACCGGGTAGTGGTCCTTCCCGCCCAGCCAGTAGTTCCACACCCGCGCCGAGTGCGGAGCGGAGGCATCGATCAAAGCCGGCGGGCTGCCCTCGGGGCCGGGCACAGCGTTCGTTGTCATGGCTGTCTCCCTCGGCAGGTCCTTCGTCATCACCCTAGGCGACCCACAAGGAACCGTTCACAACGGATTGCCCCGATCCGGCAACGGCAGGTATCGGCCATCGCTGGGCGTGAGCCGCCAGCCGGTCGGCGCCCTCAGGTAGCCCAGGCATGCGACCCGCGCGCACGGCCTACCGGACACCGAGCCGGCTGACCCGACCCTGGCTCGCACGATCCCCACCGACGACACCGCCGAGGCCGCGCGTGAGGCGGGCCGCCGCCGCAACGAGGCCGGTGACCCGTACTACGCACGCACCCCCGAGCAGCTGGCCCGGTTCCTCGACGGCCTGGAACTCGTCGAACCCGGCGTCGTCTCCACCTCACTGTGGCGACCCGATCCCGGCACCAACCCCACCCCCGTCGACAGCCACTGCGGCGTCGCCCGCAAGTAGCACTCGCGGTGCGGACGTTCGGCAGGAGCTGAACTTGCCTTCAGGTACGGTCGTTTCATCTGAAGCTGTGAGCGCGAAGAAGCCGAACAAGCGGCCTCGTCCCGTGCTGGTGAAGTCCGCCCAGTTGCAGCAGGACTGGGCGGGGCCTGCGGGTCGCCGGATCCGGCTGGCCCGCCCGGACGAAGCGGAGAGCGCCGCCGGCCTGATCCGCATGGCCGACACCGACGGCGAGCTACCGAGGTGCTCCAACTCGTGCGGTCCGAGTTCAACGCCGCCCTGGTGCTACGCGGCCTGGACGAGGGGCCCAGGGCGATCCTCGACCAGATCGTGGCTCCGGCAGCGAGTTCTCGGCTACGAAGCCAAGTGCTCGAACAGGCCGACCGACGTCTCGCGCAGGTGAATGACCGGCGAGTGCGCGGCGGGCGCGCCGTACACGCGGGCGTTCACCAGCATGTGCCCATCAAACCGGTAGATCGAGTTGTACAGAGCGGTCGTGTGCAGCCGAAGGTCAACGCCGGGGACGTCGCGCAAGCCAAGATCTTGGCCCATCGTCTGGTTTCAGCCGAGCTCGCCGTCAGGCGAAGCAGCACGACGCGGCATCCTCGCGCAGCGGCGTGCCCCGCCGGGCAAGGACCGGGCGCTGGGAGGGCCCGCGATCGGCCGCGACGGCCCTGAGCAGGACGGATGACATTTCGGCAGGCACACCGTCGTCTTCGCCGTGTCGCTGCGAGTCAGCAGGACGAGCCAGCAGGACCACCTGAACCATGGCCAGATACGTCAGCCGCACCATCATGAGCAACGATCATGCATGGGGGTATCTGACGGCGAAGTCGCAGGTCAACCACCGAAAACCGAGTTCTGGCACGGTAAACCGCGATCCCCCCGGCCACCGAGACCACCATTCAACATCAACATCACAGGCCACCTGGGGAATTACCTGCTCACAGGCCCCAGGGAGCAGCCGTCCCCCCGGGCGGGCACGGGTGGAAGGGCGAACGGCCCGGGCGACGGGGTCGCGCCGGGCCGTTCAGGTGGGACGGGGCGCCGCTGGTCGGGGCAGCGGCGGACCTTTGGCCAGCCGCGGGCCTCCCTTGGGCAGCCGCGGGCCTCGCGGTCCGCTGGCGCGGCGTCGTCGGGGTGGCGCGGGCCGGGCCGCGCACCGGCCGGGCCGGAGCCGCCCTCCGGCCCGGCCGGGCGCCGACACCGGATCGCTACATCAGCAGACCGTAGCAAGCGCGCTACGTTCGGTCCTGTACGCGGTGCCGTTTCCGCTACTCCAGCCGAACGTGGCCTCGGCGTAGACCTGCCTTCCGATCCTCGAGCAGTTCACCAGGGCGCTGTGGGCGGAGTCGGTGAGGCTCCACCAGCCGTCCGTGTCGGCGACCGGGCCATACGCGTTCCCGGACTGGGTCACCACCCGGATGTTCCTGACCAGCACCTTGTAGTCGGTCACCTCTGTCGTGTCGGTGACCGTGGCGTACGCCCGCACCCGCCGCTCCGCCGTGTCGAAGTTGATCCACAGGCAGCGCTCCACCTTGACACCCACGCACTTCTTGCCGAGGTTCGGCACGACCGCGGCCGCGGCGGAGTCGGCGGCGGCGATCGCGAGCCCGGAAACCAGGGTGAGCGTCGCTAGGAGCAGGCCGATCGTGCGCCGCCAGGGACGGCTCACCGCCGGGCGGGTGCGCGGCTGGGGTACCGCCAGGTCCATGGTTGACATCTACGTCTCCCTTCACAGTTCGGCCACATAGGCAGGGCGGCCACGCGCCGCGCCCGAAAGCCGCATGGATCCGGTACTCCATGGGTTCGGCATCGCGGCCGGTGCGGGCTCGTCGCCCCTGTCAGCGGCCTGGTCACTCGCGGCCGGGAAACCGGCCCGGGAGCAGTGAACGGCCGGTGGGCTCGACACGGTGAGGACCCCTCCCCGCCCGTCAGGGCAGACCGGACCCGACAATTCCCCGAGCCGGCGCATTCCCAGGCCGGCGTCGTGGTCCTCGTCCACGGCCAGACCGGCTCGGTCCGTCGACAGATACTGTCCGGCGGCGCGGAACGGTCGACCGTGCGGCGATGCGCCGGCTGTCGCGCGGGTCGGCACGGGATACCGCGAGGCGGGATGTCTCCAGACCGCCATCAAAGCGCCAGGCAATACCGGGAGGCTGGGCCATGCACCATCCGACCAACGCGCAGGTGAGCTTCGGAAACCGGTCGTGGGCGCTGCGCGAGGGTCGGCTCCTGGCCTACGGACGCGCCCCGGACCGGCACATTCACATTCCCGACCCCCGGGTCTCCGCCCACGCCGGGCTGCTGTTCATGCAGTCGGGCTGGGTGTGGGTGCGCCACGACTCGACCTCGCACGGCCTCGTGATCCTCGAGCCAGGAACAGCGCCGCGGGTCGTGCCGAAACGCCCCACGGGCCAAGCAGCGTTCACCCAGCCCCTGTTGACCGCGGTCTGCGAGCTCGAACTGATGGGGCGGGCTGGCGGCCTCCGGCTGCGGGTACGGCAGCGCCGCCCGACGGACGGACGCGGGGCGGCCGAGGCAGCCCCCCTCCCCGCCGAGCCCACCGAACAGTTGCGGAGCGAACTCGCCGAGGACGACCTCCGCCTGCTGGCCGCGCTGTGCGAGGGCCTGGTACGCAGCGGGGGCGTGGGCGAGCCGGTCAGCACCCGTGAGGTCGCCGACCGGCTCGGCCTGAGCCGCAAGGCCGCGGAGAACCGGCTGGCGCGGCTGCGGACCAAGCTCAGCTCACTGGGTGTCGACGGGCTGCAGAGCACCAGCCTGGCGATCCCGGATGACGAGCAGCCCGCGGACTCGCCGGCCAGCGGGCCGGCCGCGAACTACGTCGCGCATCTTGGCAGGCTCGCCTACGCGAACGGATGGGTCCTCGACGAGGACCTCCATCTGCTCAGCTGAAGCGGGCCGCTTCAGCAGGTCCGATAGACCGCCGGGGACATCCCCTCGCCGGCCGTGAACGTGTAGGTGACGCCGGTTTCACGGAACCGTACGGTCTGGCCGACCGCCGTGCTCTTGACGGCGCCGCTGTCGGCCTGCGTCTCGAGGTACCGCCCGCACTCGTCCTCACCCGACGACGCCCACGTGTCACCCCAGCTCCTGGTCACGCCGTCGTCGCCGCGCCCGAGGACGGCGAGGGTTGTTCCCCCACAGTCGCCGCTGTAGAAGCGGACCTTGGCGAAAGCGACGCTGCTCAGGTTTCCGTAGAAGACCGTAAACACACAGTTGCCATCGATGAGCTGTGGCGTGATGAGACCGGCTGGCCAGGCGTAGGTCACCGCGCCGGCGGACGAGGATGGGGGGACCGGCGGCGGGGCGACAGTCGCGCCTTCGCCACCGGCCGGTGGGCTGGATCCGCCGGTGGTGGGCTCCGCCGACGTCGGCGCGCCGCTCGAGGGCGTCCCCGGGGAGCCGGCCGCCGAGGACGTGACCTTGACGTCCTCGCCGGTCGGCCCCGGCAGAGAGCCTGTTCCGGGTTCCAGGCTGCTGCCGTCAGCCACGCCCTGGCCCCCCGTAGGGTCCGGCCAGAGGAGCCAGGCGGCACCCCCGGCGACGCCCAGCAGGGCCAGAGCGGCGCCCGCGGCGACGACGGCCTGTACCGCCCCTCGACGGCGTGGTCGCGTGGTGGGCAGCGTCGGCGACGGTGGGTCGGGCAGTGTCGGCGGATCCGTCGGGCTGGCTGCCCCCGACAGTGCCGACTCGCCCGACGCGAGCCGCGCGCCGAGCGCGGTGAGCCGGTCGGTGACCTCGCTCGCGCGCGGGCGTCGCGCCGGGTCGGTCGCGCTCATGTGGGCCAGCAGCACCTCAAGATCGGCGAGGACCTCGGTGGGGCTCGTCCCGAGCGCCTCGGTGTCGGTCACGTCCGGATCGAGGACCCGTTCCGGGGCAGCCAGGCCGTCACCGCCGAGGAGCCGCCGCAGGTCGCGCAGAGTCTCGGCCAGCGCGAAGACGTCGCCGGCGGCGGTGGGAACGGCGCCCTCGCGCAGCACCTCCGGCGGCTGGTAGCGAGGCGTCCCCGGCGCTCGGTAGCCGGGCCGCGGCACGAGGCCGACGCTGGCCAGCCGGGCCAGGCCGAAGTCGCACACCCGCGCGGTTCCGAGGTGGTCTAGCAGGATGTTGCCCGGCTTCACGTCTCCGTGCACCCAGCCCAGCCGATGCGCGAACGCGAGCGCCTGGGCGACCTGCCCGCCCAGCTCCAACAGCGTGGCCACCGCCGCGCGCGGCTCCCAGTCATGGGCGCGGGCCAGGTCGGCGGCCCAGACAAGGGACGACCCGCCGGCGCAGTAGTCCATTTCCAGCCAGGCCCACGCGCCGTCCAGATGCAGGTCGTGGACGCCGACCACGCCTGGATGGTGGGAGAGCGCGACGAGCGCCGCCACCTCCGCGCGCAGTGCCCGCTCGTGCAGGACCGCGCCCGGTCCGAATGGAAACGCCTTGAGGGCGACGACCTTCCCGATGGACGTCTTCGTCGCGCGGTAGACGCTCCCCTGCGCCCCTCGGCCGACCAGCGTGACGTCCGTGAAACCGGCCAGCTCCGAAACCGGAGGGCCTGGCTCCCCCTTTTCGGTCGGCGCGGTCACGGTACCGCGCTACCGCGCGGCCCGACGGGCCGGCGCCGGCCGTGTCGCAAAGGCCGTACCACCAGGTGCCGTGCTATCAGGCGCGGTACCACCAAATGCGGTACCACCAAATGCGGTGCCATCGATCCCACCTACGACGTGGACAACCAGGCTGGCAGCTGTTCATTGTAGCCAACAGATGACATAGCGCGCGCACCTCGAACGGCAGGCCCTCGGTCCACTCGGTCCGGCTGCGCGGCGATACCCCCCACGGGTTCCCGTTGTTCTCCAGCGGCAGGGACCGCATCTCACCGTCACGGGCCGAGGGCGCGGAAGGTGGCGGGTTCTCGCGCGGTGCCACCCACGCGGCCTGCAGGTTGGCTCGGCGAGCGAGCCGCGGACGGTCGTGCCGGCGCAGATGGCCAGGAGCCGGTCCATCGGCCAGGTGGCGCCGATGGCCCGGCGTGGCAGGCAGACCGCCAGGTGACACGCTTCAACCGGCCCCGACAAGGGCGGCACCCAACGGCTGTGGAACCTCGCCACCGCGATCCCCGCGGACCGGCGGTACTCCCGGATCTACGAAGGACGCAAGGAACTCATCGACCACATCCTGATCAGCCACGCCCTCCTGGCAGACCTCGGGACGGTCACCACCCTCGTCGACCGGCCCCTGCCCACCGTCGGCGCCGACCCCACCCCACGCCGAAAGGCCCGCGACTCCGACCACGCCCCCGTCCTCGCCCAACTCACCCTCTAACCGCTGCTCCCGCATGTCGTCGTACATCCGGTGCAGGTCCCACCGGCCGGCCGGGGCGGTGATCGTGACGAGGGGGCGGCCGGGTCTGGGCCTGGTGGTCGTCGGCATCCCGAGCTCCGGGTGACGGTCCTGGCGGGGTTACTGGTCGGCTGGCCCGGCGGTGGTGGGTGGGTCGGGTTCGGTGAGGGCCTTGAGGATGCCGGTGGTGTGGACGCGGTAGGTGCGGCCGTGGCGGTGGACGGGCACGGGAAACCGGCCTTGGCCGGCCAGGGTGTAGGCGAGGGTGCGGCCGAGGTTGAAGGCGCGGCCGGCGGTCACGAGGTCGACCGCTGCGGGGAGCTGGCGTACTTCGGCGAGGGTGAGCGGGGTGTGCATGGGAGGTGTGGAGTTCCTCGGACACCGACGTCGAATCCGGGTCGACCGGCAGGCGCAGACCCTGAACAAGGGCAAGCCCTACCTCCGCCCGGTCAAGCGTGAGGCCTCGGAACGGTCGATCCCTCTGCCGGACGTCGTCGGGCAAGCGCTCAGCCGGCACGTCGCGACGTTTCCACCCGCGCTCGTCGAGATCGACGAGTACACCGAGCGCGCCGCCGGCGCGCCCGCGAAGCGAACCAGCGTCCGACTGCTCTACCCCGGCCCCGATGGCGCGATCATGCGCCGTAACCGGCTCATCGACTCCGTATGGAAGCCAACCGTCAAGGCTGCTGAACGCGCACTACGCACGCGGGCGGCCGAGGAGCGCACGACGGGGCACACCGCCGCCGCAGACGCGACCGACGCGGTGGCCGACCGGCTCGCGGGAAAGGTCGACTTCCATGAGCTCCGGCACTTCTATGCCAGCCTCTTGATCCACGCCGGCGAGAGCGTCAAGGTCGTCCAGGCCCGCCTCGGCCACAAGAGCGCCGTTGAGACGCTGGACACCTATGGTCACCTCTGGCCCGACAATGAGGAGGGCACCCGGGCCGCCGTAGACGGTGCCCTCGGCGCGGCCTCCGCCGACAAGACAGCTCAGGCACGATCCACCGCCTAACCCGAACTTACTTGATCTAGGACGCACTGCGGGCTCGTGACTTGCGGGTTCGCGGCAGCCATTGATCGTCTTACTGACTACCAACGGTCTTGGAGATAGGCGCGCCGATTAGCTGGAAGACCTTTCTCTGGGTTTCGGTGGCGTTCGTGAGTAGCTGAAGGCTGCCGCCGCCGCTGATGCGGATCTCGTCGCGGGTCAGGGTGGCCAGGTGCGCGAGGAGGCCCTGGAAGCTGTAAAGAGGCGTTCCGTCGGGCTGTTCCTTGCGTGTGGATTTCCGGTTGGCGGCCTCGGAACGGAGAGCGGGCGCGACCGGGTCGGTGCGGCCTGGCGGCTCCTCGTCCGTGAAGGTGAGGGGGGCGAGCCGTTTCCTCAGGTGCCAGGTGATGTAGGCAGCGAGGGAGCAGATCAAGAGATGTGCGCGGACCCGGTTTTCCAGGTAGTGGTAGATCGGTCGCACCTGAAGGTCGGTCGTCTTGATCGTACGGAAGACTCGTTCGACCTGGGAGAGGTTCTTGTACGCGGTGACGATCTCGTCTCCGCGCATTCCGCTCGCGTGTTTCTCCTCGGCGCGGACGACGTAGATGCCGTCGAGCGCCGCCTCGGCGGCGATGCTCTCCTCCCGCCGGGCGATGGTGACATCGGCGTCCGTGATCGTGATCTCGAGGTGCTTCGCCATCTTCCGCCTGTGGACAATCTTCCCGATCTTCATGCCGATGTCCGCGGCGCCGACGATCCGGCCTTCCGTGACGGCGGCGACGACTGGGGCGAGCGCCTTTTCGGTGGCATCGAGCAGTTCGTCACGCTTGCGGGCACGCTCGGCTGCCAGGAAAGGGTTCCGGCAGGCGATCAGCCGCTCTCCGGGAAATTTCGGGTGGCGGATCTCGGCGAGGTTGGTCTCGTCGAACAGGGTCGGCTGCAGCGGGCCGTCCACGGCCGCGAGCTGGGCGATCTGGGGCGCGCGCAGGGCGGTGATCCATCCCAGGTCGTCGGACTCGCGGAGCGCCCTGATACGCGCCGACGTGATCATCCCTCGATCGCCGACCATGATCACACTCTTCAGGTGGAACGTTTTCTGGACGGCGTGCACGGCTTCGATGAACGCGGACGGGTCGCCGGTGTTACCGGGGAAGACGCGTATCGCGACAGGCCGGCCGTCGGCGTCCGTGAGGACTCCGTACTCGATCTGCTCGAGCCCGCGACGGCCGTCACGGGAATAGCCATGGGACGCCAGCGGGCAGCAGTGCCCTTCCATCCAGGACGACGACAGGTCGAAAAGAACCTGGCCGCCGTCGACGAGATGCCGGCCCACGAGTTGCCTTTCGATGTCGTCCTGCCGGTGTAGCAGCCAGTCCATGGCGGCATAGATCTCGTCGGTCGACGCCGTGTCTATCCCCAGGTCCGCGCCGAGCGTGTTGTCGGACCACCAGGATCTGGTGGCGAGCTTCGAACCGGGCTGGATAATCCGGGCGACAATCAGCGCTAGGGCGATATCCCGCTGTCGCCCAGCCGGCCCCAGCAGTGCCGGCAGGCCGAGCTGCCGGGCGACCGTCATGACCGCGGCGACATTGCCGTGCTGAAGAGACCGAGCGATCTCGACATCTTTCTCGACATCGACCAGCGTCCGGCCCGCGAGCGCTTTCCTGAGCACGTCGATGGCCGCCGGCGGAAGGTGCGAGACGTTCGCAATGGTCTCGTTCTTGACCTTTCCGTCTTCCCGGAAGGTACGCCGCACCAGATGCGACACGTACTCCCGCGGCTCGCCGGCCGCGTTCGTCTGCCGACTGACAATCCGGTCCACGTGCATAGCACCCGTTTGCCTCGCCACGAGTCGATGATCCCATCCAGCAAGATCCCGATCAAGCAACCTACTGACTACACTTCGGACAACACAGGCCAAAGTGCCAGGCTGTGCGCGTAGCGATCTTCGAGCACTCGCAAGTTCGG
>NZ_JASNFO010000147.1:0-16972 GCF_032027725.1 Pseudofrankia coriaricola | reverse complement strand
GAGCAGTCGTTCCGGATGTCCAAGACCGACCTCGCCGCCCGGCCCATGTTCGTACGCACCAAAGACGCAATCGAAGCCCACCTGACCATCGTGTTCACCGCGCTCGCCGTCGCCCGCGCCATCCAGAACCGCACCGGCCTCGCGGTCCGCAACGTCATCCGACAGCTCCGCCCACTCCGCTCCGCGACCATCGCGATCAACGGCGCCGCCCAGACCTTCCCACCCGAACTCGACCCCGAACGGAGAACCCTGCTCGACGCCCTCACGGGCAAGGCACTAACCAAATGACCGAACTCAGGTCAGAGGGCCGTGGGGAGTAGCGGGGGGTGTAGCGCCGCCGCTACACCCCCGGCTCGGCCGCTACCTCGTCGGCGCGGCGGCGCTGGGCATCGCGGACCGCGTCGGCGCGGGCTTCCTTCTGGCGGCCCTGGAGTCCCTCCCAGACGAACCACGGCACGCGGCCCGCACACTGCTCGCGATCGGCGGGAAACCACGAACGACCCTCACCACCCGCCGCGCCATCGCGGCCCGCCCCTACGGCGTCGGCGCCGACCGATTCGCCCGCGCCTACGAGGACGACGTCATTACGACACTCGCCATCGCACTGGCCGAACGCGCCGACCCCAATGCGACGCTGCCCAGCAGTCGACCACGGTGGCCGCCGCCACCGTTCCGCGCAGCCCGCCGCCGCACCGCATGACCCGAAGATATGATGCTTCCCCTCGGCAGGGTAGAACTCTGCATGTCGTCACGTCCGAACAATGGAGGGCCCTATGCCCGTCAGTCCGCGGCTTGAAAGAAGGATTAGGAAAGACTTTCCCGCGGACTCGGAAGCCGTAATTTCGATGCTCCATGAAGCGGAACGTATATCGCTCGGCGACGACGGCGACCGTAACGGCGACGCCCGTGGCAGAGAACGCATTCTGGGTGCGGTCATTGTGGCATCCAGGGGGGACATCGACAGGCTGATCGAGGCCTTGGAACTTTTGGTGGTGGACTGGCGCGATCTGCTGATGGAGGCTGACCTCGGGGAAGATGACTGGCCTTCGAGACTGGACGAATTTCTTGACTCGGAAGACGGCTGATCTGGAAGTCGCGTGACCTGGCTGGTCTGCCGACCAGATTCTTGAAACCCTCGCCGCCTGCTGCAAATGAATTGACGACTGAGGACGCGGGCTGTAGCTAGCGCACAAGGTTGACGTCCAACCGCTTCGCAAACGACGCAAGCAGACGAGTAGCCTCGCGGAGTGATCTGGGCGCAGCCAGAGATCTCCTCACGTCGTTGGCGAGTTGGGAAATGCTGGCGATTGCGAGCCCTGAGTGAATATCGTCCGAGCAGTCGACAAGGTCACTCACTGTCGACTCTGCGTAGGTCCACGCGCTGGCATGCACTTGGGCTCGGGCCAGGTTGGCCAATGAAAGAGACAAATAGAGATTGTCCGATCGGGTTGCAAGATATTCTTGCCACGAGTCGATCGCATCCTCATACTCGCCCAGATCATCGAGTAGAGCGGCTTCATGCCAACGCATCTGTTCATCGTTTATCCACCATGACCAGTATGGGTCGGTGTCTCTGGGGCCGTCGCCGAACTCGGCCATGGCCTTCTGTCAGACTTGCTTTGCGTCGTTCTCCCCGCGCCGGGCGAGTGCGCGTGCCTCACGCAGGTGGAACAACGAGGACAGGCGGGGCGAGAGTTCCTGCTCCAGTACGCCGCGTGCAAGGTAAAGCGACTCGGTAGCCCTGTCTGTTTCGCACATATGCATGGACTCATTCTGGATAACAAATATTTCCATGCTACGATCACCTGCTGCTGCGGTGTGGTGCAGTGCCCGGCTGTTTGCCCGGTCGACGTCATCGGGTCGGGCGGCGTCGATGAGCTGCCAGCCGGCGACCTCGTACAGTTCGGCGGCTGCCGCGTGTGCTTCGGAATGATAGCCGGGACGGACTCCCGCTTCGACCTGACGTCTGCCGACTCGTCGCCCCGTGGAAAGGGAAGATCCCGCGCGTGCGGGGACGACCGCTGGTCTGGTCTGTGGCCACACACGCGACGCGGAAGATCCCCGCGCGTGCGGGGACGACCGCCACGCGACCTTTCCTCACCGAGGACGAGCCCATGTGGCGCTTCTTCGCTCCCGAGCTGCGCCGGCGGCTCTCCGATCTCCAGGCGGCGGCCAGCACGGCGGACCGGGTGCGCGCCGCGCTCCACGAGATCCTTCCTGCTGGCGACAGCGCCATGGCCGCGGTGGCCCACGAACTCGCCACCAGCCCCCGCACCCTGCAACGCCAGCTCCAGGCCGAGGGAACCAGCTACCAGACCGTGCTCACCAGCACTCGCGAGGAGCTCGCCCGCCACTACCTCACGAACAGCACGCTCAGCACCGCCAAGATCGCCTACCTGCTCGCCTACGACGACACGAACTCCTTCTACCGGGCCTTCCGCACCTGGAGGGACGCACCCCCGACTCCGTTCGGGCCGAACACGCCGCACGCCCGCACGCCCTGTCCGTCGTCTAGGCATCCGCCGCCGCGTCGACCCGCAGGGTCGACGATCACTCCATGGCACCCGTTGTCCATGTCCTGTGGCACGTCCAAATGTAACCACGAGGGTTACATTTGGAGTTACATTCCCCGCCGATCATGGGCCAGTCGAGCTGGAGGCGCTGCGCGCTAGGTGCGGCGGCCCGCCAGCAGGTTGCGCTCTGTGGGCTATCGGTGGCTGCCCTGGTGGAACCGGTGGGCTGACCACAAGTGTGGGTAAACGGTGGTCAAGATTTAGACCGCCAACCGGGCGACCGCTAGAATCGCGCTTGCCACCTGGACTTTCGTGGGTGCCCCCGGGGAGGCTCGTACAGCATCCGCGCGACTTTCGGCGTGGGGTCCGGGGCTCGGCCCCGGAGCAACATCGCGCGGGAGCCTGGGAGCAACCTCCGAAGGAGTTGCGAACAGGCAAAGCCGATCGTGTGCCCCCGGCGGGGAACCTCGTAGAAGGGGGAGGCGCTGACCTGGGTGTTTCCGTCGGGCAGCTGGTCGTGGAGGCCAGTTTTGAGGTTCGGTGGGGTGGGCGATGAGCGCATCATCGCCGGTTCCGGCGTCGGACGCACGTGGGCGCGGCGTGGCGTTCACTGCCGTGACTGTGATCATGGCTTTGGTGGTGGGTCTGACGTTTTTGTTCGGGTTCGGGAACGTGTGGCTGCTGGGGTTGCGGTTGGGGGTGCCGGGCTATGTGGCGCCGTTGGTCGCGCCGGCGGTGGATTTGTCGGTTCTGGGTCTGTTGATCGCGATTCGGGAGCTTGCGGTGCGGGGTGCGCCTCGTGAGGAGATTCGGCCGGCGCGTCGGCTGTTGGTGTTCGCGAGTCTGGTGACGTTGGCGCTGAACGTCGCTGAGCCGGTTGTTGCTGGGAATCTGGGCAGGGCGGCGTTCGACGCCGTCGGCCCACTTCTGCTGATCGGCTGGGCTGAAGTGGGACCAGGCCTGCTCCACGATATGCAGCCGGTCGGTCCAGACGGCGTACCGCCGATCCCGGAGTCGGCCGAAGCCACTGAGGTGGAAGGCGAAGGCAGTCCGAGTCGGCCGGTCGCTGACGGGGTGCGTGGCGCGACGAAGGGGTCGCGACGGGTGGATCGGAAGGCCCGGGAGCAGGATCTGCTGCATCGGGCTCGGGCCGAGGACGTGCTGCACTGGCAGGAGCACCAGCGGCCGATCTCCGCGGAGACGCTGCGCAAGCGCCTGCACGTCGGCGCTCCGACCGCACGCGGACTGGTCACGCAGCTACGTAGCGACATCCATACCCGGATCGACGCCGCCAGCGGCCCTGCCGGTGGAGAACCGCAAGACGCCAACTAACGGACGGTGGTCCCGTGCTCGCCGCGTCGGTGGGCACGGGTCGCCGAGGGATGTCTACGCCGATTGCCGACCCGGCCCTGCTTCCGGACATCGAGCCGGATGAGCACCGCCCTGTTCCGCAACAAGGGGCCCTGGACCGGCCACTGCGATCTCGTGGTCCCGGTCGCGGAGTACATCGACTGGTACAACCACCGCCGGAACACGGCGAGATCGGCCTGGTCCCACCCACCGAGCACGAGGCCGCCTGGGCGGCCAGCCAGACAGGCCAGCAGGACGCCCGGCAACTCGCGGGCGCGTGACAACTCAGTCTCCACCAAACCCGGCGCTTGACACGCCGTAACCATCCTGCGTCTGGCCGGCACCACCAACATCGCCGCCGGACTACGCCACCACGCCCGCCGACCCGAACGACCTCGCAACACGATCATGAAGCTGAATTGCTAACCGGCAACTTTGCCGGAGCCCTGAGAGGAGGACGACCCGCAGACGGAATTCCACACCCCACCCATGATCAACCTTTGGGGAAGCATCTGTAACCCGGCGCGAAGATCACAGTAACAGCCTTGTCACCGGTCTCCTCCGCTCGTCGACCGGCCCGCTAGCGACCGCTCAAGAACCGGTCACCCGGCCGCGGCGGGTGCGCCGCCTGCCGCCGTGCTGCGCCGAACCGCGTGCTGGTAGCGTGATGTTCGTAACGCTCGGGGGCCGGCCTTCGCCGGAAGCGCGTTCACGGGGAGCCGAATGTCGATTCGCGACGTCGATGCCATCGTCAGCACCTTCCTAATGACCGACGATGCGGGCGTTCGACGCTATAGCCCCCTGGCTGGGGGCACCGACCTCGACGGCACCGAGATTCTTCCTGGGCTGCTCTACCGCTACCGGCAGCTCGACGCCGGGTCCCGGGCGGTCTCGCTCCAGATATTCCTCGATGTAGGCGAGATCGGCGGGCGGCTATGGGATCAGGAAGTAAAAGTCCTCCTCCGGGTCGCCAATCTTAGCCATCCCGCTCTTCCTGAAGTTCTCGATGGCGGCCACCTCGATGCCGACAAGATCGCCACCGAAGTCGGCGTTCGCCACAGCGCCGCCTACATCCGGACGCTCAGCGAAGAGGACATCGAGGCCAGCGAGATCGGCGATCTCACCGCGGCGATGCAGAACGATCCGGTACGTGCGCTCGGCCAGCTCTGGCGGCTCGCCGACGCCTTGGCGATCCTGCACGACGCGCGAATCGCGCACCGCAACCTCTGGCCTGGGACGCTGCAGTTCTATGTCGACGGCGGGCATCCGGCACTCCGGATCAGTCGGTTCGAGATGAGCGCCCTGCTGTCGAACATCCTGCGGGCGTCGACCGTGGACTCGTCGGGCCACGAGACCGTTCGCGGCCTCTATCTGGCGCAGGACGCGAGGTCGCTGCGGTACACGCCGCCCGAGCGGGCCCGCTTTCTGCTCGGCTGGTCCGATCCGGAGACGCCTCGCGCGCCGACGGACGGGCCGGGATCGGCGGAGGCCGACACTTTCGGCCTGGCCATGATCGCGGCTGAATGGTTACTCGGCACCTTCGACTCCACCGCGCCCGACGCCGGCGCGGTGCCGACGCTGACCGACCTTCTCGCGTTCCAGCGACAGGTCCGCGTTCAGGTACGGACGTCACCCGCGATACCGCCCGCGCTCGGCGCCCTGCTCGACGACATGCTCGACCCGGATCCGCGCGGCCGCCCCACGTCGGCGCAGGTTCTCGAGCGCCTCAGCCGTAACCACGACGGCATCGTCACGCTGCTCGAAGGCGCCCCGGGCGCGGATTCCCCGCCCCATCTCCTGCTCTACCTCGCGGACACCCGTGACAGGCTCGCTGAGTGGGGCCTGATCGACCCCACGGACACAGATCCGCGCAAGATTGCCGAAGTTATCGAGCAGGATACGCGTGGCGCCCTCGTCGTGGAGAGCCCCGATGGGGCGGAGCCGTATCTGCGAAACTGGCGTGGCACCGCGCCGGAGAAGCTCAGGCAGGCGAGATGGGTGCTGATCGGTCCGCGGGCCGCCTGGTTCTGCCGCCCCTATGAGCAGCGGGCCAAGTTCCAGCGCACGGGCGAGCTCCTGACCGACGTCTACGTGATCGGGTACGTGGCGCTGCGGGAGCGGCTCGCGAGGCCCGAGCGCGATCGGCTGCGCAAGCTCGAGGACGTCCGCCTGCGGCGCAGAATCGCCTCGGTGCACGTCGAATCGGACGAGATCGCGCCCCAGGTCCTGAACCAGCTGCGCCGCGACCGGCCCGACTGGAAACGGCTGTTCGAGACGGTGCGGGAACCGGCCGGACCGAGTCCCAGGGAACGCGGATTCCAGCGAGCGCTGGACTGGCTGCTCGAATATCAGACGGCGCAGCTGGCGGCCCGCACGTATGCGTTCCAGCGCGACCCCGCCTCGCCGCCGAACGCCGCCGAGGTCGTCCTGCACTGGGACCGGAAGCGGGATCGCGAACGCCGGGACCGCCTGCCGCCGTTGTCCGCCAAGCTGCTCGGTGACAGCATCGCCCGGCCGGCGTTCGGCCATTTCTTCGCGGACGTCTCGCAGGGTGACGAAGCGTCGCTGTCATACCTGCGCATCCGCAACGACGACCGGGGAACCGACACCAAGCCCGGTAGCTTCCGGTTCGTGCGTCATCTGGGTGAGGACACGGTGGTGGTCACGGCTGTGGCCGGCGCCGCTGTGCCAGAAAAGGGCCTACTCAGCCCACAGGACGACGACGGAACCCGGATCGCGCTGTACCGGCAGCAGGATGCCCGCGACGAGTTGGTCCGCAACCGCGTCCTCGTCAACCGCCTCCTCGATCCCGTCAGTATCCGCGGCGACGCGAGCCGCTGGCGCGGCGCGGCGGGCCGGCTCAAGGGCGAGGGCGCCGCCGTCGTGGTCGACATGCTCTGCCACCAGCCGATGTTCGCGCTGCAGGGGCCGCCGGGGACCGGCAAGACCGAGATCAGCTCGCAGGCGGTGCAGGCCTGCCTGCGGGCCGACCCGAGCGCGCGAATCCTCGTCTCGGCCCAGTCGCACTACGCCCTGGACAACCTGGCCGCCCGGATCCTCACGAAGCTCGGGTTGCTGGACGAGCAGGGCCGCCCGCAGGACGCCGACCTCATGGCGATCCGGATCTACACCGACCGCGCCGAGGATCGAGTCGACGAGCGGCTCCGCAAGTTCAGCCCAGGCGAGACCGCGGTCCGGATGCGCCACACGATCCGGCGACGGGTACGCGCCCGGTTGAACTCGCTGGTCGACGGACCGCAGGTACGCGAGGTCGCCGAGTCGTGGCTCGGCGAGCTCGACGGCAGCGAGATCGAGCTCGGCGAACGGCTGCGGCGCGGGGCGAACATCGTGCTCGTCACGTGCGCGGCGGCCACCCAGGCGAAGCTCGTCGACAACGGAGCCCGCGAGCCGTTCGATTGGGTGATCGTCGAGGAGGCGGCCAAGGCGTGGCCGACGGAGCTCGCGATGCCGCTGGTGCGTGGGCTGCGCTGGACGATGATCGGTGACCACCAGCAGATCGGCGCCTACGGCGCGGCCGAGGTGGAGCGCTTCCTCAACACCTGCGCGGACGACCCGGAACCGTCCATCGCCGAACATTTCGCCTTCAGGAAGCAGTATCTCGAGGTCTTCCAGCTGTTCGGAACCATGATCGGCCAGGCTGCTCCGGCTGGTCCAGGGCAGGCTTCCGGCCCGGTCCGCATGCTGCACGAGCAACGCCGGATGCGTGACCCGATCTCGCAGGTGGTCAGCCGCTCCTTTTACCCGGTGCTCGAGGCACCGGCGGTCCCAGCGGCGCTGCTTGCTCCGCCCTCGCCGGCCGCCCTCGCCGTCCCGGCCCCGACATCCGGAACAACCGCCTGGCCGAGGCCGGCCGCCCCGAAACAGGACCCGAGCCCACCCGGCCCGGCCGACATTCCCGCGGGTCTTCTTCTCACACGGCGGGCAGAGGAGGGCAGCGCCGTCGAGTTCCCGGAGTGGCTCCGCGAGCGCGCGCTGGTCTGGGTGGACACCAGCGGGATGCACCAGGACGAGGGGTACTGGTTCAACCGGTACGAGGCGGACGTGGTGACCCGGCTGGCCCGCTCCCTGCGCCCGTACCCGCGGCTCACCGCACGACACGAGAAGGAGAGCAGGACCGGCCTAGCGATCCTGACGCCCTACCGACGCCAGGTCGACGCGATCGGCCGAGCCGGACAGGAGCTCAGCGGCGTGGTCAAGACCGTCGACGCTTTCCAGGGCCAGGAGGCGGACCTGGTCATCGTCTCGCTCGTCCGGGACACCGCGCGGGTGCCGTGGGATCGGCCGCTCGGCAACATCGGGCACCTGGCGGACCCCGCCCGGGTGAACGTGATGCTGAGCCGAGCGCGCGACGTGCTCGTCATGGTCGGCAGTTACGAGCACTTTGCCGGCAGTGGCGTCCCGTTCTGGGAAACGGTCACCGCTACGGTGTCGCATTACGGGATCCGGCGGCCGGCGGCGACGGTGGTCGCGTGAACGACGTCGTCATCTACGTCCCGTGCCGGATCTTCGAGGTCCGGGTCACGATCGGCGCCGGCAACTCGCTGTCGCCCCTCGAGCAGCACGTCCTGAAGGCGGCGCACGCCGGCGTCGAGACGGTCTCCGGTCTCGCGGCCGTGCTGGGCACCACGCCGCGCATGATGGTCGACCTTCTCGGCGACCTGTGGCGAGCTGGTCACGTTGGCGTCGACTTCCTCGACGAGCGGGTGTCGATTCCCCCGGAGATCGGCCGGCTGGTCACGGCGGACGAGCTGCATACCCTGCCCGGCGCGGAGACCGCCGACGAACAGCGCCCGATGATGCTCAACGCGCTTACCGGCGGGCTCAGCCAGGTGAGGGGCCTGACACGGGCGCCTACGGCCCAGCTGGAGCTCCCCGAGCACGGCGACGAGGCCCAGCTCGCCGACATCGACCCCGCTGAGCTCGCGGATGCGGTGACGAAGACGCTCAACGAGGCCGACGAGGTGGCCGGGGCGGCACCGACCGCGGCTAGGCGCAAGCGGGTGATCCGCGCCTACCTCGCCCCGGCGTCGCTGACGATGCCGAGTTCGGAGCGACGCTTCCAGGCGATCGGGATCCGGGTAGCCATCAACCCGGACAGCCAGCTCGTCGTGCGGCTGGCCGAGGAGTCGCTGTCCCGGCGCCATCAGGAGCTCGCGCAGGCGCGGTTGACCCGGCTGGTCGAGAGCCATGCGGCGAGCGGATTCGTCCGCGCGCTAATGTCGGCCGCGGGCGGCCCGCCGCAGGAACCGGAGTCACTGGCCAGTGCCCTCGCCGCGCTTGCCGCGCTCGCGGACACGCTGCCCGGCACACCGCCGCAGTCACGGCCCGCACGTCACCGCGAGATCGCCGCCGGAAGCAGGCGGATCGTCCGACGGCTGCACGGGCTGGCGCAGCAGGAGGCGCTGGTCGACCTGCTCGTGGGCAAGGCGGAGCACGAGGCGGCGATTCTGCGGCTGATCCACGACGCTCGGATCCAGATCGTCCTCGCCTGCCCAGGCCTCACCTACGACGGTCTCCAGACCTACGTCGAGGCGTTGGAGGAGGCGACCCGGCGAGGAGTGCAGGTCGTTCTGCTGCGCGGCGCCAGCCGAACGGTGGCGGACGCCCCGCGGCCGATAGACAACGCGCTCAACGCGTTGCGCCGTGCCGCGGCGGGAACGTCCCGCGTGCTGGTCAGCCCGCCATCGTCGGCGGTCGTCAACGCCAAGGTCGCCTTGGCGGACGACCGGTATGCGATCGTGACCAACCTGAACTTCCTGCAGCCGAACCGGGCGAGCAGCCTGGGGCTCGGTGTTCGGGTAACGGCACTGCCCGGCCGACGGAACCCGGCGATCGACGACATGTTGCGATGGGCGCGCGACAACATGCCCGACTACGCGGTGGCCCAAGCCATCGTCACCGACACAGCCTCGTTCGGGACGCTCGCGGCCACTCCCGCCTCTCCCGCCACGCCCGGCGGTGCCCCACCGGCGGCGGCCGAAGCGGACATGTCCAGCCGAGGCAAGGAGCGAGGTGGGGCGCCTACGCCCATCGACACGGATGACCCATCGCTCACCTCCGCGGCCAGCGACGCGCCGGCTGACGACGCCGCCGCGGTCGTGTGGGCGGCCGCGTGGCGCGGCCGGGTCGAGGAGCTCGCCGCCGCGGCCGTACACGACCAGCCCTCGGTTCGCCTCATCCGCGACGGCGAGCACTGGGATCTGCTCTGGAGCGCGATGCGCACCGCGCAGCGGACATTGGTGATCGTCTCCGAGGAGCTCGCCACGGACGTGATCGACCAGGCGTTTGTCGACACCCTCGACGCCTGCGTCGCGCGGGGCGTCAACGTCACCCTGATCTATCGGCGAGCGCGGCGTGAGGATGACCGGCGGGCGGCGAGGCGCCTCGTGGAGCTGGCGACCCGTCCGGGTGCCGCCGGGGGGCTGTCGGTGCGGGAGGAGAACATCCACGCTGGCGTGCTCGTGGCCGACGACGAGGCGGTGGTAACCAGCTTCAACTTCCTCGCCTTCGCCGGGTACTACAGCGGGCGCGGGCGCCGCCGGGCGCGCTCCGAGGCAGGGGTGTGGATCCACGGTGCCGAGTTCGCCTGGCAGCTGTCGACCTCCTTCGGCGTGACCGCGCAGCGGCCGGTCGCCGGCAGTCGGGCCGCCGCCGCGGAGCGGCGAGCCCTGTCGACCGCGCAGGAGGTGCTGGCACGGCTCGCCCCGACCGCGGAGCCGATGAGAGGCGCCGAGCTGGCAAAGCTGATTGGCACTGGCCCCGCGGCGTTCAAGGTGTTGGACGCGCTGAGCGCGTGCGGCGCGGCGCCGGCCGTCGTCGAGCCCGCGGTGGCGGCCGTGCTCGGGCATGGCGACGCGACCGGACCCGCCGTCGACCGCTGGTGGAGGTGGCTGCTGCAACGGCGGTTCGAAGCGGGCGACTTCACCGTGGCAGCCGCCTTGGAGCGCCTCGTCGCGGACTCGACGACACGCGACGGCGATGGCCACGGCTCGGCCGGGGAGTCCTGGACCCGGCCGCGGCGGGTACTCGTCGACGTCGCCGCCTGGCGCGGGACGCCCAGGCTCGCCGCGGAGCTCAGCGACGCGGTGCTACGCGACCATCTGACGGACACCGAATGGGCCGTGCTGCTGACCGTCGCGGTGCACGGACTCCTCGCGACCGGGTCCGAGGACCTCGCTGACGCCGTGGCGATCGCGCTTCCTCGCTCACGGTCGCCGTGGACAACGCTCGGCACGGTGGCGCTCCGCTGGTGGGAGGACACCAGGCGGCCACTGCCGGTCGACGGTCTGCGCAGCACCGAGGCACGCCGGCTCAGGGAGGCCGACTCCGCCGACCGGTGGCGGGATCTCGATCGCGCATTGGAGGCGTTCGACCGGTTCTCACCGCCGTTCACGGTGGGGACCGGGACGCAGCGGTTCCTGCTGCGCGCCGATGGCCCGCTGAGCCTGCTGACCGAAGCGGCCCGCAGCAAGGACCGGGTCGCGTTGGTCACCTGGCTGGAGGATCCCAGGCTGGCGGACGTCGGCGGCTGGGTGGACGCGGCGACACGGGACGCCGGCAGCACCAAGCTCATTGAGGGCCACCTACGGCCGCCGTTCGTCAACCGGGTAGCCGCCATCGTCGACGCCGCCCGCGCCGTGGCCGAGTTGGACGAGGCTGGCGCCGGGGCGTCGAAGGTCTTCGACGACATGCTCGGCGCCGCCCGGACCACCGCCACATCCCTGCGCGCCGCCATGCCGGACGCCCACGCGGCGCTAGCCGGCCTCGATGCGCCCGAGCGCACGCTGGCGGACGTGGCGCTGGCGGACCTGCGGGAGCTGATGGGGATGGCATCGTCGTGACGGACTCCGCAGCCCAGGAGGACCTTCCCGCCATCGCCGACGTGTGGCGGTTTCCCGAGTTGGCCGTCGAAGATCGATCGGCCGAGCTGGTCGGCCCGCGGCAGCGGGCGCGGATGCTGGCCCGCGGCCTCGCCGACCGGTGGCAGCCGGCGGAAGCCGTCGCACGGTTCGTGGACGCCGGCGAGTTCGACGCGGCGGAGGAGACCCTCGACCGGGTCGCCGGCCTGCTCCCCAAGTCGGCGGCGAAGGAGCTCGCGCGGCGGATCGAGGCGCAGCGGGCCACCGTCGTGAACGCGCTGACGATGCGCGCCCGGGTTTTTCGGGACCGGGCCGACCGGATCAACGGGATCGCCGTCGACGTCGGGCTGATCGAGTCGCGCGCGCGAGCCAGGCGACGCGACGGCGAGGAGCTCCTCGTCACGCTCGAGAGACAGATCGAACGCGCCGAGCAGGTGGAGACCGACGACATCGGCCGGCGGCTGCGGGAGGCGCTCGGCGACGAGCCGTCCAATGCCGCCCTCGCCTGGGCGGATCAGGTCGCCGCCCTGCTCGCCGTCCGGGAGATCCGGGCCGCGCGACAGGTCTTCGACGACGGGCCCGGCACCCCCGCGCCGCTGCCGGTGGAGGAGTCGACGGCGGCCTGGCCCTGGCGGGCCGTCCCAATGGACGAAATCCTCCACTGGTTCGACGCGAGTGTCCTCCCGCCGCCCGGGCTGCGTGAGTACATCGTCGACGAGGCGGGCCAGACCCTGGTCGAGGCGATGCGGGCGATCGAGGAAGGGCCAGCCGACCAGGCGCACGCCCTGCTCGCGACGGCCGTCCACCAGCTGATCGGTGTGGAGGGGGTCGCCCCGCCTCTGCACGCGCTGGACAACGGCGACCACCTGGCCACGCTTATGATTCCCGACGAGTTCCGGCTGCCGCCGCTCAGCTTCGTGGGCCGGGGCGAGGGCCTGCGCGTCCGGATCGGTGCGGCACCACCGGCGGAGCCGGCCGCTGGCGTGTGGCTGGTGCCCCGGATCCAAGCGGAGCCGCGGCAACGCACGATCATGATTACTCTTGGCGACCTGCTCGGCCTGCTGCGGTCCGAGAAGGCGCGGTCGGGGCGCCCGCGCACGGCGACGTCGCGTCGAATCGGCCTGATCAGGACCATCTGCCAGCAGCGGGCCGTGACGGAGGTCGTCACCACCGACGCCTTCGCCGGCACGCCCCGCGCGCAGCTGCGCAACCAGGTCTGGTGGCTGCTGCACGTCTTCGGGATGACCCCGGATGGGGTCTCCGTCGACACCGTGCTCTACGAGTCCGGGGCTCATCCGGTGCCGCTGGTCCAGACCCTGCACCACCTCGTCGGCCTGGCGCGGGACCACGGCCACGCACGGCTGGAGCCCGCGACCTTCGTGGAGCTGCGGACGTCCGCGCGCTACCAGGACAACCTGCGGGCGGCGCTGATCGCGGAGCTCGGCGACGCCGCCGCCGCGGCGCTGTTCGCCGCTGTGTTCTTCGCGTCCGCCGACGACCTGCGCTCGGCGCTCGACACCATCGCGGCCGACGCCCGGCTCACGGCGCCCATTGAGCGCCTCGTCGACATCGAGGAGGTTACGGCACGGCTACGGGACGCCGGGCATCTCGTGGACGACGGCACCGGCCAGCTCGTGCTGTGCGACTGCGGAATAACCCATTTGCTACGGCTCGCGCAGCCGCACGAGGTCGCCAAGGACGCGCTGCGGCGGCTGGCTCGCGATCTCGACGACCGCACGCCCGACCACCTCGGCGACACGGCGGCCGCGCTTCAGGAGGCCCAGTTCCACCAGAAGCTGGCGGAGATCCGGCTACACGACGAGCGGGACCGCGCCGACCGCGCCGAAGCGGCGCTGGAGCTGGCGCAGGGCGCACCTGCGGCACTCATCCGCGAGGACCGCAGGCGACGCGAGGACAGGCAACGAGTCGACGCGTGGCGTAACGAACGCGTGGAGATCGACCTACGGCAGGCTTGCCGAGCCGCCGCGGCGTGGTTGGCGAAGTACGGCGACCATGTGGACATCATTGTGCTGCCCGGTGAGCCGGTCAGCGTCGTGGGCAGCAGCATGGCGCTCGAGATCGCGCTGCGGAACATCATCGGCAATGCCGAGCGCGCGGCCAGGGAGCATCGCGCCCCTGGAGCGGGCACGGTCAGCGTCGGCATCTCGCTGGCCGACGGTGGGAGCCGGGCGATCGTGGACGTCCTGGACAACGGCCCCGGATTTCCGGCCGCCGTGCTCAAGCGGATGGCGCGCGGGCAGGCTCCCGCGTCCGCGCATCACGACGGCGACGGCGAGGGGATCATGGGCGCGAAGGTGCTGCTCGCCCTGCTCGACGGCGACTTGGAGGTGCTGCCCAGCGCGGCACCCGAGCTCGGCGGCGGCCACGTACGGCTGAGCCTCGCGATGCCTGGCGGTGCCGCGGCGCGCAGCTGACCCAGGCGGCCTACTCGGGCAGCCACTCGTCGTTGAAGTCCGCCATCGCGCCCCGAATGTCACCCACCGGCGCCTGCTGTCGGATCATCGTGCGGATCTCGTCGACGCGTTGACGCATTCTGCGCTGGCTCATCTCACTTCCGCCGGATAGCTTGAGCAGCTTGGTGGCCTTACGCTCGCGGCGGGCAAGCTCCTCGTCGAAGCGCGGCAGGAGTATCTCGTTCGGGTCAGAGCTGACCAGGTCGTCGACGAGCGCGCGCAGGTTGGAGAAGTCGGTGCCCGCCGTGTTCCCCGCCTTGACGTAGAACGCGAGCAGGTTGTGGCGGCGCACCACGGCTTCGGGCTCGCCCTCCCGCGGCCGGTGGGTCATCAATATCGCGGCTACCTTCGAGCGCCGCAACGCCTGGAGCACCGCGAGGCCCTCCGCACCCCCGGTGCCCTCGCTCAGGTGCAGGTCGACCAGGATCAGGTCGAACAGGTCCTCACACTCGTCCACGACCTCCCAGAACTCCTCGAGCCTGGTCATCACGGTGCACGGGTAGTCGCCGAACATCTTCGCGATGCTGTGGCCCACTAGGTCGTCGAGGATGAGCAAACGCGGCTTCCGGCGGCGCGCCCGCTCGGCCAGGAGCGCGGCCCGCGCGTCGCGCACCCGCCTGACCTGGGTGCCGCGCAGGCCCATCGCGTCCGCGGGATCGCCGCGCCAGAGCGCGAGCGCCGCGTCGAGCGCCTCATCCGTCGGTGGCCGCGGGCCGCCGAGGGACTCGGCACACGCGAGCAACCGCTGGGCGTCTATCCGGTCCGGGCTGACATCCAGCCGGTAGCGGCCATCTTCGTGCCGTAGGCGGGGCCCGAGGCCCAACGCCTTGAGGCGGCTGACGGCCTTGTGCAGCCGGTCCGTTCGATTTCCTTCGCCCCCATCAGGCCAGGCCTCCCGCTCCAGCGAATGGACCGGGACCCCCTTCGGTGGCCCAAGCGCGAGCAGGGTAAGCACCCGGGCCAGGACCTGGCCCAGCGGGACCGGCGCACCGTCGACACACAGTTGGGCGGGGCCGAGAACGTCGATCGACAGGGCTGCCGAGACGTCATGCGCTGTCTCCAAACCGTCCGTCTCGGCCGCCATCCCGCCATCCCCGCTGCCATTCCGACCGCCGCTCCAGGCCTCGCGCGCATCCTGCTGACGCACAGCGTAGCGATGTCAGCGCGATGTCAGGCGATGCCGCTGTCCATGTCAGCCACCGACCTGGAAAGTCGCGCCAAGCCGGGACGAGACCGGCTCAGCCGCTACCTACTGACAAGGACGGACACCGTGACGATCAAACTGATGCGGGACAGCCGACCGGAGCCGAAGATCGTCTTCTTCGTGACCCCGTTCGGCATCAAGACCCTCCGGAACGGCCAGCCGTTCGACTTCGACGTCTTCTTCACCAGCGTCATCGTTCCGGCCTGCGCCGCGGCCGGGCTCACGGTCCTCCGTGCGGACCAGGTTTACGGCAAGGGTGACCTGACCGACACCGCCTGGCACGGCCTGCAGATCGCCCAGATCGTGATCGTCGACTTCACCGGCCAGTCGGCCAACGTCGCGGCCGAGCTCGCGCTGGCGCTGGTGCTGGGCAAGCAGATCATCGCGCTGGTCCAGGACCCGGAGGACATCCCGTCGGACGTGCGCGGGCACTTCCGCTATATCCAGTACGGCAGCGACTACCAGTCGATCGAGCACCTGAAGGTGGAGCTCGGCAAGGAGCTGCCCGCCGCGCTCGCCCGGAAGTCGACCGAAATGATCATCGTGCCGATGCACGTCGGCGCCGAGACGCCGGTGCCCGGCGAGGTGGTCATCGCCGACAAGGACTTCGTCATGGTCCGCACCGACGACGGGCGCCGGGTGGTGCTGAACGCCGGGGACGTCGACCCGCGGCGGATCATCCCCGACATGGCGAAGCGGTTCCCCGTCGGGACCCGCGTAACGGGTTCCTTCGAGATCGACCTGACCGGCGACGCCCGGTACACCCTGGCTCCCGGTCAGCTGAACCCGTGGCCGGCGCTCGAGGCCGAGTTCCCGCCCGGGACGGAGTTTCGCTCCAAGGTCGATAGCGTCATCGCCGGGATCGGCGCCTTCGTGCACGTGGCGCACGGGGTCAACGGCCTCGTGCCGGAGCACAAGCTCAACGGGCGGCAGGTGAACGTCGGTGACGCCGTCGAGGCTGCGGTGACCACGTTCGACGCCGAGCGCCGGCGCATCGGGCTGCGCCTCGACCGCGTGCTGCAGGTGGTGCCCGACCGCGAGCCCGGGTCGACGGCTACCAGGCCGGCCGCCCGCAGAACCGCGGAGGCGGCCCAGACCAGGGGACGGCCGGCCGCCCGCGCGGCGACACCGCGGGACACGCCCTCGCTGCCGGCCGTCGGGGCCACCCTGCGGGGTGAGGTCGTCCGCGCGGTGCAGGAACAGGACGGCTCGGGCGGGTTCATCCTGCTTCGGGTCGACGGGCTCGCGCGGCCGGTGATGCTGCACCAGACGGCGATGACGGAGGACCTCCGCGACGACCTCGCGGGTGGATTCGTGGAGATGGGCGAGGAGATCGCCGTGGAGGTCGTGAAAGTCGATCCTCGGGCGAACAAGGTCCTCGTCCGGGACCTCCCCGAGGTGGACGCCGAGCTGCTGGACGAGTCGCCGCGCGAGGAGAACGGCGACGGCCTGGCCGCGGCTGGCTGACGACCCACGCGGGCGGGGGGGGGGGGGGGGGGGGGGGGCCGGCGGCGGCGGCGCCCGCCCCCCCCGGGGGGGGCGGCCCGCCCG
>NZ_JASNFO010000146.1:0-17236 GCF_032027725.1 Pseudofrankia coriaricola | reverse complement strand
CGCCGTCGCCCTGAACATGCCAACCGCCACCCTCTACAACTGGATCTACCGAGGATGGATCACTGCCCAGCGCCACCCGGACGGCAGATCCTGGATCATCCTCGCCGACGACGCCGAGATCAGACGGCTCCGCGAACGCCGTGACCGCCCACCCGGCTACTACACCCGAGCCCGCTGGACCCAACCCCACCCGGCACAACCAGACCCGAGCACGAACGGAACCCAGACATGAAAAACGATCACAGCTTCAGGAGCACCAACAGTGGCTCACTGAGACTGTGATCGGCCACCACAAGACCGACCTCGGCGAGGGCCGGCCTGTCCTGCGCTCGAAGACCCCGAAGCTCGTCGAGCAGGAGATCTGGGGCTACCTGCTCACCCACTTCGCGATCAGCGCGCTGATCTGCTCGGCCGCGACCACCGCCGGGATCGACCCGGACCGGGTCAGGTTCAAACGCACCGTCAGGCTCATGCGCAGACGGGTCGGCGACCCGTCCTTTTCCCCCTGAACACCGTGACCGGATCCTGCGCCGGGTCCAGACCGACATCACCCGGCGCCCCAAACTGAACAAGCGACGCCACCGCAGCTACCCCCGCGTCGTCCGGCGCGCCCGCCACAACTCCTACCCGGTCAAGAAACCCGGCCAGCACGGCAGCCGCCACGACGCACCGCCGACCGTCCGACTGGCCAGGAGCATCGAACTTCGACCGGTTCCGACACCCGTCGACCCCGGCAGCCGCGGCGGCCCGGCATCACCACGAGCAGCCTGATCAACTTAGACTACGTGGCATTGGGTCAAGAACCGACGGGACCTCTTCGATCAGGCGGAGATCTTCCGCCAGTACGCGAGACTGTACGTCCACGAGAACCGCTATGGCGGTGGACGCGCCACCGTGAACGAGCACGCCGC
Source organism: Pseudofrankia coriaricola (assembly GCF_032027725.1). Lineage (NCBI taxonomy): Bacteria > Bacillati > Actinomycetota > Actinomycetes > Frankiales > Frankiaceae > Pseudofrankia > Pseudofrankia coriaricola. The sequence continues at coordinate 16,325 of NZ_JASNFO010000146.1, read as the reverse complement.
CATCACCGATGCCACAGTACACCGTGACGCAGCGCTCGCAGAGAAGCTTGTAGGCGCCCACATCGACAGGAGCGCCAGCGCGACGCTCGACGCGTGGAACAGCCGCAACCACGAGGACCACAGTGCGTAACCGGCGGTTCGCAACACCCCCTCCGGCCGAGGGTCCAGCCAGCCGCTGCCGTTCATAGTCGAGTCCAGCCTTGACAATCGAATCCTGCCGCGCCAGTGTTGGCACGCACGGACAACGGTCAAGGGAGCCCACATGCGCGGCATGGACGACGTGCGTAACGAACTGTCGCCGTCGGCGCGAACCCTCGATGCCACAGATGGCGCTTAGGGGGATAGGCGAGCAGCTGCGAAGCTGGCTGGCCAAGCGTGTCCTGCCTGGAAGCTATAAACCCGTCTGGGCATGGGCGGCGACACCGACCCCCAGTTCTCGCGAGATCTCGCAGCCCAAGGTTCGCTCGGCATGAACCTGCCTGTCGAGTACGGGGGCCGGGGACGGTCTGCCGTCGATCGGCTGATCGTAGTCGAGGAACTCTTGGCAGTCGGTGCCCCGGTCGGACATCACTGGGTCGCCGATCAGCATTCCGTGCCCCACATTGCGGCGCATGGAACCGAGGAGGGGCGAAGTGGAAATGGATACCAACTCGGTTCTTGAGCAGAGGATCTAGACGCCGGCTGGCATCTGGCTTGCCAAGCTCGCCGCTCACCGATCTGGTGAGAGACGGAACCGCGAAACGTAAAGGAGGAGTTCACAGCATGAATGTTCGACGGGTTCTCATCGGTACCAGCCCAGGCGGCGAAAGCGTCGTGATCAGCGATGAAGTGGCGCCACGAAGCCACGACTTCGTCCACACGCCTGGTTCCGGCTATGCCATCGTCTGGGACTCGCCCGCCGAACTGCAGTTGCCATTCGACGGCGTCGACCGATCCCTCGAAGTCGACACCTTCTTCCCTCTGCCGGGGGAAACACGATTCCTGGCCATGACCATCCCGCCGGACGCGCTATCCAGCAGCGCCGACTTTGATGCCGCCGCAGCCGCGGCGGAAGCCGCGCAATACACGCCCGGGGCAGCGGCGATCTTCGAGGCCGACAACCCCGGCATGCATGCGACCCCAACGATCGACTATAGCATCGTGTTCGATGGAGAGGTCTGGCTCGCGCTCCCCAGCGGAGAAGAAGTCCACCTGACCCGAGGCGATGTCGTGGTGCTCCAGGGCGCGCGCCACGCGTGGCGAAACAAGTCCGACCGCCCGGCGACCATGTATGGGGTCATGATCGGCGCCCACAAATAGGAACCGCGCAAACTGAAGCGATGTGCTAGACGCCTGGAGATGAGACATGGAGTTTCACGTACAGATCGCGGGATCTCTCACTGCACCGGAGGAGATCCGCATCGCGGAGTCGCTTGGCTACACGGGGGCGTGGCTGGGGTGTTCACCGGCACTTGCCGGCGACGCATTCACGTTCCTCGGCCTGGCAGCGGCCCGGACCGAGCGGATCAGCCTTGGTCTGGGTGTGATAGTGCCGCACCTGCGTCACATCGCTGACGCGGCAACTGCCTTATTGACCCTCGACGCGCTAGCACCGGGCCGCGTCATTGCCGGCGTCGGGTCGGGGTTCACGAGCACCGCTCTGCTCAACCGCAGACCGGTCCGCTGGGCCCAAGTCGAAGCGTACGTAGCCGGCCTACGCGAGTTGATCGCTGGCCGCGAGATCGACTGGGACGGCACACGCTTCGGCCTGCTCCACAACGGCTCACTCGGCATCAAGACGCCCGGGGATGTGCCGATCTGGGTTGCCGCGCACGGACCAAAGGGCCTCGAAATCGCGGACCGGGTCGCAGATGGAGTGATCACCAGTCCGGTGCATGGCTCCCGCATCACCTTCACCAAAGGTCCCTCGGCGGTGGCGTTCTACGGAACCGTCCTCGAGGAGCGTGAAACCCTCGATTCCCCGCGAGTGTTGGACGCGGCTGGCCCCGGAGCGGCGCTCGCCTTGCATCTCGGCGCCGAGGGTCTCGGCCCTTTAACTGGAAGCGAGGAGGAAATCGGCTTTTCAAAGAAGCTGGCCGATTTCCCGCAGGAGCGCCGGATGGTGGAGATGCACCGACGCCACACCATCGGCCTGAGCGATCTGGACCGCCCGTTCGTCACGCCGAACGCCATCCGCAAGGGGACGATGACCGGCACCCGCGAGGAGATGCGCGAGACGCTCAAGCATTTCGAGGCGACCGGCGCGACGACCTTGATCTACGGCCCCTTCGGATCTAACGTTACCCGCGAACTCGAAGCTTTCGCCGACGTGGCTGGCCTCTGACTATTCCGTATCACCTGAAGAATGGCAGGCACATGAGCGCGTCACAACAAACTGACTCCACCATCGAGGAAAGTCAGGCCGTGGCCTACCGCAGCGTCTGGACCTTCATTCACCGCACGCCCCACCAGCTGGGATTCGTCACCGTCGGAGGCTACAGAACCCGATACCTCGAAGCCGGTGAACGTGACCGTCCCGCAGTCATTCTGTTGCATGGCGTGGCGGGCAGCCTGGAAAACTTCACCGCGAACATCGCGGCATACGCCGAGCACTTTCATGTCGTTGCCATCGATATGCTCGGCTGCGGATGGACCGACAAACCGGATCGGCAACTCACGGCCTACGACTGGAGCGCGCATGTCCGTGCGGTCATGGACGAGCTCGGCATCGAGCGAGCGTCTCTCGTAGGCGTCTCTCTGGGCAGCTGGATCTCGGCTCGCGTCGCTCAGGACGCACCCGATCGCGTCGACCGGATCGTGATGATCTCGCCAGCCGGCATCATTCTCGATCTTCAGGAGTTCCGGGACCGGCTTGCCCTGACGCGAAGCAGCAGAGCCAAGGCGAGCACGGACGTCACCTGGGCGGGTATCCGAACCGTTTTCGAGCAGCTGATCCTTGACGATGCGAACGTTATCGACGACGTGGTCGCAGTCCGTTTCGGTGTCTACAGTGACCCGGCCATGCAACGTGCGATGCAGTTCGTGATTCCGGATACCGAAGAAGGCATCTTGACCGATGACGACTGGCGTGCGTTCCCGCATCCGGTGCTCGTCATCGCCGCAACCGACGTTTCGAACATCTACCTCCGCAATGCCTACCGCATCGGAGAACTCGCTCCAAAAGCCGAAGTGTTGGAGATGACCGGCTGCGACCACTGGGCGCAGTTCGAACGAGCAGACGAGTTCAACGCCAAGTCGATCGAGTTCCTGGGCGGGGGGTCCTGATAAGCGCTGTGCGGCAGATCCGAGCGGGAGGACGATGACGGAGTATGACGTCGGTGGCGTGCTCCGCGCCGCATTGATTACGCCTTCCACCTTGAAACAGTAAGCCGCTACACCCAAGGGATCGCCGACGTCCCCCTTTCGACCTGGGCGGCATCGGAGAGTCCGGCACTTCTGTCGTGCGTTTGGTGACCACGGTGCGACCTTCCAGAGTTCAGGCGCCGCCAGCCTAGATCGGCGCGAGGTGCCGCGGAGTAGCGCACCGTGTGAACGGACCACGATTGGGGGCCGCGATCGGCGGTCGAGCAACGCATCCGAGGAGCTGACGTGTCCGAACATGCTGTGACATCGCACGTTGTCGGTCAGGTCCTGGTCGGTGAGAACATTGGCCGCAGGCGCGCCACGCCGTCAACCGGGAGGTCCGCGAGGGGATCGCCGCAGCGCTGGACCGTTTAGACACCGGGCCCGAGTTCGCGACCGCCGTGCTGACCGGCGCTGGCGGAACCTTCTGCGCGGGGATGGATCTGAAGGCGTTTCCCACAGAAGGAATGCCCGCGGGCGGGGACCGTGGCTTCGGCGGTATCACCGCTCGCCCGCCCGACAAGCCGTTGATAGCCGCCGTAGAGGGCTATGCCTTGGCCGGCGGGTCCGAGATTGCTCTCGCGGCGGACCTGATCGTCGCAGCGCAGGATGCGCGGTTCGGTCTGCCCGAGGTCAAGCGAGGCCTCTTTGCGGCCGCCGGTGGACTGGTGCGACTCGGTCTAAGCCTGCCCTACCAGGCTGCTCTGCGCATCGCGCTTACCGGTGAACAGATCGAGGCTCAAGAGCTGTTCCAGCATGGGCTGATAGCGCAGCTAACACCGCCAGGGGGTAGCACTCGACGCCGCCGTCGGGCTGGCCGCCGCACTCAGACACAAGCCCCGCTGGCCGTCGCTGCGTCGAAACGGTTGATCCGCGCGACGGCCAGATGGTCGACGCCGACCTGTTAGCTCTGCGGGGCGAGACCGCGGCGGCAATCTTTGCCTCCCCGGATGCCGCGGAAGGGGCACGGGCTTTCACCGAGAAACGCCCACCAATCTGGCAAGGGCGCTGAACGGTCCCTGGATGACCGCGTGCTGTCGACATCAGGGACCCAACGGAAGGACACAGGCGTGAGCGAGCTCCTCATCGAACGGTCGGGGGCGGTGGTCGTACTGACACTCAACCGACCCGAATCGCTCAACGCTTTGACGCCGGGCATGGAGCGTGCGTACTTCGACGCACTCGCCAACGCAGATGCGGATCCGGATGTCCGGGTCATCGTGGTAACCGGTGCAGGGCGGGGGTTTTGTGCCGGCGCCGACCTGTCCGGTTCGGCGACCGACTTGGCGACCGGTGGAGCCCCTCTGCCCCGGCGCGACCCGGGCTGCTTCCCCCCGACGATGGCGAAGCCGGTGATCGCCGCGGTGAACGGTCCCTGCGCGGGAGTCGGGCTAGCGATCGCGTTGCACGCCGACGTTCGTTTCCTCGCCGAGGAAGCCAAACTGACGACAGCATTCGTGCGTCGCGGCCTTATAGCTGAGCACGGCGTCGCCTGGGCGCTTCCGCGGCTGGTCGGCCGGGGTCGCGCGCTCGATCTTCTCCTCAGCGGCCGGATTTTCACCGGACGTGAGGCGTTCAGCTATGGCCTAGCCGAATTCTGCCTCCCGGCCGACCGAGTCTGCGGCGAGGCGCTCGCATATGCCCGGGACATCAGCCAGAACTGTTCACCGCGCGCCATCGCGGCCGTGAAGCGGCAGCTGGCCGAGGCTGACCTCTTGCCACCCTTCCCAGCGCTGACCACAGCCGACGCGGACACGCACCTTTCGTTCACCTGGCCAGACCTGATCGAAGGCATCGAGTCCTGGCAACAGCGACGCCGACCTGCCTTTCGAGGCTTCCCGCCGACGCCAAGTGAGCAGCGGTGAAGAGGATCATCTTCGACGTCGGTCACGAGGCGTTCCATACGTCTGTGGGCCTGTGGCTAGCGGCCGAGGTTGAGCCGGAAGAAACTCGCGACGTAGTTGATGCCTCCATCTGCGACGCAACGCAGGCTTCCGCTGGTGAGACAGGCGAGCGGTCACACATGCGTTGTCAATGTAAACCTCGCAGTTCGCTCCCTTTGCTCGCTGGTCCGTTGGTCGCACTGTACGCGCGGGCCTGGCTGACACCGGCGCGGCGATCCTCGACCGAGAAGTCAGAGCCTGGCGGCCTCCGAGTTGCCTCGGACTTCGGAAAGGGCTCAGGGGTGATGCTCAAACGGAGGTTGCCCCGGTTCAGTACGACTTGAGGTAGGTCTTGTGTCCCCAGTTGTGTGACCGAGACGCGCCGCACGGGTCTAATAGAAGGAGCACCAATGAAGGCTGCGATCTATCTGCATCCCGGCACGGCCGAAGTGCTTCGCGCGGAGTTCAGCGTGCGTCCTGCAAATTCGGGGCCGGGGCTGCGCAGGCTCATCAAACAGCGGCTGCTCGACGAAGCCCCGGAAACAGGCGGAGCCTGACTCGACGGACGTTGCATCGTTGTGTCAGCGCTGGTCTCTATATTACAGTTCAGGATCGGCTAGGCGCCGCCGCCCTGCGCCTTGTCTGACATGGGGACCGGAAAAGCGGATGAGCGTCGCGGGGTTATCGGTGGCTCGACCAGTCTCCGCAACATGGTTGGACCGGTCCATGATTCGTGAGGTCCTTGGTCGTTGTTGACTGGAGAGACGGAACCTGTTCTTGTCGTCGCCGATCAGACAAGGAGAATGGCTCAATGGATTTCGCTCACTCGCCGGAGGTCCTGGCGTTGCGAGAGCGCCTTGAGGACTTCATGGCTGAGTACATCTATCCGAACGAGGCCAAGTACTTTGAGCAGGCCGAGGTTGCCGGTCCGTACGGGCATGCGGAGGTCATCGACGAGCTCAAGCCGAAGGCGCGTGCCGCGGGGCTGTGGAATCTTTTCCTTCCCCCGGGTCACGGCGGCGCGGATCTGAGAAACATCGAGTACGCGCCGTTGTGTGAGGTGATGGGCCGTTCGCTGATGGCCTCGGAGGTGTTCAACTGTTCGGCGCCCGATACCGGCAATATGGAGGTGCTCGCTCGTTACGGTACAGCAGCGCAGAAGGAACGTTGGTTGACACCATTGCTGACCGGTGAGATCCGTTCAGCGTTTGCAATGACCGAGCCCGAGGTTGCCTCCAGTGATGCCACCAATATCGAGAGCTCGGTCATCGCCGACGGCGACGACTACCTGATCAATGGACGCAAGTGGTTCACGACCGGAGCGACCGATCCCCGCTGCCATATCATGATCTTTATGGGGAAGTCGAACCCGGACTCGCCCGATCTTCATCGGCAGCAGTCAATGATGCTCGTTCCGACTGACACGCCCGGTGTGCGGGTGATCCGGCCGCTGCCGATCTTCGGCTACTGGGGTGTGCTCGACAAAGCCTCCGAGGTCATCCTCGAGGACGTACGTGTACCGGCGAGCAATCTGCTCCTCGGCGAGGGGCGTGGGTTTGAGATCGCCCAAGGCCGGTTGGGACCGGGGCGCATCCACCACTGCATGCGGCTAATCGGCCTGGCTGAACGCGTGCTGGAACGGGTGTGTCGCCGCACCGAGTCACGTTCGCCGTTCGGGAAACCACTAGCCAAGCAGACAGTCACTCTTGAACGCGTCGCCGAATCACGCATGCTCATCGAGCAAGCTCGCCTGCTCACGTTCAAGGCCGCCTGGGCCATGGACACCAGCGGCAATAAGGCCGCCCGCGCCGAGATCGCAATGATCAAGGTCGTTGCGCCTACCATGGCATGCCGGGTCATCGATTGGGCCATCCAAGCATTCGGAGGCGCAGGCGTTACCAACGACTTCGGCTTGGCCGCCGCGTATACGACGGCACGCTACCTACGCCTGGCCGATGGCCCGGACGAAGTCCACCGCAACCAGGTCGCCCGTCTCGAGCTCCGTCGACACCGCGACACCGACCCTGCCAGAACCGGCGGCACCGCCGACGTTCTGAGCCGCGAAGCGGCTGAGCAAGGCGGTGCGGCAACGCGCAGCCGCTATCTTGCCGCCGCCGTGCCTGCAGGGCACAACTTCAAATGCGGCTGGCTGGAAAGGTCGTTGCCGTGACCGGCGGCGGGTCGGGGATAGGCGCAGCAATGTGCGCGAAGCTCGCCCGTGAGGGCGCACCGGCGGTGGCCGTGTACCGCGTCTTGTGCCAGGTCACGGCTGTCCCGCGACGCGCTGGATGTCCATGACGGCATCGTTGATGGTGGGCACGGCCGAGTATCGAGTATGAGGAAGGCCCCGCCGGGGTGCCGGCGGGGCCTTGATGCTCAGGTTGTCGTGGTGGTGCTCATTCTGTCGTGACCTCGGTCACGGCGCTGCGGGCGGCGGCGTGGCCGACGATGGTCTTGTTCTTGGCGTCGGTGGCGATGAGGGCCTGGACGGCGAGGTTGTTGACCGCGCGTGGCTGAGTCTCCCCTCGCACCGTGGAGAACATCGGTCCGAGGGCCGCGAGCTGCTCTGCGAGCCGGTACGCCGTGCCGTCGATCCGCTCCATCACGTAGAACGGGCGCCCCGATGACGTCCGCGCCATCGCACAGTGCATATGTTGCGGGCACCGGCACGCCGGTGCTGCGCAGCGCGGTAATAACGCGGTGCTCGCGGGCCATATCGTGCGCGCTCGCGAGTACGTGCCCGAGCGGCGGCCGGCGCACCACCCAGCTGCGAACGCCGTCGCTCACCTCGTAGGTGAGGTTGGAGCGCCCGCCGGCAAGCAACCGAGCCCGCAACGCCCCGGTCGCCTCTCCCGGGCAGGCGCGGTCGAACCGCGCGGCGAACCGCGCCAGATCGAGTCCGGGTAGTTGCTCCATCTCACGGCACCAGCAGCGAGAGGCACTCGACGACGCATGCGGGCTTGGGCAAGCCTCTCTATCTCGATGGTCGCCCGCCCCGTCGCCTGCGAGCCGTTTCGGTCGGCACGAGAGACGCCAGTTCCACGCCGGCGCGCACCCCGCGATCCGGAAGGGACCGGCGCCGGAAGGCGCACTTTGTTCAGCCCATAGTTCACTCCCATGGACACGCCCTCGACCCGATAGACCTGCTCCACCAGCGGCGCCACCAGCGAGAGGGTGAGGAAGCCATGCGCGATGGTGGTGCCGAATGGCCCGGCCGCGGCGCGTTCCGGGTCGACGTGGATCCATTGACGGTCGCCGTGGCGTCGGCGAACAAGTCGATCTGTTCTTGCGTGACGGTGTGCCAGTCGCTGTAGCCGAGATGGGTGCCGACCGCCTTCTCTAGCTCCGTGATACCCAGAAACACCGGCATGATCTCGCCCTCCGTCATTCAGCCCCGCAGCCCGCCGGCCACGTACAGCACCTGACCGGATACGAAGCCGGCACCCTCGCTGGCGAAGAACGAAACCGCGTGAGCGATGTCGTCGGGCGTGCCGGTGCGCCCCACCGGGATCTCCGCCGCCGCGGCCTTCGCAAACTCCGCGAAGGGGATGCCGATCCGGGCCGCGGCCGCCGCGGTCATGTCGGTCTCGATAAAGCCAGGCGCGATCGCGTTCACGGTCACCCCGAACTTGCCCAGCCCACCCGCAGCGCCGGTTTTCGGGACGGTCCACGGACCCGCCCGAGCCGCACACCGCCGGTCCAGTTCGGGAGCACCACCCTCCTCATGCGACGGAAGAACGCGCCGTCGGGCGCCGCGCGTGACAACCACTGCTGACAGCCGCTCCTTCGGCCTCGCCGAGAAGGACGGGGATTCGATGCCGTCCCGCCGCATCCAGGACGCGACCAAGTGCCTCATCAGCATCGGCCGCCCCCTTGGTCGAACAGGACCGCCCCGGGCGGGAGTCACGGCGAGAGGACGGGCGGCGGCGTGATGGCTGTTGGGAGTCGCCTTCGCTAACCGAGCGGTCCTTGAAAGGTCCGATTGGGCGATGTTGCCGTCGGCGGGTCGAGCTGCTCGGGCCACACGTCAGGGACGACCCGACGTTCGCGGGGCGACAGTGGGCGCCCGGACGAACCGACCTGCTCCAGCTCGTAGTACAGCTGCACGCAGTGCCCTTCGGGATCCACGACGTGGATGGCGAAGTCGATCCCGGCATGTATTTCGGGCGGTAGTTCGAGGACCGAGTACCCTTGTTCAGCCAGGAACCGCCGCGCGTCGCGAAGCTGGCGGTAGGAACCAACCTGCATGCCGTAGGTCGCCAGGGTGGATCGATCGCTAAGTCCGAGCTTGGCCCGCAGCGATATCGGCATCAACGTGATCGTGTGATGTTCGGTGCCGGACCGGAGGTGAACGAGACGTTCGCCGAGGCAGGTCCCCTCTTCCGTGACTGCCATGCCTAGTCGGTCGAGGTAGAAGCTTATCGACGCGTCGAGGTCCTGGACGAACAAACCGATCGGACCTGAGTTGATAACTTTGAACGGACGCGGTAGCAGCACGCCACCCACGTCGTAGGTCGCCTCACCGACGTCATTCCAGACATGCCCATCAGCGATGCTCAAACCCAAGTTGATCACATCCTGGATCTCGTCCCGTTCCGCCGGCCGCGGCAACTTCGGAGGCTCAGTGGCCCGGTAGCGACGGAAACCCGACGGCTTACTGCGCCCGTCCCACCCGATTTGTTCCATCCCATAGAACAACTCGACCGGGTGACCATCAGGGTCGGCGACATAGACGGCCCAGTTGCTGCCCGGAATATCTCTACCGATTGCCCGGATCGACAAACCGTCAGCGACGAACATCTCGTGGGCCTCAACCACCTCTTGCAGGGTCGAAACCTGGAAACTGATCTGGTTGAGCGTCAGGCCGGGCGCATTGAATCCGCGTGCCTTCGCGGCCGCGGTGTCGGCGAGAACCATCGCATGGTGGTCGGAGTTGTAGGTAAGGAACGTTCCCAAGGGTGACGGGCTGCCACCTGGTTCATACAAGTGGTCGGTTACGCGAAATCCGAGTACCTCACGATAAAAGCGTTCCGTCAGCGCGAGGTCGTCGACAGATATTCCAATGTGGCCAAGGCGCCCTAGCCTGAACGGCCGCGCACACAGCACACCACCGACGTCATAAACCGTCATCGCCGTACCTCATCCAATCGGAGCTTCAGGCGGTCCCGTTCGCCGTGTTCCCGCCGAGGAGTTCGATCGTGGCATGGTCAAGTTTCGGGCCGTCAGTCTCGCGCACGAGATGACTAAACCACAAGCTCACAACCTTTGTCCAGCTACTTTAGCTCTCCTTAGTAACGATCAGGACCCCAATTTTCTGCCTTTCTCAAAGTGATGCGGGATGGTCAGAGCCTTGCCACATCGGCGAAAGCCTCGAGCTCGCGGGCAATGTTCTCGCCAAATACGCCGTAGATCAAGGTCGTTGCACCGGAGGCTTCGAAATGCTTGAGCGTCGCGCGTATCTCCTCGCGGGTACCGGTCATCGTCCCCTTGCGGATGGTGTTGGGCGTGATGAACGGACGGTCGAGGTCGCTCAGACCGATAGCGTGCCGTCGGTGCATCTCCGCCATCCGTCGCTCAGGCGGAAATTCCGCCAGCTTCTTGGAGAAGCCGATCGCCTCCTTGCTTCCGGCTAAGGGGCCGAGACCTTCGGCACCGAGATGCAAGGCGAGCGCTGCTCCCGGACACGGCCGGGTGCAAGCGCATCCAAGGTCAATAACGCAGTTGCCGCGTCAGCGATGTAACGCAGGTGCGGGACCATCACACCCAGACCAAGACTGATGCGCTCCGTCTTTGGACGCTGCCAGACCAAGGAAGGTGAACGCATCGCCGCCAAGCGCCGGTGAGCACCCGAGCCACGCCCCCGTGTACCCGATTGATTCCGCGATCCGGATCTTCTCAGGGGCGATGATGGACGGCGCGATCTGCACGTGAAAGTCCATAGTTCGTCTCCAAGCCTCAAGCTCATCGCTTCACTTCGCGTCGTACTATTTATTTGCGCCGACCATGACCCCATACATCGTCGCGGGGCTGTCAGTCTTGTTCCGCCACGCGTGGCGCGCATCCTGAAGCACCACGACATCGCCCCGGGTCAAATGCGCTTCGCCTCCGCCGGGAAGCTCGAGCCAGACCTCACCGTCAAAAACGATGCTGTAGTCAACCGTCGGGGTCTCATGCATGTCGGGATTGTCGACCTCAAAGATCTCCCCCGCGAAGATCTCCCCCGCGCCAGGCGTGTATTCTATCGCCTCCGCCGCGGCCGCCGCGGCATCAAATTCGGCGCTGGTGAACAGCGAGTCCGGCGGGATCGACATGGCCAGGAAGCGCGTCTCGCCAGGCATGGGGAAGAAAATGTCGGTCGCAAGCGACCGATCGATGCCATCGAATGGCAACCGTAGGTCGGCGGGCGAATCCCACATGATGGCGTAGCCGTAACCAGGGGTGTGCACGAAGTCGTGGCTCCTAGGTGCTGATTCATCACTGACCACGACACTCTCGCCCGCTGGGCCGGTACCGATGACGACACGTCGTACATTCACGCCGACAACTCTCCTGTGCGCTGGCAGTTTCATCTGCGAGAGGCTTCCGCCCACGAACAAAGCTTTGCATTACACCAACCTCCGGTATCCCGGTTTCGAGAACCCACCCAGAGGCCCAGGAATTGCGGCGGCTTTCGACGCGAGCCCACACCCGCTGGGTACCGGCAAAGGCCAAGCCTCCGGAGCGGATCACGACTCGCCGCCACCTCCAGCAAATCAACTCCGCATGCTAGTGATCAACGGTGCCGTCGTCGCCCTCTGGATCTCCAGCCCGTCAATGTGGGAGTAAAGCTCGATCTCGTCGGGATCATAGGAGATCCTGATGCACGAACCGCAGATGGGCCCGTTGTTCCGCGTGCCAGACCGATGCTCGACACGCCGCGGCCATCCGCGGTCGCGATGTACCCATCCCTGTCGACAGGCACCACCCCGGCGAACAGCTGGATGAGCATCGACTTCCCTGAGCCGTTCCCGCCGACCAAGGCATGAACTTCCCCGCGATACGCGACGAGACTGGCTTTGGAGAGCACCCCCGTCCGACCGTAGGTCTTCGGAAATATTCGAACACAGCTGCCATAGCACGATCCGGCACCTCACTTGGCCCGACCTTAGAAGCGACTTCACACCTCAAATCTTGAGAGTTCCTTGGCCCAGTCGTCGGCCTGGGTCGCCGAGACGACCGCATCTGTTGACCCGATGTCGGCGCTGACACGACGGTAGAGGACTCGTCCCCTGCTGAGCCTGGCCGCTACTACCCGCCGCCGCCACGAAGTTGACTGCAGCGATCACGCCTACCGTCACCAAGCCCTTGTTCCACCGCATAACGAACTCCCTTGAAAGAAGCCTGGGCAGCCCCCGGAGTGTCCTAGACAACGGTGGCTCGATCAGATTCGATTGTCAATAGACGATTCGAGTTCACAGGCAAGAGTTCTGATCCAACATCCGAGGCGCCTGCCTGGCCGCTTCAGCGGCACTGCAGCCCCACCGTCATGGGGTGCCAGGCTTGCCGTAGGGCCGTGCGCGGCAGGATGCGGGAGCGGCGGGCCGCGTCGCTGTGCTTCTCGCTGACCGCCCCGTGGAGGGTGTCGCGCCGCCGGACGGGTCGATCGATGCCGGTGGTGATCGCCTCCAGGTCGGCGCCGGTCTCGGCCGAGCGGGCCGTCCGGCTGATCGTTTCCTCTACGAGGATGCCGCCGAGGTCGTTCACGCCGCCGGTGAGCAGTGCGCGGCAGCCGTCCACGCCGAGCCTCACCCACGAGCACTGGATATCCTGACCTTGCCGTGCGGTGTGACGCGGGTCATCGCGGGCACGACTCGGTTCTCCCGCGGGTCGGCTCGGGCCGCGCGCGACGGCGGCCAGATAGATCGGCGCGTTGGTGTGGATGAACGGCAGCCCCACGAACTCGCTGAAGCCGCTTCAGGACGCGCCTTGTTCCTCGGCTTCGTCCAGTAGGCGCTGTTTGATCAGTCGGCGCAGCCGCAGTCCAGACTTGTCGGAGCGCACGCTGAGCTCGTGCAGTTCCCCGGGGTGGGTAAGCGCCACTTCCTCCACCGCTTCGAGCGCATCCTTGTCCTGACCGAACGTGGTGATCGCTATCTGTTGGATCTTAGCGTTGAGCTCACTGTCGCCCACCTGCCAGTCACGCGCTGCCGCGAAGAAGTAGTGGGTCGTCCTCTCCGTCGCAGGAGTAAACGCGTGCAGGATCGCCCCGTGGTACTCGTGCCCGTCGCCAGCCGGACTGCGCAACGTCGTCGTCGCGATGTGCAGGGCTGGCGTTGGAACCCTGCTCTCGTTACGCCGGTCGACGAGTGAACCGGGTTTAACCCCCAGCACGGCGGTGCTCGGCGGTGCCGCCGCCGCCGGCAGATCGCGAAGCTCATACAACACGCCGTCCTCGACCCTGATGATCGGCCGCACTTTGGTCCACTCGTCGGTACCGACGGTACCGGGATGCAGATAGGAGAAGTGACTGAGATCGAGGACGTTCTCATGGCCTCGCAAGTAGTTGGCCGCGAGTGGCATGTAGCCGTCGACCCGATCCCAATCCGGATCCATCAACCATGGATAGGCAGGGATCTCGGCAGGGTCAGCCTCTTCCCGATCGCCCGTCCAAACCCAGATCCACGGCCCCCGCTCGACGACTGCGTAGGTACGCACCGCCGCACCTGCGGCGGCCTCCGGCTGCGATGGCACGTCGGCGCACGACCCGTCGGGACTGAACAGCATCCCGTGGTATCCGCACCTGATCTGGTCGCCCTCCCGGCAGCCTTTCGACAACGGAAGCCAGCGGTGCGGACACATGTCGGCAAGGGCGACCGCGGTTCCTTGTCTGGTCCGGTAGAAGACCATCGGCAGATCGGCGATCCGGCGGGCTAAGAGTTCATCGCCCACCTCCGACGAACGCGCTGCCACCCACCACATACGGCGCGGAAACGTAGGCGCGCTGCCGAGGGGCAGAGTTTCCGGGCGAGCATCCACGCCCATGGCGGCTCCTCCGTTCACAGTTCCGGACTCGGCTGGTGACGGCCGACACACTCCCTGAAGATTATCGTGCCTACCCAGGAAAGTCGAGTCATGGATCGACTCGTCCGCCTCATTTGGCTGCGAGTGGGGTGGTCGGCGCTCGATCATCGTGCCTGGGCGGACCTTCAGCTTGCCGCTTAGCCTCTGCTCTGCGCACGGCCGGGATAGGTGCTGGTGGCCCAACAACGAAGAGGTTAAGATCACGATCAGGACGTGGCTGGTCCTCGGGTTTCGTCCGCAAGGCGCTGCTTAAAATTCGGCGCAGCCGCAGGCCGGACCTGCCGGAATACACGCTGAACTCGCCCAACGGGCCCGGATGAGTGAGCGCCACCTGCTCGATCGCCTCCAGCGCATCCTTGTCCTGATTGAACGTAAAAAGCGCCATCTGCCAGAACCGCTCGTCGAGCTCGCTGTCGTCCGCTTAGGGTTTGCAGAAAAATAGGCCGTAGCTTCCCAGGATCGCCCGTCTTGGTATGGTATGGCCTAGATGGAGGACGTTCGGCGGGTGCTCGCGGCGAAGTTCGAGGCGGTGTTCCCCAGGGCTGCGACAAAGTCGTGGGCGGCGTGTCGGCTGGCGTCGTGGGCCTGTAGCGGCTACGGCTGCCGGGTGTACCGGCCCGCGACGGCCGCCGTGTGTCTGATCAGCTTCTGCCTGGTCGGCCGCGGGATCGTCGGGTTGGGCTGTTATCTGGTCTTCTGCGACTCCGCGCGGCGGGAGAGCGGGGGCGCTGCCGTCGGGCCGGCCCCGAGAACGGGCGGACGCGGCGCCCACGGGATGATCGAGGTTCCTACGCCATGATCGTCCGAGAGTGGGGCCGCGTCCGTGCCTTCAGTGTCGCCTACCCGTGTTCCCGCCGGTCAGCGGGCCCGGCTGGCGGCCAGAGCGGTCGGGCAGGCCGGTGGGCTGCTCGGCGCACTCGGCGTGGTGCCCGACCGGCGGAAGGCGCGGGGGCGCCGCTACGGGCTGGCGTCGGTGCTGGCGCTGTGGTTCACCGGGGTTCTGGCTGGTCAGCAGACCTTCACCGCGGTCTGGGAATGGGCGGTCGAGTTGCCGGCGGAGCTGCTCGCCGGGTTCGGGCTCAGCCGCGGGGTCCCGTCCGAACGCACGATCCGGCGCCTGGTCGAGGGCTGTGACCCGGCCGGGCTCGACGCGGCGCTCTCGGGCTGGATCGCCCGGGCCGTGGCAGTGGCGGACCCGCCGTCGGGGCCGCGGGGGCTGGCCTTCGACGGCAAGACGCTCAAGGGCGCCCGGTCGTTCACCCAGGCCGGGGCGATGATCCAGGAGGCGGTGGTCGAGGCGGTCTGGCACGACACCGGCGTCGCCGCCGGCCACCAGCGGGTCGTCGGCGGCGACGAGATCGCCGCGGTCGAGGCGCTGGCCGGCCGGCTCGACCTGACCGACGTCCTGGTCACGGCGGACTCGCTCCACTCCCACGAACGCCTCGCCCGGAAGATCCGGGCCAGGGGCGGCCACTGGCTTCTAGTGATCAAGCTGAACCAGCCCACCGTCCACGCCAACCTCACCAGGCTGCCCTGGGGGCAGGCACCGGACCTGGTCACGACGGTCGAGAAGGCCCACGGCCGGATCGAGGCCCGCTCGCTGAAGGCACTGACCGTCACCACACCGAAACTCGTCGGCTTCTGGGGCACGAAACAGGTCGTCGAGCTGCGCCGGCGCACCCGGCGCAAGAAGACCGTCACCTCGAAACCGGCCCTGTCCGAGGAGGTGTTCTACCTGGTCACCAGCCTGCCCGCCGAACAGGCCCACCCACGGGACCTCGCGGCACGGGCACGCGGGCACTGGACGGTCGAAGCGGTCCACCACGTCCGCGACCGCGTCCTCGACGAGGACCGCCACACCGTCCGCACCGGCAACGCGCCCCTGGCCTGGGCGATCGCCCGCGACACCGCCATCAGCGCGCTACGCCTCACCGGACACAGAAGCATCGCCAAAGCCCTGCGAGCCACCGCCCGCCAGCCCGAACGCGTCCTCCAGATCATCGGCCTGATCAGCGAAAAGGGACTTTGACGGCACCCTGG
>NZ_JASNFO010000145.1:0-17437 GCF_032027725.1 Pseudofrankia coriaricola | reverse complement strand
CGAGAGGAGCAAGCCGCAGTGCTGTTATAACTGCGACTCGCTGGCATCGTGGGTGTTTCCTTCCGGTTCTGTGTTCATGTCGGTGTTCGTGGTGGCCTGCTGGTTGGCCAGCCAGGGCCGGCGGGTGTGTCCCCCGTTGGGCATCAGGTGCAGGGCGCGGAGCCGTTCGACCTCGGCGGGGTCGGCGTGCAGGACCCATCTGC
Source organism: Pseudofrankia coriaricola (assembly GCF_032027725.1). Lineage (NCBI taxonomy): Bacteria > Bacillati > Actinomycetota > Actinomycetes > Frankiales > Frankiaceae > Pseudofrankia > Pseudofrankia coriaricola. Next base: position 17,234 of record NZ_JASNFO010000145.1, on the reverse strand, counting down.
GGGGGGCGTCGGGGTGGCGGTGGGCGTCCACCCAGCCGCGGCCGATCCAGGTGTAGAGGGTGACCTGGGGCATGTCGAGTTCGCGGGCGAGGTCGGCCAGCCACCACTTGTGCTCGCCCAGCGGCGGGCTGGTGTGGCGCTGGGTGGCTGGTTCGGTCAGGCCGAGGGTGCCCATCAGGTCGCGGACTGCCTGCGGTCCGAAGCAGGCCCGCCTCTTGGGCGGGCGGAAGCCCTCCCGGTTCAGGCAGTCGGCGATCTGGGTGGCGTTCTGCCCGGCGGCCGCGAGCTCGCGGACCCGCGCGGCCAGCTGCGGGTAGTAGCTGAGCTGGGTCAGGCGGGCCACCGGCCGCACCACCTCGCCGTCGCTGCGGTGGCCCCCGGCCCAGGTCACCTGCACCTTCACCTTCTCGCTGGTATCGAGGACCTCCACGCGGACCTGCTCGACGAGCAGGCGCAGCAGCTGTTTGCGGTCGGCGTCGGCGGTGGTGGGCGCGTGCCACAGCGCGGGGATGTCGGCGGCCAGGGCGCGGATGTGCTCGCGTTCGGCTGCGGTGAGGGTGCGCGGGCGGGCCGCGGCGAAGCGGTCGTACTCCTCACCCAGGCGTTGGCGCTCGGCCAGCGCAGCCTCCCAGTCCCTCTCCAGCTGGCGCACGACCAGCCGGTTCTCCGGCTCGGCCAGCTGGTACTGGCGGCGGGCCCGGTCGGCGACGTAGTCAGCCCGCTCCAGGCGCTGCCGCCAGATCCGGTCCACCTGCGCCCGCTGCGCCTCGACCTGCTCGGCCGCCGCCAGGGAGACCTCGAGTGCGGCCGGGGCCACGGCTGCCAGCAGCAGCGCGGTGACGTAGGCGTCCACGCAGCCGCCGGCCAGCTGCTGGCACCGCTCGGCACCATATTCGATCTTGTCGCGGGAGCAGACGTAGACCGGCTGCTGCCTGCTGCCCGGCCCCCGCCGGTAGTGCGCCGCCATCTTCCTGCCGCAGCGGGCGCAGACCACCAGCCCGCTCAGCAGGGCCGGGCCGTTACGCGCCGCGCCCATGCTGCGCGCCCAGGACCGGTTGGCGTCCAATCGCTGCATGTTCCGCTCGTACTGCTCGACGCTGATGTAGGACGGCAGCACCCCGGGCAGGTAGGCCACCCAGTCCTCGCGGGGCTGGCGTACCCGCCCGGTGTCCGGCCGCCCGGCCTGCCGCCGCCGGGGGTCCAGGCCGGTGCGGCCGTAGGCATAGATACCAGCGTAGGCCGGGTGGTGGAGCATGTTCTGGATCCCGGCCCGGCTGGGCCGGCGCCAGGTCAGCTCCCCGCGCCGGGGCCCGTGGTGCAGACGCCCCCCGACCTGGATGTGGTTGTCGGCCAGGTAGGCCAGCACCGCGTTCACCGTGCCGAGCCGCTCGAACAGCTCGAACACCAGGCGCACCACGGCCTGGACCTGCTCGTCGGGGTCGAGCACCACCTCCCCCGAGAGGCGGCGCACATACCCGGCCGGCAGCTCCAGCGCCAGTTCCCCGCGCCGGGCCTTGTTCACCCGCCCGGACGACATCCGCTGCCGGATCAGGTAGAGCTCGGCCTGGCTGATCGTCCCCTTCAGCCCCAGCAGCAGTCGGTCGTTGTGGTCGTTGGGGTCGTAGACCCCGTCCGTATCAGCCAGCAGCGTCCCCGACAGAGCGCACAGCTCGAGCAGCTGGTGCCACTCCCGGCCGCCGCGGGCCAGCCGGGACATCTCCGCGCCCACCACGATGCCGACGTGGCCCAACCCGACCTCGGCGACCAGCCGGGCGAACCCCGGCCGGTCGGCCACCCCCGACGCCGAGCACCCCAAATCGTCGTCGATGACCAGTACCCGCGACCGGTCCCACCCCAGCGCCACCGCCCGCTCGGCCAGCCCGTACTGCACCCGGGTCGACTCGGTGTTGCGCTCGACCTGCGCGAGGGTGGACTGGCGGACATACACCGCCGCGAGAAGATCACAGTGCCGCGGCTGCACCTTGCCGTGCACCCGCTCCCACGGCAGGGCCGCCGTGCTCACCCCGCTCACCCCCGCTCCCGCCGCTCGTCGGTGCCGACCCTGCCACCGCCCGCTCGACCAGCAGGCCCAGCAGGCGCCGCACGGCCAGCCGGTTCACCTCCGGGAACGCCCCCCACGGTGGGACGACAACCGCCGGGCCCGCCACCCCGGGGGGACAGCTGTGTTTCCTGACATCGCAACAAACCTCCCGGTTCTTCGTCATTTTCTTCGTCGATCTGCGCATCCCGCAGCCGTCGGACGGCCGCTACCAGCGCCAACAGAGCGTCTACCCCGATCACGGGAGCGCTCATTCCCTCCACTCCCGAAGAATTTATGCGTGCAGTGCGGCTTGCTCTTCGAGGACCGCATCCGCGGCGCCAAGGACACCGACCTGAGGAACCTGCCCCTGCTTATCTTTAGCCAGCGAAATAATCATGCTTCTGTGCTGGGGCGATGCGTCGAGGACGGTGTCCTCGACGTGGCTGAGCTATCTCGACTCAGCATGGTCCGATGAGTCTGCCGGGTTTTTTCTTCGGCGTGGCGTGGGCGTTTGGGCGGCCGAGGATCTCGGCTGTGCGGTTGTCACCGAGGGCACGCGCGAGCGCATCGCGCAGCTGCTGGTTGTCGTGTTCAAGCCGTCGGATGCGGCCGGTGGCGGCCTCCAGGCGACGTAGCAGCGAGGCCTCGGAGGCGCGCTGCCGGTCGGCGGGAACGACGTCGGCCGACGACGGGCGGTGACGTGCGCGGAGCCGCTCGATCTCGGCCCGCAGGTCGGGCTGGGTATAGAGCCAGGACCGGGAGACGCCGGCGTGGCGGGCGACGGCGTCGAAGTTGACAGGTGCGCCGGTGGCGTCCATGTGGCGCAGCGCGGTGACGGCGTCGTGGCGGGTCTGTTCGGATCGTCTGGCTGCCGCGGCGAGAATGTGGTGAGTGTTGTCAGCTGGCATCAGTAGCTCGTTCGCCGGTGTCGATCTCGCCGATCATGCGGTCGAGGTTGACCAGGACCTGGCTGTTCATCTCCGCGACGCGGGTCCGCCCTGCGGAGCGTGCGCTGTCGACGAGGGTTAGGGTTCGGCCGCGGTGTTCGCGCAGTTCGGGGAGGAATTCCGGTCCGGTCAGGAATACCGGGCAGGTCAGGCAGGCGTTGGCGTGCGGGCAGCTTTTTTGCACGGGTAGTCCGCAGTAGCCGTGCGGAAGGGTTTGGGTCGCCATCCCGTAGCGGGTTTTGGCCCACTGTGCCTGGGCGAGCGGCCCGTCAGGGTCGATGTCCACCCGTTCGCCCTTGACGTTGATTTTGGTGGCTTGTTCCCAGCGGCGGCGCACAGTTTGGTCGGTGATTCTGGCGTAGTGGGCGGTCATCTGCGTGGATTCGTGGTCGAGTAGCACGCGGATGACTTCCTGGGGGACGTCCCGGTTGATCAGACGGCTGGCGAAAGTGTGCCGCCACTGGTGCGGGGTCAGTTGGGCGGGCTGGCCGTGGGCGTCGCGGATGTCGCAGGCCGACAGCCAGCGGTTGAGCATCGAGCGGTAGCTGTAGTAGGTCATGCTCCGTGTCCCGCCGGCGTTGCCGTTGTGTCCGGGGAACAGGTGCGGATGGGTCTGGGGCCAGCGTGCGGCGACCCGGTCCTGCTGGGAGCGGATCTCGGCTTCCAGGTCGTCGTCGATCGGAACGGCGGCTTCCCGGCGCATCTTGTGGTTGAGGTAACGCAGGTAGGGCGCGCCTTGGCCGTCGTGGAGCAGGCAGTCGAAGGACAGGGTGCAGGCGTCGGAGGCCCGCAGGCCGCAGCGGATCAGGACCAGGGTGATCAGCCGGCCGTCGGGGTGGGGCCAGCGGTCGAGGTTCACCGGTGCTTCGACCTGGGCCATCACGTGTTCGGTGAGACGACGTGAGAGCTGCGGTGGCCGGCGGGGCGTGTCGCCGGGGAAGAACACCGCGCTGGTCGGCAGCGTGTCGTCCCAGCCGTGCTGGCGGATCGCCTGGAAGAACAGGTGCAGGCCGGTGACGGCGTCCTCGGTGACGCCGCGTCCGCCGGGCTGGGTGGCAAGCCAGGCCAGGTAGCGTTCCAGCAGCGGGCGGTCGACGGCTGCCAGGGTCTTGCCGGTGGGGGCGGCCTGTTCCAGGAACACGGCGAACCGGGTCAGCGCCGCGACGTCGTTGAGTACGGTGCCCACGGCCAGCCCGCTGGTCAGCCGGAGCCGAATCCATCGTTTCGCTAATGCCCGCAGCCACGGCTGGGTGATGCGGTCGAACCGTAGCCGGTTGCGGGCGTCGGGTGCTTTGCCGGTGTTCGTCGTCAACCCGGTCAGTGTGTGCAGCCGCCAGACGTCGCGGGGATATTCGAGTTCCCACCCGGTTCCGTCGCGCAGCGTTTCCACGACCTCGTGGGCGTGCAGGAGGAATCCTTGGTACCAGCCGCCTGACTTTCCGGCGGACAGCTGCCGCCACTGCTGGTCGGAATGCTCGAGCAGGGAGGACACCCCGGTGTTCGCCGCCAGCCGCAACGCCCAGGTGACGACCGGAGGCGGAGCGGTGGCCTTCTGGGCGTCGTGGCGGCATTGCACCGCGTACTGGAATTCCAGTTTCAGCTGCGGCCCGAGGACCCGAAAGTCGATGCGGGCCTTCCCGCGGAGCTGGCAGTGCGCGATGTACTCGTCGACGTCGGGACGGCCCAGCTGCTGCCACCGGGTTTCGTGCGACTTGCAGAACAGGCGCCGGTCGTTCTCAGTCCACACCGTGCAGAACGGCAACCGGCACTCGACGTGGTCCACGTTTTGCACGACCGGGAGACCGCCAGCCCAGGCCACTGGATCGGGGTCGCCGCTGCGGGTCCAGGCGGCGCGGTGGCGGGTGCACAGCCCGAAGCCGCTGCTGCCCCACCGGCAGCCGAGCACGGTGCAGGTCGTCAGCTCGGTCCTGCCGCGGAGCGCCTGCCCCGGGTCGGCGAGGAAGCCCGCCAGGTCCGGGCGGCCCTGGGTGCGCCAGCGGTGGCTGTGCCCGCCGCACAGCCCGTACTCCCAGCCCGACCGGTCGCAGCCCGGCACCACGCACGGCGGCCGGCCGAGCACCGGGTCGTCGGCGGCGGGCACGTAGACGTCGACGCGGAACTGTGGGCGGACCGCGGCCAGCAGCTTCTCCAAGAGCCCGCTCCGACCGGGCGCCGGCGCCCCGGCCGGTGCGGTCACAGCCGTACCTCCCGGCCGGTGAACCAGCCCGCGGCTTCGAGTGTCGCGCGGGCGTCCTCGACTGTGAGATGTAATGGCACAGTCGGTTATTGGAACCGTCCGAATGCCCTCCCGAGGCGCCCGATTTCGCCCAGGATGACCCGCCCTTTTCCTCGATGCGCTTTGAAAGGTGCCCACCAGCTATCGCGGCCGTCTGACGGGTGGATCACGCATCAGAAAGAAGATCGCGAGAGAACACCCTGGTCAGGCGGCGTCCCCGGCCGGCCGTCCCGCACCATTCCGCACGCCGGCTGACCTGCCCACCTGCGGGTTCTCGCCCGCCTGGCGCAATTCCCGAGGGTTACCGTAGGTGTCGACTGTGGTCGTGATCGAGGCGTGGCCGAGCAGCTCCTTCACGCTCTCCATCCCGGCGCCCCGACGCAGCAGCCAGGTCGCGTAGGTATGACGGAAAAGGTGCGGGCCGAACACGACACCGGTGTCTCGGCGCAGCCGCCCCACCAGGTCATAGACCGCCGGGTAGCGCAGCGGCCGGCCCCGCGGCCGGCCCCAGAGGTTGACGAACACGTAGTCCGAGTCCAACGCCCCGTACTCACGGTTGAGGTAGTCGGCATACAGCCGCATCAGATCGCCACTGGCGGGGATCACTCGGGACCGGGCCGCCTTGGCCCGTGCCCGGTTGTCGTTGTCGCGCGGCACGACCGTGACCTGCCGTTCGGAGATCTCCAAATCCTCGTGCCGCAGCCCGAGCGCCTCCCCGATCCGCATCCCGGTGTCGAGCAGCAGAGCGAACAACAGCCGGTCCCGCAGCCGGCCGCACGCGTCCAGGATCAGCTGGGCCTGCGCCGCCGTCAGCACCTGCGGCCGAGCCGCCACCGCGGGAAGGGCGACGACACGCCGCCGCTGCGGCTTCCCCTTGCTGACGTGGTGCAGAAACGGCTTGAACGACGTCGCCGACGCAGCCCGCCGGCCGGCGGGCTGCGTCGTGACCAGCAGTCCCGCCAACACGACCCCGTGGCGGGCGTGGAACTCGCAGAACGACGTCAAGGCCGCCAGCTTGCGGTTCACGCTCGACGCGCCGCATCGATGCGCCACGGTCGGCAGCACTGCCACCCGCCCGTCACGCGCCGCCGGCGGTAGCCGCAGCCACCCGACGAACCCGGCGACGTCCTCCACGGTCGCCGCCCGCCAGTCCACCCCCCGCCGGTCCAGGAAGGTGAACCAGTCCTTCAGGTCGTGCGCATAGGCCTTGACGGTGTTCGGGGACCGCTCGACCGCCGCCAGGTACGCCAGGAACCGCTCGACCGGTTCCACCTGTTCCCCGTCGTCGCCGAGCAAAGTCCACGACTCTGCCTCCGAGACCGACATGAGGACACGTTGGACGCGCATCGCACCTCCCGCTTGCGTGTTGGACAGCGGAAGGTAATCGCATCCACGACGTGATCGTTCACAGCGTCAGGCCACGTCACGGACGTCGTGGACCCCGGCCAATCGACTCTAGATAACGCTGCACGACTTCGCCGCCAACCAGATCTGGTGCGCGATCGTCGCGCTCGCCTGCACACTGATCGCCTGGGCGCAGATGCTCGCCCTCGCCGAGGGCGACGCGCGGCGATGGGAACCGAAACGGCTGCGCCACCGGCTGTTCTGGCTCGCCGGCCGGCTCGCCCGCCACGCGCGGCGCACCGTGCTACACCTGCCCACGCACCACCCCTGGGCACCACTGGCCATCGCCGCGATCAACCGGCTACGCGCCCTGCCCACCCCCGGATAGCCGGGGCCACCGACCTCCCCGACCCACCGACCCGAAGGACCCCACCCGGACGTGGACCGGGCGCCCACCCCGCGCGACAACGGGGCACCCGGCCACGACCCGAACCAGCCGAGGCCCACAACTCAACATCAACAACGTCGGGAAGGCACCCCGCGCTCATCCACCACCGAGACGTGAAAGATCGAGGCTAACGGCGGCTTCAGACAGAGCGCCCTTGGCCTTGAGCGAGGCAGCGGGCGCATCCGCGCGCGGCAGTAGGTCTTGCACATCGCTATCAGTGAGTTCCGTTAGCACGCCCGTCCCGCAGGCCCGGCCTCGACGCAAGAGGAGGCATGGCCTGCAATCTCGACCTGGACTAACTGATCTCTGTCGATTGCCACCCCCTCCAGTCGCCCTCTGCGTCGGTCGACCGGGTACCGAATGGCCGCCCATTTCAGAGTGTTTACAGAGGCCGTCCCGCTCGGCAAGCTCGTGCCCGCGCTGCTCGCGGGCTGCTCGATCGTGCTCAAGCCGTCCCCGGAGACCCCGCTGGACGCCTACTGGCTCGCGGGCCTGCTGGAACAGGCCGAGATCCCGCTGGGTGTGGTCAGCATCCTGCCCGCCGGCCGCGAGGCCGGCGAGTACCTCGGCGCCCACCCAGGCATCGACAAGGTCTCGTTCACCGGGTCCACCGCCGCCGGCCGCAAGGTCGCCGCCTCCTGCGGGGCGAACCTCAAGCGGGTCAGCCTGGAGCTCGGCGGCAAGTCCGCGGCGGTCGTGCTCGACGACGCCGACCCGGCCGCGGTGGCGGCGGGCATCGAGGTCGCCGGCCTGATGAACAGCGGCCAGGCCTGCGTCGCCCAGACCCGGGTGCTGGTCCCCCGCTCCCGCTACGCCGAATACGTCGACGCGCTGGCCGCCATGGTCGAGACGCTGCCCACCGGCGACCCCACCGACCCCAACACCGTGGTCGGCCCGCTGGTCGCCCAGCGCCAGTAGGACCGGGTCCGCGGCTACATCGAGATCGGCCAGAAGGAAGGCGCCCGCCTCGTCACCGGCGGCACCGACCTGCCCCAGGGCGTCGACCGTGGCTGGTACGTCCGCCCGACGCTGTTCGCCGACGTCGACAACACGATGCGCATCGCCCAGGAAGAGATCTTCGGCCGGTCCTGTCCGTCATCCCCTACACCGACCAGAACGACGCCATCCGCATCGCGAACGAGTCCGACTATGGCCTGTCCGGCTCCGTGTGTACCACCGACGTCGACCGCGGCCTGGCCGTCGCCCGCGGCGTACGCAGCGGCACCTTCGGCGTCAACGAGGCCTACAGCATGGACCCCGCCGCGCCCTTCGGCGGCGTCACGGCCAGCGGCATCGGCCGCGAACTCGGCAAGGAAGGCATCGAAGGTTTCCTCGACACCAAATCGATCTCCGTCGCCCCACCCGGTAGCTGGGACAGGCACCAGACCGCGACCGGACGACATCACGCTGTCCTGCCACGATCATTGTCGGCACCAGACAAGATTGTCATGCCGGGCGGGGGAGCCCGGAGTGGTATCCCGACAGAGCTCACCCCGACCGTCGGGGCGGGTCAATGACCTCTGCCGCAGGCGGTCCGGACAGACCGCCACGATCTCGGTCGTCGTCCAGCGCTGCACAGCCGGCGGCCAGAGCAGCGACAGGCGACGCGGCGATCAACCCTTCGTTCTCGGCGTGGGTCTACTGTTCGCCGCGTCCCCCGCGCTGCCCGCTTCGATGAACGGATAGATGCGGGTGAAATCGACGTTCGGTTCGGTGGCGGCAAAGCGCTGCCACAGATCGGAGGTCACCCGCCCGACGGCGTCTGGAGTAGCGGCGTTGTGGACCTCGGCCAAGTAGAGGCGGACATCCTTGGCCATGAGGGTGTTGGCGAAGCCGGAGCCGTAGCGGCCAGTGAGGACCTCACTTGGGAACTTGTCGTCCGTGGCGCCGTTGCGGCCGCTGGAGGTGTTGAGGACCTCGATCATGGTCTTCATGTCGAGACCTGCTCGGACGCCGAACGTGACGGCCTCGCTGGTTGCCGCCAGCGCCGTGGCGGCGAGGAAGTTGTTCGCCAGCTTGAGCGCTTGGCCCAGCCCCGGCCGGTCACCGACCCGGCGGATCTTGTCTGACAGTCCGGCCAGGACCGGTCGTACGGCGGCCACCGCCATGTCCGAGCCGGCGTACATGACAGCGAGCCGCCGGGCCTTCGCGCCAGCAACACCACCAGAGACTGGCGCGTCGACATAGTCGATGCCTGCCGCGGCAAGCAACTCGGCGATGCGGCCCGCAGCGGTGACACCGATCGTCGAAGTGTCAATCACGTGGCGGAGACGGCGATCGACGACACTGGCAAGCCCGGCGGCGACCTCCTCACAGACGGCGCCATCAGGCAGGCTGAGCACGACGACGTCGGCCTCGCGGGCCACGTCGGCGACATCGACGGCGATGCGAGAGCCCTGCGGCGCTCGATCTGGGCCGGCCACGTCGAAAGAGACGACGTCGAAGCCGTATGCGACGAGATTGCCCGCGAGCGCGCCGCCCATGTTGCCGAGCCCGATGAAGCCAACGACGGGGGTGGCCACTTGTCAGACCGCCCTGGTGGGCGTCGACTGGCGGTTTGGCCCGGCGGGGGCCTCGGCGGCACGTGCCGCGCGCACCCCGCGAAGGACGCGGCGGGCGGAGATTGCCGCGGGGGCGCCGCAGTAGGCCGCGACCTGGAAGAGCAACTCGTCGAGTTCGGCGTCGGACACCCCGGTGCGTGCCTGGGCACTGGCATGCAGCCGGAACTCCTCCAGCCGGCCCAGCGCCGCGGTCATCGCCAGCACCAGCAGGCTGCGGTCCCTGGTAGACAGCTCGCCGCCCCGGGTCCACACGCCCCAGGCCTGGCGGGTGATGTGATCCTGGAACTCCTGCGCGATCGGCTCGGTCTCACCGATCTGTCGATCAACGTAGTCGTCGCCCAACGTGGCCCGGCGCAACGCATACGCGGCCTCAAGCGCATAGTCCACAGTCGTACTCCCTATTTCGAGAAGACAGCGACATCGACGTCGGAATGCTCGGCGGCCGGAACATCACCAACCAATGACGTCGCAGGAACCACTAACTGACCTCGCGGTCGGCTCAGCGTCGGCGCGGGCGGGATGACCTCGTACCAGACCCGCGCCGACGACTCACTCCGGCTGGACCGCTATGGAGGCGAGAGTGGGGCAGCGGTCGCGGAGGAACTCGTGGGGGTAGCCGAGGCGGATCGCGGTGGCCGCGTCGAGGGCGGCGAGCTGCGCCGGGGACAGAGCAAGGCGCGCGGCGCCGAGGCCGTCGCGCAGCTGCCGCGCGCTGCTCGCGCCGAGGACCGGGAGGAGGCCGTGGGCTCTGACCCACGCGATCGCCACCCGCGCCGGCGTCGTGTCCAGCTCGGCGGCCACCTTGCCCAGCGCCTCGGCGGCCCGTGCCTGCGCGGCCGGCACCGCGTCGCCGTCCGGCGCCCGCCTGGCGAGGCGGCCGCGGGCGAGCGGGCTCCAGGCCGCCACCGCCAGGCCGAGCGCGTCGGCCATCGGCAGCAGGTCCCGGTCGGCCGTCCGCGCGAGCAGTGAGTACTCCACCTGCACCGCGGCGAGTGGCGTCCAGCCGCGCAGCGACGCGACCGTCGCCGCCCGCGACACCACCCAGGCGGGCATGTTGCTCACCCCGATGGCGAGCACCTTGCCCGCGCGGACCAGGTCGTCGAGCGCGCGCAGCGTCTCCTCGACCGGGGTGTTGCGGTCCCAGGCGTGCGTCCAGAGCAGGTCGAGGTGGTCGGTGCCGAGGCGGCGCAGCGTGGTCTCGACCGTGCGCCGCAGGGCCTTGCGGCCAGAGCCGCCCGAGTTCGGGTCGGCGGGGTCGGTCGGCAGCGTGAACTTCGAGGCGACGACGACCTCGTCGCGTTCGCCCGCGACGAGCCGGCCGACGATCTGTTCGCTCTCGCCGGCGGCGTAGTTGTTCGCCGTGTCCACGAAGTTCCCGCCGGCCTCTCGGAAGGCGGCGTAGATCTCGCGGCAGACGCGCTCCTGCGATCCCCAGCCGGCCCGGGTGCCGAATGTCATGGTGCCGAGGGCCAGCTCGCTGACCCGGATGCCGGAGCGGCCGAGCACCCGTTGGCGCAGCGTCGTGGCGTCCCCGTGCACCCAGGCAGGCGGCGGCACCGCCGCGGCTGACGGCACCCCCTTCGCCGGGGCCGCCGGATCCGAGTGAGCCCGAGCCCCAGCCCTGGCCGTGGTTTCGGAACCGGCCTCGGCGCTGGAGCCGTTCGGCGTCGCGCTAGGCGTCGTCATCGGCCACCCAGTTGACGAACCGGTGCAGCGGGTACATGCCGTCGTGCGGGTTACCCATGGTACCGGTCATGGCGCTGCCGAGCCTGACGACCCGCTGCACGCCCGCCGTGGCGAGCAGGTCGCGAATCTCGGCCTTGCGTTCCGGAGGGTAGACGCCGACGGTCTGCGTCGCCACGTTCGCGAACTGCGTCGCCTCCCGCAGGGAGGCGACGGGGATGACGTTGACGGTCTTGTTCGTCGGGTGGAAGTCGACCGGCTCGGGGGAGCGGACGACGAGGCCGGAGCCGTCGTACTCGCCCCAGATCCGGTAGTCGGGTTCGAGGAAGCGCATGCCCTCGACGGCCTCGCGGATGTCGCTCGGGGTGGAGGGTCCGACGGCGCTGGCGAACTCGCGGTCGACGTTCAGCCGTTCGCGCAGCAGCGCGCAGAACCGGTCGAGGCGCGCCAGCTGCTCGTCGTCGTCGAGGTCGCACTCGACGGCGATGTGCCGGGCGGCGAGGCAGGCGTCCTGGTTGAAGACTGTCGAGTCGGTCGCGGCGAGTTCGGCGACCTCGCGCATGGTCGCCTCGTCGGCGAGCGCCTCCCGCCCGATGATCGCCATGGAGACCTTCGGGTCGAAGGCGACCAGGTGGAAGCCCGGCCCGGTGTACTTGATGACGTTGTTGATCGCGGCGCCGCCACCCCAGCCGATGATTTTGTCGAAGTACTGGGCCCGGTAGAGGACGTTCTCCACCTTGGCGTCGCCGCCGCGCCAGTACACCGCCGACATGGAGCGCAGCACCGGGTGCTGCGGGTCGAGGTCGGCCATCGTGCGCAGCACGGCGACGGTGGTGAACGGGTCGGCCGACGGCAGCTTGAACACGTTGATGGCCTTGACCAGTGCCGCGTCGGCGATGGAGGTCATGGCGCCGGACGGGGAGTTGCCGGCGAGCATGTGCACGAGCCGCGGTGGGAAGGCGCGGACCCGGGTCGTGCGGCCGTGCGGGTCGGTGTGCTCGACCCAGCCGTCGAGGACCCGGGGGTCGCGGAACGTCTTCTCCAGACGGAACTGGATGGCCTGGCGGGTGAGGAACTGGCCGGGCCGGCGGAAGGTGTTCTCGATCATCCGCCGGGGCATCTGGCTGACCTGCGCGGTGAGTTCGAGGGACTCCTGCAGGTAGGGGTTGCGCCCGAGCTCCAGGTGCTGGGCGACCTCGACCAGGTAGTCGATGATGTCGGTCAGCGAGACGTCGAAGGCGGGGCCCTGCTCGGTGCGTGGGGTGATCAGTTCGTTGAAGTTGATCCGCGACGTGACGAACGGGACGTCGAAGTCGCGCGAGGCGTACTCGACGTCCTCGCCCCAGACGACCCTGCCGCGGATGACGTGCGGGACCTTCAGTTTCTTCGGCCTGGCCGGCCCGGACGGCGCGAGGCCGGGCGAGGGAGACACCGTGGCGGCGGTGGGTTCGGTGATGGTCATGTGCCGCTCCCTCAGTTGTCGATGAAGCCGCGGACGTAGGCGTCCATAGTGCCGGCACAGGTGATCTTGTCGCCGTCCGGAAGGTCCTTGTACCGGGTGATGTCCTCGAAGACGGTGGGTCCTTCCTTGCCGCACGGGCAGCCGCCCAGGTCGGCGGTGATCTTGTCGCCGCTGATGGTGCCGCCCCAGCGGCCGTCGACCGAAAAGTCGAAGAACGCGGCCCGGCCCTCGACCTGGCCGTCGGAGGTCGGCGCGAGCGCCTCGCCGTTCTTGTCGAGCACGAGCAGGACCAGACCCGGCGGCACGTGATAGCGCCCCTGGCGGCATTTCACGCTGCGCAGGTTGACCTCCTGCATCGCGTAGTAGTGCAGGAAGCGGCCCGGCTGGATGTTGAGCAGTTCGAAGATCCGTTCGCGGTAGTCCGGCGGCAGGGTCATGCCCTTCAGGCCGCCGGCGACCTGAAGGCCGTTGGCACCGGTGATGTCGCCGGGCTCGACACCCTTCTCCCGCAGGATCTCGTTGAGCCGGTAGAGCATCGGGAACATCGAGTTGAAGAAGATGTTCGCGTCCTTGTGGGCGATGACCTGCTCGGCCAGGTACCGCAGCCGCTCCTCGACGTCGGCCTGCCTGGCCGCGCCCTCGGTCTCGAAGGCGGCGACCTCCTGCGGAGAGGCGGCGCCGTCCGCGATCGCCCGGCGCATCGCGCCGAGACGCGCCATGTACTTGTGGTGGTCGGTGACCGGCTTCGATTCCGGCAGCGGGAGCGCGTCGTCGCGGCGGTAGTTGTTCAGGAAGACGTCGCGGATGTACATCGCGGAGCTGATGCCCGTGTCCGGGCCGACCGGGACGACGTGCCAGACCTTCGCCGGCGGCATGCCGAGCCAGGCCAGGCTGTCGAGCAGGTTCTGGCCGGAGGCCTCCCGGTCGGTGACGGTCTTGTTGAGGAACGACGCCTTGCCGGACGTGCCCGACGAGCTGGAGACGAGGTGGCCGTGCTCCTCGAGCCGGGCGATCCAGCCGTCGAGGTCCTCGACGCCCGTCACGTCGACGTCGACCCGGTAGGTCGAGACCGAGTCGAGCCACCGGCGCAACTGCTTCCACCGCCCCTTCGAGACGATCGACTCCGGGTAGCTCTTGTAGGTCGTGTGCGGGAACAGCAGCCCGACCATGTCCTCGACCGAGCGGATCTGTTCGATGCCCTCGGCCTTCGCGCGCTGCGCGAGCACCGGCACCTGTGCCCGGCGCTCCTGGAACCGGGCGTCGAGCGCCGCCACGGTCGCCGGTGCCAGGCCGGCCTGCTGGCTGGTAGTCACGGACATGACGCCCCTCTTCTGCGATGGGTGCTGGGAGGTCTGTGGAGGTCGGCGCCCGGGGTGACGGGGCCGCCTCCTCGCCTCGCGCGACGGGCACGCAGCCGTCGACGCTTTTACTACACCGGTCAGTCTAGTTTTAACCAGACTTCCGCGTCTAGTTGTTGCGTCCCTCTGCCAGACTGATGGTCATGACGTCGCCCGCTGAGACGAGGCCGCACCGCGGTGGCCGGCCCACCCGGGAGCAGGCGGCCCGCCTCGACCTGGACGTGCGCGAGCACGCGCTGCGGCTGTTCCTCGACCACGGTTACGAGGGCACGTCGATGGAGGCGATCACCCAGGCCGCGGGCACGACCAAGGCCTAGCTGGCATGAGGGGCAGCAGCGCGTTCTCCAGGGCGAGCAGTCCACGGCGCATCGTGTGGACCCCGTCGTGGGGTCTGCGCCGTGTTTCGCCTTCTGGAGCTCCCTCATGGTTGCGGGTTCCTGCTTGTCGAACCATCAGCTGCGGTCTGCGACGGCTGCGCCGGGCGGTGTGCTGGCGCGGGTGTATCCGCCGGAGCTGGTGGATCGGGTGCTGGAAGAGACGGACACGGTGGAGGTCCGGCGTCGGTTGTTGCCGTCGCGGCTGGTGGTGTACTTCGTGCTGGCGTTGTGGCTGTTCCGGGGCGGAACCGTGGCTATGTGCAGGTGCTGGTGCGCCTGGTCGACGGGCTGCACTTCCAGTCGCGGGCGGCGGCGCTGGTGGAGGGCCGGCCGGCGGACCGGTCGTGGTCGCTGCCGGCGGGTCCGTCGCTGGGCGAGGCGCGGGCGCGGGTCGGGGCCGATCCGGTGCGGATGCTGTTCGAGCACGCGGCGGGGCCGGTCGGGGTGGACGGGCAGGCGGGGGTGTTCCTGCACGGGCACCGCCTTGTCCAGATCGACGGGTCGACCTCGAATGTGCCGGACACGGAGGCCAACCGGGCCTTCTTCGGCGGGCCGTCGAACGCCGCGGGGCCGTCGCCGTTCCCGAAGGTCCGCTGGGTCATCGCCGCCGAGGCCGGCACCCAGGCGCTGCTCGGGGCGTCGTTCGGCCCGTGGACGACCGGCGAGCAGCCACTGGCCCGGGACCTGCTGTGCCACTTGGCCCCGGGGATGATCACGCTCGCGGACCGCGACTTCCTGTCCCACCGGCTCGCGTCCGACCTCGCCGCGACCGGGGCGCACTTCCTGTGGCGGGCGAAGGCGAGTTTCGCGCTCACCCCGGTCCAGGTCCTCGACGACGGCACCCACCTCGCCGAGCTGAAACCGGCCCGCGCCGCGGACGGGCCGCCGCTGACCGTGCGGGTCATCGAGTACACCGTGCACTCCACGACCGCCGACGGCGAGACCACCTCGGAGCTGTTCTGCCTGGTCACCGACCTGGTCGACCCCGAACAGTGGCCGATGCTCGACCTGGCGTGCGCCTACCCCGCCCGCTGGCCGGTCGAGATCGGCTACGCACAGTGCATCTGAAAATGGCGGCGCTGGGGCGAGCGGGCCGATAATCAGTGTGGATGCGTTGCTGCGGCTGGCGGCTTTGGTCGGTCGGATGGTGGATCGTGGAGGATGGTGGGGCGCGGCTGGCCCTGACCCTGGCTGCGGGAGGAGTCGGTCGATGTCGATGCAGCCGCGTCCGTGGCCGCGGGTTCCTGAGCAGACCGCGGCGGTGGCCTGTGCGGCCAGGGTGCCGTCAAAGTCCCTTTTCGCTGATCAGGCCGATGATCTGGAGGACGCGTTCGGGCTGGCGGGCGGTGGCTCGCAGGGCTTTGGCGATGCTTCTGTGTCCGGTGAGGCGTAGCGCGCTGATGGCGGTGTCGCGGGCGATCGCCCAGGCCAGGGGCGCGTTGCCGGTGCGGACGGTGTGGCGGTCCTCGTCGAGGACGCGGTCGCGGACGTGGTGGACCGCTTCGACCGTCCAGTGCCCGCGTGCCCGTGCCGCGAGGTCCCGTGGGTGGGCCTGTTCGGCGGGCAGGCTGGTGACCAGGTAGAACACCTCCTCGGACAGGGCCGGTTTCGAGGTGACGGTCTTCTTGCGCCGGGTGCGCCGGCGCAGCTCGACGACCTGTTTCGTGCCCCAGAAGCCGACGAGTTTCGGTGTGGTGACGGTCAGTGCCTTCAGCGAGCGGGCCTCGATCCGGCCGTGGGCCTTCTCGACCGTCGTGACCAGGTCCGGTGCCTGCCCCCAGGGCAGCCTGGTGAGGTTGGCGTGGACGGTGGGCTGGTTCAGCTTGATCACTAGAAGCCAGTGGCCGCCCCTGGCCCGGATCTTCCGGGCGAGGCGTTCGTGGGAGTGGAGCGAGTCCGCCGTGACCAGGACGTCGGTCAGGTCGAGCCGGCCGGCCAGCGCCTCGACCGCGGCGATCTCGTCGCCGCCGACGACCCGCTGGTGGCCGGCGGCGACGCCGGTGTCGTGCCAGACCGCCTCGACCACCGCCTCCTGGATCATCGCCCCGGCCTGGGTGAACGACCGGGCGCCCTTGAGCGTCTTGCCGTCGAAGGCCAGCCCCCGCGGCCCCGACGGCGGGTCCGCCACTGCCACGGCCCGGGCGATCCAGCCCGAGAGCGCCGCGTCGAGCCCGGCCGGGTCACAGCCCTCGACCAGGCGCCGGATCGTGCGTTCGGACGGGACCCCGCGGCTGAGCCCGAACCCGGCGAGCAGCTCCGCCGGCAACTCGACCGCCCATTCCCAGACCGCGGTGAAGGTCTGCTGACCAGCCAGAACCCCGGTGAACCACAGCGCCAGCACCGACGCCAGCCCGTAGCGGCGCCCCCGCGCCTTCCGCCGGTCGGGCACCACGCCGAGTGCGCCGAGCAGCCCACCGGCCTGCCCGACCGCTCTGGCCGCCAGCCGGGCCCGCTGACCGGCGGGAACACGGGTAGGCGACACTGAAGGCACGGACGCGGCCCCACTCTCGGACGATCATGGCGTAGGAACCTCGATCATCCCGTGGGCGCCGCGTCCGCCCGTTCTCGGGGCCGGCCCGACGGCAGCGCCCCCGCTCTCCCGCCGCGCGGAGTCGCAGAAGACCAGATAACAGCCCAACCCGACGATCCCGCGGCCGACCAGGCAGAAGCTGATCAGACACACGGCGGCCGTCGCGGGCCGGTACACCCGGCAGCCGTAGCCGCTACAGGCCCACGACGCCAGCCGACACGCCGCCCACGACTTTGTCGCAGCCCTG
>NZ_JASNFO010000144.1:0-17976 GCF_032027725.1 Pseudofrankia coriaricola | reverse complement strand
CCAGCAGGGCCGGAGTCTCCCTACTGTTGCGCACGGCGCAGACCACCGGGGATCCTTCTGCTGATCATCCGGCCTCTTTATGACCAGCCACCCAGATCAACCCACATCCGATAAGCACCCTAGCCCTCTGGGCCAAGGCCGGTCAGTGTTGACAGAAAAGCCTCGACATCGAAGTGTCGGCTCTCTGTATCGAGAGGCACGGCGGCATAGGTTCGCTCGAGAAAAGCCACTACCTTCTGGCGGGGCAGCTCAAACAGCGCATGGCCGCTCGGGCTGGACACCTCGAGCGACACCGGACCGCCCCCCAGCTTCGCCGGCCACACCTGCACGTCGCCTTCTCCGGACGGCGCGTCGACGCCATCACGCAGCAGGTCGCGCGCGAACGTCCAGGTCACCATCGAGTCAGGACCGGTGGGGAGATCGAAGCGCTTACAGGTATAGGCAGGTCCCGGCTCGTCGGTCCGAACGTCCCTATCGGAGGCGGTTCACCGGCTCGTCGCCATCGAGGGCCGCGACTCCTCGGACCTGCCTCCGTCGGACACTCCGCATCGGCCGCAGCGGGGCGACCGTTCCCAGGTCTCATCACGCCGGCGCGGCCACCGGCACCGCCACCACCCCAGCTGCGCGGCCCCGGTCGCCGTCGGTGCGCTCAGAAGGAACGAAGCGATGCGCATCGAGGCGGTCATGACGTCGCCGACGGTCGTGGTGCCATCAGAGACGCCCGTCAAGGAGGTCGTGACCCGGCTGATCCGGCGCGGTTTCGGTGCCAGGCCCGTTACCGAGGCCGGCCGACCTGACAGCCGTCGGGACAACGTCGAGCCGCGCAGACACGCCCGCCGAGAGCTCACGACCAGGGTCGAGATCTAAATGAGGGGTGTTCTGGCGGCGCCGCGGCTTCCTCGGAGGCGGGCGATCAACTTGCGCAGTTCCTCGGCCCACAGCACAGACGAGGCGACGGCCACGGCAATGGCCCACTCGCGCCAGCCAAGCGGCACGGTGTGGAAGACCCCCCGCAGGAACGGGACGGTCACCAGGGCGGCCTGCATGGCGACCACGGCGACCACGGCGACGAGGGCGGCCCGGTTCGCGAAGGTCCCAGCGCTGAACACCGAGCCGGTGCCGCTGCGCAGGTTCAGCAGGTTGAACACCTGGAACAGGACGAAGGTCGTAAAGGCGAGTGTGCCGGCGACGGTCGCCTCGTCGAACGACGGCCGATCGCCAGGGGTGAGCGTGATGACGGCGATCGTGCCCACCGCCATCACTGCGGCGAGCAGGGCGATGCGGGCGAATCGGTGGGCGGTGAGGATGCGTTCGCCGGCCCTGCGCGGTGGCCTGCGCATCGTGTCCGGCGCAGGCGGGTCCAACCCAAGCGACATCGCCGGCGGCCCGTCCATGATGACGTTCACCCAGAGGATCTGCACCGCCGTGAACGGAATACCCCCAGCCACCCCGAAGATCCCCGCCACTACGAAGATCGCGACGAAGGCGCACGCCGTAGTGAGCTGGAACTTCCCAAATTTGACGATGTTGCGATAAATCGCAAGACCCTCACGAACCGCGGTCACGATCGTCGCGAAGTCGTCGTCGGTGAGAACCATGGTCGCCGCATCGCGCGCTACGTCGGTGCCCGAGGCACCCATCGCCACGCCGATGTCCGCCATCCTCAGTGCTGGCGCGTCGTTGACACCGTCACCGGTCATGGCGACTACGTCCCCACGCGACTGCAGCACCCGAACCAGGCGGATCTTGTGCTGGGGAGAAACGCGCGCGACGACGCCGAGGGTGTCCATGCGTCCGGCGAGCACGGTGTCGTCCATCCCGTCGAGGTCGCGCCCGGACAGGACATCCCCGTCGATGCCGAGCCGCTCGGCGATCGCCCTCGCTGTCGTTGCGTGGTCGCCGGTGACCATCCGGACCCGGATCCCTGCTTGTCTGCAGGCGGTGAGTGCCTCCGCGGCGGCCGGCCGGGGTGGGTCGAGGATCCCGACGAGGCCGACCAGTACGAGATCGTCGACCTGGTCGAGCAGATCGACCTCACCCAGCAGGTCGTCGGTGTCGCCAAGCATCTGTGTGCCGAGATCCCGATAGGCAAGTGCCATGACCCGCAGCCCCTGGGCGCCGAGGTCGCGGTTCGCCAGGTGCCACCGTTGCCGTGCTTCATCGTCGAGGTGGGCCGCTGTCCCATCAGCGTCGAGCGCTCTGTGCGCGCGAGCCAGCACCGCGTCCGGGGCTCCCTTCACCAGGCACCGGATGTGCTGGCCAGCACCGTCCTGGCCGGCCCCGGTTGCTGACCGTCCCGAAGCGGACGGCCAGGAGTGGAAGGTCGCCATCAGCATGTACGAGGCGTCGAACGGCACCTCGGCGAGGCGAGGGTGTGCCAGACGAAGGCGTTCGACGTCGGCGCCGGTTTTCGCGGCGAGCACCACGAGAGCCCCTTCGGTGGGGTCGCCCACCAACTCACCGTCGCGGACGGCGATGGCGAGGTCCGCTCGTTTCGATGGCCGCCACCGGCAGGCGATGCTTTCTGCGGCCGGTGTCGAAAACCTGCGGTCAGATCTCCTCAGGCATTTCTCGGTCATGCGATGCACGCGCCGTCCCGGACAGGCGGTCCCCGAGGGCGTAGCGGACGAAGCCGTAAGCGGTTCGGGCGGCCTCGACGTTGTCCTCGGCGAACTGGCCCCCGAACCGCTCCAGGATCGCGGTCTCGACGCCGTCGAGGGTGACGGTGCCGGTCAACGCCGCGAAGGCGCCCAGCAGGGCCGTGTTCGGTAGCAGGTGCCCGAGCGTGCGCCGGGCGATCTCCGTGGCGGGGACGGTCTGCAGGCGCACGGCCAGCAGGCCGTGGTGGACGGCGAGGTCGTCCAGGCCCAGTTCGTCGACGTCGTGGGAGGAGTTGACCAGGACGTAGCCGTCCGACCTCATCCCCTCGAAGACGTCTACCTGGTGGAGCAGCCTCGGGTCCTGCACGATCAGCGCGTCCGGGTGCAACACCGGCTCGCGCCGCCGGATCGGCTCGTCGTCGACCCGGCAGAACGCGGCCACCGGCACGCCCGCGCGCTCCGGGCCGAAGCTCGGGAATGCCTGCGCATACCCGCCCTGCGAGAAGGCGGCGACCGCAAGCATCTCCGCGGCGGCGAGGACTCCCTGCCCGCCAAGTCCGTGTATCCGTGTCGCGAACATGTCCGACCCCGCTTCTGCCGCCGCTGGCGTACTCGCCAGTTGCCGCGCTCGTCCGCGCCGACGCCCTTCGACCGGCGGGCCAGGGCTGTCCGGGCGTGCCGGCCCCCGAATACCGGCACTACCGACTGTCCGCTACCGGTCCGGTCGGATCGCGGTGCAGACGTCCCGCGCCCACAGGACCTATAGGTATCGGCACAGCCGCGTACCGGCACTCGCTGCCAGCCCGCCAGGCGCGCACGTGCCGATCGGGCCGTCGGATGGCGGCCCGATCGGCACGGATACGGCCTACCCAAGGCCCTTTCGCCTTCCGACCAGCGGGAAGAGGCTCTAGCCATAGGCGAAAGGCGGTGAGCCAGATGATCATCGAAAAGACCTGGACGGTGGACGTCTTTCTGACCGAGGGCGAGGGCCTGACTCGGGCGGAGGCGGTGCTTCACTGCGGCACAGACCGCGAGCTGCGCGGGGCTGGGCACGCCCGGCGAAACCCGGACGACCGCGAGATCCCCGCGATCGGCGACGAGGTGGCCGCCTCCCGAGCGCTGGCGGACCTGGCGCGCGCACTGCGGAGCACTGCGGCAGGCGACATCGAGGACGTGACCGGCGCCCACGCCCACGTCCACCCCTGAGAGCCGGGACACGCCGAGAACCGTGAACGACGCCGGGGAGGGTTCGCGCGCCGGGAACGGCCACGAGCCATGGGAGGCCGAGATGACAGTCAACTACCAGGTGCCGGTGACCGTTGCGCCGGACACGGACATCGCGGACGCGGCGGGTCTGATGGACCGGGCCGGTGTCGGCTCGCTGATCGTCGTGGACGGCGAGGTGCTCGTCGGCATCGTCACCGACCGTGACCTGGCACTGCGCGCGGTCGCCCGACGAGTGCCCCACGACGGCCGGATCGACAGTGTGATGACGACCTGCGTCGTCACGCTGCCGGTGACGGCTGGGCGAGACGAGATCGTGCGGGCCTTCGGGGAGCACACGGTCCGGCGGCTGCCGCTTGTCGACGGCGCCCGGGTCGTCGGGCTCGTCAGCCTGGACGACCTGCTCGCCGACGCCGCCCCGGCCGAGCTGGCGCAGCTCGCCGCCCTCGTCCGTGCGGAGGTCCGCCACCCGCACCACGAGGCCGGGCTGCCGATCCCCATCCACCCGCCGACCCGGCCCGCGCGGGCGGACGGCGTCGGGCCTAAGCGTGGGCAGGCCAGGGTCGGCGACCAGATCGTCATCCACCGACACACGGTCGGCGAGCCAGACCGGGACGGGGAGATCCTCGAGGTGCACGCTCCCGCCGGGAACCCGCCGTTCCGGGTGCGCTGGTCGGACACCAGCAAGGTGACGTACTTCTACCCAGGCCCGGACGCCGAGATCCGCCACCTCACCCACCGCTGACCACCCGGCCGAATGGTTCGGCATGGGCAGCACCCGACGCCAGCCCAGCCGGGCCACGCCTCACCGTCAGCGCCCTCTGGGCCCTCACGCCGTCAAGCACGCCGGGCCAGAGATGACAGGATCAAGAATGCCGGGCGGACGAATGACCGTTCCGTCGGTCCGGTCGCTGGACAGCGGAATGGTGAGCGGGAGTGGCGTCGGTGGTCGACGGGTCCGAGGGATGCTCCGGCAGTCATGGGACGATGCCACCGGCGGGGGCTGGTCTCGGTCCGGGTAAGCGGCGTGGATCGGTCGGCGGCAGCGGGACGAGGAGACAACCATGGTCACAAGCGGCACGACGTTCACAGTCGAGCAGGTGCGCGCAGCGGTCGGGGCCGGGAGTCTGGCGCCGTCGATCCACAACACCCAGCCCTGGAGATGGCGGTTCCGCGACGAGACGCTGGAACTGTCCGCCGACCTCACCCGGGCCGTGCCGGTCATCGACCCGGACCACCGCCAGCTGCTGGTCAGCTGCGGCGCCGCGCTGTTGAACAGCTGGCTGTCGCTACGCGCCGCCGGGCTGGACGTCGAGGTCGGCGAGTTCCCCGACGGCCCCGACCTCACCACCGGACGGCTGGCCACGCTGACGATCATCGGTCATCGCCCGCCGACCGAGGACGAGATTCGGCTCGCCGAGGCCATCACCAGCCGGCATACGGACCGCCGCCCGTTCACCCCAGCGACGTTGCCCGCCGACGAGGTCCGCAAGCTGCGCCACGCCGCCGAGGCGGAAGGCTGCTGGCTTGCCGTACTGACCAGCGAAGACGCCCGCGTGGAGCTGTCGGTACTGCTCGCCCGGGCCGACTGGATCCAGCACAACGACCCCGAGTACCAGGCCGAGCTCGCCTCCTGGGTCCGCGACGACCCCCAAGCTGCCGACGGCATCCCCCGAACGACGGCCCTGTCCAGCGCCGAGCCACGCACCGAGGAGTTCCAGACACGCGACTTCACCGGCGGCACGGGCGGCGAGCCCGCGAGCGCCGAGGAGGCGGCGGAGCGGGCTCGGACGGAGCCGGTCGAACGTCCCGGCGTGCTGGTGCTCGGCACGGACGCGGACGGCCCGACCGACCGGCTGCGCGCCGGCCGGGCACTCGCCCGGGTGCTGCTCACCGCCACCGTGGAAAGGCTCGCGACCTCGCCACTCGGCCAGGCCCTCGACATCGAGGCGTCTCGCTCGCTGGTCCACTCGCTGACCGGCGGTACCGGCCTCACTCAGATGATCATACGCGTCGGCTACCCCGACATGTCCGCTGCCCCACTGACACCGACCAGGCGCCGTCCCGTGTCAGACGTCCTGGAGCACCTCACCGACGCCTGAGCAATGCCGAAGGTGATCGTTGACCGCACGGCGGCCAGCTACTCGGCGTGACCGTAGTTTCCACTCCAGCTAGATTTCGCGGTCACGAAAGTGCAGTCGCCGGCCGTGCGGCCGGTGCCCTGACACCAGGGCACCGGCCATTTACCGAATCCCTCCGCGCGGTTTAGCGAAGCCGCCGCAGCGTGGGGTCGGCGGCATCAGGCGCTGGCGCAACATGGATCTTGACGTCGACAGCGACGGCACCGCTAGATGTCACGATGAGTGGATTGATGTCCATCTCACCGATCTCGGGGATGTCGTCGACGAGGCGGGCGACGCGCAGCAGCACATCCTCGACGGCTGCGGGGCTACCGGCCGCGGCGCCGCGGAACCCGCCGAGGACGCGGCTGACCCCGCGGGGCTCCCGGACCAGTTCGGCGGCATCGACGTCGGTCAGCGGGAGGAGCCGGTACGCGCGGTCGGCGAGCAGATCGGTGAAGACCCCGCCGAGGCCGAACGCGACGAGCGGTCCGAACGCGGGATCCTGCACGACACCGACCAGCGTCTCGGTCCCAGCCTCGGCGGTCGGCGAGATGAGCCCGCCGCCCATCTCGTCGCCGAGCAGCGCGGCCATCCTCACGTAGGCCGCGGCGGCGGCCGCCGGGGTGGCGAGCCCGAGCGCGACACCGCCCCGGTCACTCTTGTGCACCAGATCCGGGTTGCCGGCCTTGAGAACCACCGGCCCGCCGATCTGTTCGGCGGCAGCCGCCGCGGCGTCCGCCGAGTCCACCCGGACCACCGGCGCGACCGGGATGCCGTAGGCGGCGACAAGCTCGACGGCGCGCTCCGCCGGGAGCCAACCACCATCCGGGACCTTCAGGAGAGCGTCGTCGACGACCGCCCGAGCCCGGTCGCGGTCCAGCCCGGTCAGGTCCGGGACGGTCCCGAACGACCGGGCCAGCCAGCTGGCATGACCAGCGGCACGGCCAAAGGCGCGAACCGCGTCCTCCGGCACGCTGTACGCGCACACGGCCCGGCCAGAAGGTTCGAGCGTCGTCACACGAGGGACCTGGCCCAACAGGACGGCCAACACGGGCTTGCCCGTGTGCGCGGCAGCCGCACGCACCGCGGCGGGCAGGTCATCCGGCCCGGTCAGCGGGGTCGGCGCGACGATGGCCAGCAGTCCGTCGACCCCCGGGTCCGCGAGGACGGCACGCAGGGCCTTCTCGAACGCGGGCCCGGACACCGAAGCGATCGTGTCCACCGGCCCGGCGACGGCGGCCCCTCTCGGCAGGATGGCGCGCAGTTCGGCCTGGGTGGCGGAAGCAAGCACGGCGACCGTCAGCCCGGCGGCCTCGGCGGCGTCCGCGGCGAGCACGCACGGGCCGCCGGCGTTGCCGACGATCGCGAGCCGGCCACCAGCGGGCAGCGGCTGGTGCGCCAGCAGCGACACCGTGTCCAGGAGCTCCCCCAGCCCGTCGACCGCGATCACGCCAGCCTGCCGGAACAGCGCGTCGGCGTGCGTCCGCGACGTCACCGCCGCGGCGGTGTGCGACCGCGCCGCCCGCGAGCCGGCTCCCGAGCCGCCGCCCTTGACCGCCACGATCGGCTTGCTGCGGGACACCCGCCGGGCGATCCGGGAGAACTTACGCGGATTGCCGAAAGACTCCAGATACAGGGCGATGACGTCGGTGTCCGGGTCCTGTTCCGCCCACAGCAGCAGGTCGTTGCCGGAGACGTCTGCCTTGTTGCCGGTCGAGACGAACGTGGACAGGCCCAGCCCCAGCGCACTGGCCTGCTCGAGCAGGGCGATCCCCAGGCCACCGGACTGCGAGACGACGCCGACCCGGCCGGCCCGCGGCGGCGCGACGGCGAACGTGGCGTTCAGCCGCACCCCGGCCGCCGTGTTGACGATGCCCATGCAGTTCGGACCGACGATCCGCATCCCCGCGGCCCGGGCCCGCGCCACCAGCTTGGTCTCACGGGCGCGTCCCTCCGCGCCGGCCTCCGCGAATCCCGCTGTCAGTATCACCATCGCCCGCACGCCGGCATGGGCGCACTCCTCGACGACGTCGCTGGCAGCAGCCGCCGGCACCGCCACTATGGCGAGATCGACCGGGCCAGGCAGGTCACGGATGGTCGGCACGGCCGCGACGCCGGCCACTTCGGACGCATGTGGGTTCACCACGTGCACCGGGCCGGGGAAACCGCCCGCCACGATGTTGCGCACGACCTCGTGACCGACGGTCCGAGGCCGCCGCGACGCCCCGACCACGACCACCGACCGGGGCCGCAGCAACGCTCGCAGGCTGCGCACGTCGGCCTCGCTCTCCCGGCTGTCCTGGGCGGCGAGCAGGCTTTCGGTGGGAGTCACCGGGAACGAGATGTCGACGGTCTCGGCGTCGCGGTGCCGGCGCACCGGGAATCCCGCATCGGAGAAGACCCGCAGCATCGCGAGGTTCTCCACGTGGATCTGTGCGACGAAGGTCGTCACCCCACGGTCGCGGGCGTAGGCCGCCAGATGCTCCAGCAGCAGCGTGCCGACCCCCCGGCCGTGCTGGGCCTCCTCCACGGCGAAGGCGATCTCCGCTCGCGTCGGGTCCGCCAGCCGCTCGTAGCCGGCGACGCCGACGAGCCGGCCGCCGACCACCGCGACCAGGGCGCCGTGGGTCGGGTCGGCGGTGTCGACGAGATGGCTGACATAGCGGTCGGCCGCCGAACGGCCGGAGGAGAAGAACCGGAAGTAGTTGCTGCGGTCCGACAGCCGGGCGTGCAGCGCCCGCAGCTCCGCACCCTCACCGGCGCCGACCGGACGCAGGTGCGCGATCGCGCCGTCGCGCAGGACAACGTCGCATTCGGACCACATCGTCGATCTCCCCTCATCGACCGCCGCACCGCGGGCGGGCGAACGACTTCAGCCGGCTGTCCGCTTGGCCTGGCGGCGCCGCGGACGGTTCTGTGATCGTCCGGTCTTGGTGATGTCGAGCGTCCTTCATGCGCCTGCCGGGCGGCAGGGTGCTGGCGGCCAGCCGCGGGAGGACCTCCGACACATCTGCGCCCGGACCTCCGGCATGTCGGCCTCCCGGGACACGATCGCTCGCCAGGCAGACCAGATGGTGGCGTCGAGCGCGGAGTGTGTGGATTGACCCACTGCGGGTAGTCGACGACTGTGGATGTGGTGTCGCGGCATCGTGCATCGTGCCTTGGGCCTCGGTCCGATGTGGCCGAGCCCTGGACAGTTCTCGTCGAGCTGCTCGACGTGCTGCGACGCAGACTGCACATGGATCTCGCCTGGCTCGGGAGGCTGGAGGGAGATCTACTCGTCCTCCAGGTGGTCAGCGGCGATACGGCCACCTTCGGGATAGGCCAGGGCACCAGCGTGCGCCGCGGCGGATCGCTGTACGCGAAGATCCTCTCCGGAGAGCTTCCGTCACTACTCCCCGATCTTCGCGGGGATCCTCGTACCTCCCGCGTGCCAGTGGTAGGCGAGCTCGACCTTGGTTCGTACGCGGCGACACCTGTCACGGACAGCGAAGGACGGGTGTACGGCATGCTCGGCTGCCTCGGCCGGCAGCCGTGCCTTTCACTACGCCAGAGTGATGGTGGGTTCCTACGGCTGCTCGCCTCGTTCCTCACCGAGTTCGTGATCGACCTTCGGCGGCTATGGGATGCCCGCACCGCGGTGTGGCGGCAGATCCGTGATCTGCTCGACCAGGGCGGGCCGCGGATGTTCTTCCAGCCGGTCGTCGAGCTGGCCACCGGGCGGACCGTGGGGGTCGAGGCACTGGCACGGTTTGCGGGGGTCTCGCAGGGGCCGCAAGATCTGTTCGCCGCCGCGGCCGGTGTGGGACTGGGTCTCGAGCTGGAGACGGCGGCCATCCGCAACGCGCTGCGGGTGCTGCCGGACATGCCACCCGACGTGATCCTGGCCGTGAACGCGTCACCGGCCACCGTGAGCGACGGCCTGATCGATATCATCGTCGGAAGCGGAATGCCACAGCGGGTGGCTGTCGAGATCACGGAGCACGACTACATCGGCGATGACCAGGCTCTGCTCCTTGCCACCGAGGTGCTCCGTGGGCATGGAACACACATCGCGGTAGACGACGTCGGAAGCTGCTACTCGGGGCTCGAACAGCTCCTCCAGCTCCGCCCCGAAGTGATCAAAATGGACTACTTCATCACACATGACATCCATCGCGACCCTGCTCGCCGCGCCGTGGCCGCCGGGCTCACCAAGATAGCGGCCGAGATCGGCGGACGCGTCGTCGCCGAGGGCATCGAGTCGAGCGCCGAACTCGACGCCGTCGTCGAGGCTGGCATCACCTACGGTCAAGGCAACCTGCTCGGACTCCCCACCGCCGACCTCGACGAGGCCTGCCTCGGCAACCGGCTCCCGGCGGCCATGGCGACCGGCGGGCAGGCACACGGCGTCGCGGTGCTGCATGGCCCGCGGCTCTGATCGCGCTCAAAGCCAGGGCCAGGCATACTGTCGATCGCCTTCTCGTTCGACATCGACCCAATCAGTAATGCGGGGACCTGTTCCCCGCATCTCCGCTTGCACAACCAGGCACAGCGCAACGGCACGGCACCCATCCGGCCGAACGGTCCGCGGTAGTAGATCCTGCGCGAGAGAACGTGAGCCGCCCGCTCTGCGTTGGAGGGGACCTTGTGAGCCAGCACGGCGATCCGTGCCGCCGCTCGGCGCAGGGCGAGCCAGCAGCAGGTACACGCGACATTTGTGAGATCGAGCCGACCGCCGAGCGGGTCGAGCAGTCGCGCCACGCCGATGAGCGGGTGCGGGCACTGCTGGACGCGACGCTGGTCATCAGCCGGGAGCTGGATCTGCCAGTCATGCTGCGGAAGATCGTCAGCATCGCGCTGGAACTCGTCGGCGCCCGCTACGGCGCCCTGGGTGTCCTGGACGAGCAGGGCAAAGGCCTCGCCGAGTTCATCCCGATCGGCCTGAACGAGCAGGAGTACCACGATCTAGCCGGAATCGAGCTTCCCCACGGCCGCGGACTTCTGGGCCGGCTGATCCGTCAGCCAGCGTCGATACGGGTCGACGACATTTCCACGCACCCGGATTCTGTGGGCTTCCCGCCGGGCCACCCGCCGATGCGCACCATGCTGGGCGTAGGCATTAGGGTGCACAACCGGATATACGGGAACATCTACCTTTGCGAGCGATCGGACGGGCAGCCTTTCGACCGGGCGGACGAAACCGTCGTCGAAGCGCTGGCAGGCGCCGCCGGCGTCGCGGTGGAGAACGCCCGTCTGTTCGACCAGGTCCGCGCCAGTGCCGAGCGGTTTCAGCGCCTACTCCTGCCCCGCCTGCCGGAATTGTCGCCGTTGTCCGTCGCTGAGATCTACAAGGCCTCCTCCGAGCGGGGCGTGGACGCTGGACAGGTCGGTGGGGACTGGTATGACGCCTTGCTGCTGCCCGATGGCGCTGTCGGGGCCGTCGTCGGCGACGTCGTTGGCCATGACCTCGTCGCGGCGGCCGCCATGGCCCAGGCCCGCAACATGCTGCGCGCCCTGCTGTACGACAAATGCGGCCCGCCCAGCGCGGTGCTCGCCCAGCTCGATCGCACCTTGGAGGCAATCGAGGAGAATCCGGTGACTACGGTCTGTCTAGCGCGTATCGAGCCGGCAGGCGGGGGGTGGAGGCTGTCCTGGAGCAGCGCCGGCCACCTCCCACCACTGTTGCTCACTCCAGATGGTGGTAGCCGTTTCCTGGACGTCGAGCCCGACATACCGCTCGGTGTCGATATCACCCTGCCGCGACACGACCACACTTTCGCACTCCCGCCGGGTGCCACCCTGGTGCTTTTCACCGACGGCCTCGTCGAGCACCGTTCCCATCCGATCGACCGTGGCCTCGCCGCGCTCGCCGCGCTGGCGTCGGTCTATGCCGACCAGCCGCTGCCTGCGCTGTGCCAAGCTCTGGCGGACGAGCACCCCAGTGACGGCCATGACGACCTGGCCATCCTCGCGTTCCGCATCCCCGGCGAACGTCGTGCCCACCCGGCTGGCTAGCTGCTGGACCAATCCGACGAACGTCGTCCCACGGACGTCGAGCAGAACCTCCCGGGCGGACGAACCGACCACGCGGGCGGGAGGGTCATGGGCCGTACCCGCGGCAGCCACGGGGGCCGGTGGGGCCGTTGCCGCGGCCTGACCCAGGAGGTTGACCACCTCGTCGTCGGGGGTCTGGGAGAAGTCGGCGTAGAACTGGCCGATCCCGAAGAACGCCTCCGCGGTGTCGAGGCAGACCACCTCATCGGCGTCGCGGCGCAGCAGGTCGACCGCCTGCGGCGGCGCTACGGGTGCGGCCAGCACGACCCGGGCAGCGCCGGCGGCCCGGACAACCTGGCAGGCCGCGGAGGCGGTCGACCCGGTGGCGATCCCGTCGTCGACCACGACCACGACCCTGCCGGCCAGCGGTGCCCGCGGCCGGGAACCCCGGAACCGGCGGGCCCGACGGTCCAGCTCCACCCGCTCCTGGGTCTCGACCGCGGAAAGCTCCTGCGAGGCGATGCCGGCCAGCCGCAGGACCTGGTCGTTGACGACCAGCACACCGCCCTCGGCGATGGCGCCCATCGCCAACTCGGGCTGGAACGGGACACCCAGCTTGCGAACCAGGACGACATCCAGCGGGGCACCCAGCGCCTTCGCCACCTCATAGGCGACCGGGATACCACCACGGGGCAGCCCGACAACGACGACGTCCTGTCCCCGTAGATGCGCCAGGCGTCGGCCGAGCCGCCGACCCGCGTCCGCACGATCTCGAAAGATCACTTCAGCCCCCTCTAGTTTCCGCGCTCGACCTGGTCAGGAGCCGGAGCTGGTCAGCAAGGCGGAGATCTCGGCCGGCAGCGCCGCGCGCATCTGGGCGAACTCTCCCGCGGTGACATGCCAGCGGAGCACGCGGACGGCTCCTGTGACGGCATACCCGGCCTGCGTCTGGCCGGTCAGATCTGCTTCGCCGGCCACTGCGCCGTCCACCCCGACATGGGGGCGGAGGCGACCCGGCGCATCGACGCGGCGCGCGGCGACCTGCTGCTGGACGGCACCGTGGCGACCTGCGGGGACGACCTGTCCCTCATCATGACCGGGTATGTACGGCGTGGGCAGCCTGCGCCACGGCCAGCGCGAGCACCTGCAGTTCATGGTCCAGATCGGACGGGTCGACGTGTGGATCGCCTTCGCGGCCCGGCTGGTGGTGGCCCTGGGGATGGTCGACCACCTCATCCGTCGGCGATGACCGTGCCGGCGCCGCCGCGTGGGGCATCCGCGAACCGGTGGGTGTGATCGGAGCAGCGACACGGATGCGGGGCCCGACCCGTTCGCCGCCGGTTCCGTGGGTAGGGAATGTGCGTGGCGGATGCGCACCCGGGAGCAAAGGTGCTCGTCGGCGTCGACGGATCGCCCGGGGAGCCCCGGGCTCGGCTGGCCGGGTGGGTGGTCTTGCTGTTGGCGGTCACGGCCGGTGGTCTGGCGGCGGGTGGCGTGCTGCGGCTCGTGGGTCGGCCCGACCTGGCGGCTGGGGTCTGGGGGGCCACGACGGCGGTCGCGCTCGTCCCGGCGCTGGGTTGGGCGGTGACCGGGCTGCGTCGGCGGCAGGTCGGCGTCGACGTGATCGCGGTGTTGGCGCTCGTCGGGACGCTGCTGGTCGCCGAGTACCTGGCCGGCGCGCTGGTCGCGGTGATGCTGGCAACGGGCCGGCTGTTGGAGGCGCAGGCGAGCGCGCGGGCGGAGCGGGACCTGCGCCTGCTGGTTTCCCCGGCGCCCCGCACCGCCCATCGTCATCTGGGCGCGCAGCTGGTCACGGTCGAGGTGTCACAGGTCCGGGTCGGGGATCTGCTGCTCGTCGCGTCGGGGGAGGTCGTCCCGGTCGATGGGCGGGTGGAGACCGGGACCGCGGTGCTGGACGAGTCCGCCCTCACCGGGGAGTCGTGCCGGCGCGACGGCCGGTCGGGGATGCGGTCCGCGGCGGCGGGGTGAACGCGGGCGGGCCTTTTGATCTGCGGGTGACCAGAACGGCGGCTCAGAGCACGTACGCGGGGATCGATCCACTGCCAGCTGACAGCGGCGGACGGGCCGCTCGGCCGGTGTTACCGGTGAGGCGGTGTGGCAGCCTCGTGGACATGACGACGACTTCCGGGGCGTTTCCGGTACCGCGACTGTCTGGACGCGGCGTGCCTTTGGTTGGCACGTGTCGCATGTACGTGTGCGGAGTGACGCCCTACGACGTCACCCATCTCGGGCATGCCTCCACGTTTGTGTGGGCGGATGCCGCCGCGCGAGTCCTGCGGCTGACCGGGGTGGACGTGCGGGTATGCCGGAACGTGACCGACATCGACGACGTGCTCACCGCGGCGGCGGCCCGTCGGGGCGAGCCCTACGACCGGTTCGCCGCCGTCACGCAGTTCCGCTTCGAGCAGGACATGGCCGCGCTGGCAGTACAGCCTCCGCACAGCGAGCCACGCGCGCACCAGTTCGTCACGCAGGTCCAGCGCCTGGCCAGCGCGCTCGTCGACATCGACGCCGGTTACGTCCGGGACGGCGCGGTCTACTTCCGCGGTGCGGACGTGGCGCAGCGGGCCGGCCTGTCCCGGGCGGAGGCGATCGACCTGGCCACCGAGTACGGAGACCACCCCGACGACCCCGCCAAGCTCGATCCCCTCGACGTCGCGGTCTGGCAGCCCTCAGATCCCGGCGACCCCGCCTGGGACAGCCCCTGGGGTACCGGCCGGCCCGGATGGCACGCCGAATGCGCGGCAATGGCCCTGAGCACCCACGGACCGGGCCTCGACCTGCATGCGGGCGGAGCCGACCTGCGCTTCCCCCACCACGCCTACGAGGCCGCCATAGCCGAGGCGGTGACCGGTGTCCGGCCGTTCGCGCGAGCGTGGATGCACGTCGGCCTCGTCTCCCATGAGGGCCGCAAGATGGCCAAGTCGACCGGCAACCTGGTGCTCGTCCGGGACCTGCTGGAACGCAGGCCCCCCGCCCATATCAGGACGATGCTGCTCGACCGCCCCTACAACACTCCCTGGGAGTACACCCCCGCAGCCCTCGACGAGGCGGCGACCAGACTCGACGCGCTGCACCTCGCCGGCGGCCGTACCGGACCCGCGACCGCGAGGGCCGCCGCCCTCGCCGCACTGCTCGACGACCTGAACATCTCCCGAGCCGTCGACATCGCGATCGAGGACGGCGGGGAAGCTGCCCAGCTCGTGACCTCCATCCTCGACCCCGCCGTCGGCTGACACTCACGACCGACCACCCGTACATCCACGCCAACCCGACCAGATCCGGGAAACGATCGCCACACGGGGCCTCAGCCCGGCTCCCGTTCGGCGCCTTCGGCATGCCGTCCGAGCCCGCGGCACACCGGGCGACCCGCAGCCTTCCAGTAGATCAGCGTGCGGGAGATGCCGACAGCGTCATATCCGGCAGCAGGGTCATGATGAGGGCACGGACCCGCGCGTCGATGTCGTCCCGGATAGCCCGGACCTGGCCAGGGGTCGCGGCAGCGGGGCGGGCCCGACACTGCCGGACTGCGTATCGTCGCCGCCGAAGAACTCGACGCCCTGCCCGAAGGCGAGCTCGACGAGCTGCTGCGTGACGACCGGGAGCTGGTCTTCGCCCGCAGCTCCCCGGAGACCAAGCTGCGGATCGCCGACGCACTGCGCGACCTCGGCCAGGTGGTCGCGATGACCGGTGACGGCGTCAACGACGCCCCAGCCCTGCGCCGCGCCGATATCGGCATCGCGATGGGCCGCTCCGGGACTGACGTCGCCCGCGAGGCGTCGACGATGGTGCTCACCGACGACAACTTCGCCACCATCGTCTACCTGCCGTTCCTGCACCCCGTGCTCGACACCGCCGTCGTCAACCCCGTGAACCTGCTCCTCCTGCCGCCCATGCCCGTCCTCGTCTGGGGCGGGGGCGCCGACGAGCTCTGGCGCGCCGCCCGCCGCCGCCGTGAACGGCAACAGCCCGGCGTCCGCTGAACGGGCCGGTACGCCGCCGAGAGTCGTCCATGGGCACCTGCCCCTTGGCGAACACAGTCGGCCAGCCGATGCGGTGTCCGGCATCTGGGGCGGTGCTTTGGCCTGGCCGGCGACAGAAAACATGCGCCCGACCGGGCAGGACGATCGGCGCCCTGGCGGACCGAGCCAGTGCTAAGGAGATGGTCAGTGCCTGCGGCCTCGGACGATGCGATGGCGATGGCGATGGGGCAGCCGACGCGGCCAGGCCCTGGTGGGCGGTGCTGCCCAGGGACAGGACGGGAAACCCGCCGATGCTCGACCACCACGAACTCGAGGGCGGCATGGGACTGAGGCAGATTGGCGACCGTGTTTGCTGAGCCGGCCGGTCCGCGCTGGCCGGCCGGCCAGCACCGAGGATCGACGTCGTCACACGGGTCCGCTGGACGGCCCGGCTCCGATCGTGGTGTGACTCA
Source organism: Pseudofrankia coriaricola (assembly GCF_032027725.1). Classification (NCBI taxonomy): domain Bacteria; kingdom Bacillati; phylum Actinomycetota; class Actinomycetes; order Frankiales; family Frankiaceae; genus Pseudofrankia; species Pseudofrankia coriaricola. The sequence continues at coordinate 1,597 of NZ_JASNFO010000144.1, read as the reverse complement.
GGCTGATCACGCCGGGGATGGCACGGATCAGATGATCTATCAGGGGACGGTTGGGCCCGGTGGGGCTAGCGATGGCGACCTCACCTGCCGCGACCCTGATGTCAACCATCCCCGCCGGGTACCAGTACGCGAGGAACTGGCGGACATCGGCCTCGATCGCGGCGTCAGGGCGGACCAACGGCTTGAGCAGGTCGCTTCTGCTCACCAGTCCCGCTAGCCGACTGTGGTCGTCGAGCACTGGGATCCGGGTGAGGTGTTCAGACCTCATGATCTTTATGACGTCGGCGGTGTCGGTGCCGACCCGCGCCGCGACCACGGGGGTGGTCATCACGTCGGCCGCGGTGCGCGGCGACGGGGCGTCGTCCGGCAGGTCTCGGCGGGCGTGCCTGCGCGGGTCGGCGGCCGTCCCGATGGCTATCAGGTCGGCTTCGGTGATGATCCCGATCAGCCGGCCGTCCGGCCCCGTCACGGGCACGGCGCCGAAGCCGTTTTGGACCAGCAGGGTCGCGACCTCCTTCACGGGTGTCTCCGGTGTCACCACGACCACCGGCGACGTCATGACCTCCTCGATGCGCATCGCTTCGCTCCTTCCGAGGCCAGGCCTGGGTCGGCGACCCCCGCGTTCCCTCCAGTCTTGGCCAACTGATCGGAGCCCGCGCCGGTCGAGACGTCCCGTCCTGAAGGGCAGAACGGGGAAGCGGCGGATGTCCGAACGCCCGCGTTCGGACGAACTCCGGCTGGCCGGTCCCACCAATCCGAGCGAACGCAAGGCGGGCGACCGACCGCATAGCCCAGGGCCATGGGTCGGTGGATGCGCCGGCGGCGCCGATTGCCAGAGGATGAAGGTCCGCGGAGCCGCGGCCCTCAGGTGGCGACGGCTCGGTGAACCGCCTCCGATAGGGACGTTCGGACCGACGAGCCGGGACCTGCCTATACCTGTAAGCGCTTCGATCTCCCCAATGTGACGACGGGCGCGCTACAGGAGTATTGATTTTGCCAGGCAGGGGCCTGGATGTCTTTGGCATAGCCAGGTCGAGAAGGGCTGAGCGATGACGATCCGCCACGACTGTGTTGCGGCCGAGCTGACGGTCCGGCTGGTTCAACCCGGTGGGCCTCCGCTGCCCCTGGCTGCCAGGATACGGTACGAGCAAGATGATCCGTTCGCGGTCACGGTCGACTTCCACACCGGTCCTGACTCGATGGTGACCTGGACGTTCGCGCGCGACCTGCTGCGTGATGGCGTCGACGCGCCGTCCGGAGAAGGCGACGTGCAGGTGTGGCCGGCGAAGCTGGGGGGCGGTCCGGTGTCGCTCGAGGTGTCCAGCCCGAGCGGCCATGCGCTGTTTGAGCTGCCCCGCCAGAAGGTAGTGGCTTTTCTCGAGCGAACCTATGCCGCCGTGCCTCTCGATACAGAGAGCCGACACTTCGATGTCGAGGCTTTTCTGTCAACACTGACCGGCCTTGGCCCAGAGGGCTAGGGTGCTTATCGGATGTGGGTTGATCTGGGTGGCTGGTCATAAAGAGGCCGGATGATCAGCAGAAGGATCCCCGGTGGTCTGCGCCGTGCGCAACAGTAGGGAGACTCCGGCCCTGCTGG
>NZ_JASNFO010000143.1:0-20050 GCF_032027725.1 Pseudofrankia coriaricola | reverse complement strand
GTCGACATCGACGGTCGTCACCGTCTATCGTGGGCACGCCCAGCCCGCGTTCTCGGCTTCGCCGGCAGGACCCGAGCCCGGCCGCGGCGGGCCCACGGCCGTGACCGCGGGCGACGCGCGGTCCGTGCGTCAGCGCCGTCGTCGCCTTCGGAGGAAGAAGACCACGTGGACCTCGCTGTCACCCAGGAGCAGGCCGAGCTGCGCCGGACCGTGCGCGACTTCCTCGACAAGACGTCGCCGGAGACGGAGGTCCGCCGGCTCATGGAGACGGCGGACGGCTACGACCCCGACACCTGGCGGCGGCTGGCCGGTGAGCTCGGCGTCGCCGGCCTGACGCTGCCGGAGGAACACGGCGGCGCCGGCTACGGGTTCGTCGAGCTCGGCATCGTGCTCGAGGAGGCCGGACGCTCCCTGCTGTGCGCGCCGCTGCTGTCGACCGTCGTCCTGGCCGCCTCGACGCTGCTCGCGCTGGACGACGAGCAGGCCCGCGCCGACTACCTCCCCGGCATCGCCGCCGGGACGACCATCGCCACGCTCGCGCTCACCGAGGCCGCCGGCCGCTGGGACGGCCCCGACGCCGTCACCACCACGGCCGCCCGCGGCGCGCACGGCTGGACCGTCACCGGGACGAAGGCGCATGTGCTCGACGGGCACCTCGCGGCGTTGCTGCTCGTCGCCGCCCGCACCGACGCCGGGACCAGCGTGTTCGCCGTCGACGGCGACGCCCCGGGCGTGCACCGGCAGCCGCGGGCCACGCTCGACCAGACCCGCCGGCAGGCCGACCTCACCTTCACCGCCGCCCCGGCCCGGCTGCTCGGCGACGAGGGCGCGGCCTGGCCGGCGCTGGCGCGCGTGCTCGACCTGGCCGCGGTCGCCGTCGCCACCGAGCAGGTCGGTGGCGCGGCACGGGTCCTCGACATGGCCGTCGGCTACGCGAAGAGCAGGGTCCAGTTCGGCCGGCCGATCGGCTCGTTCCAGGCCGTCAAACACAAGCTGGCGAACATCCATCTCGACGTCGAGACGGCGCGCTCGGCCGCCTGCTACGGGCTGTGGGCCGCGGCCGGCAGCCCGCCCGACCTGCCACTGGCGGCGAGCCTGGCCAAAGCCTGCTGCGGGGACGCCTACGTCACGGCGGCCACCGAGAACATCCAGGTACACGGCGGCATCGGCTTCACCTGGGAGCACCCCGCGCACCTCTACCTGAAGCGGGCGCACAGCTCGCGGCAGCTCTTCGGCAACGCCGCGGACCACCGGCAGCGCCTGGCCCGGCAGGTGCTCGCCGAGCAGCCCGAGTGACCCTGAGCAATCTGAGTGGCATCGAGCGGCCCGAGTCGCGTCGAGCGGCCGAGCAAGAGCGAAGGTCCCGAATGACGGTGGAAAGTCCGAGTGGCCCGGGCATCCGGCTACGAACGCGCGTGGAGGCGAAGACCTGATGCCGACCTCAGCCGTACCGGCACCCGAGGGTGCCGTCGAAGGGCGCGCCGAGTTCCAGGACCGGGTCCGTGCCTGGTTCGCCGCCAACGCGCCGCGTAAGGGATCGCCGGAGGACTTCTCCGCCGTCCATGTCGTCAGCGCGCGGACGGCCGAGGAGTACCGCCGGCAGGAGCAGCGCGCGATCGACGTGACCCGCGCCTGGCAGCGAAGGCTCTTCGACGCGGGCCTGGCCGGCCGGTCCTGGCCGGCCGAGTGCGGCGGCCGCGGCGCGCCGGCCTGGCAGGACGAGGTCGTCGCCGCGGAGCAGGCCAGGTGGGGCGTGTCGACGAAGATGTTCGCCGTCGGGCTGGAGATGGTCCCGGCGGTGCTGTTCGCCCACGGCACCCCCGAACAGCGGGCCACCTACCTCCCGCCCGTCCTGCGGGGCGAGCACAGCTGGTGCCAGCTGCTCTCCGAGCCGGGCGCAGGCTCCGACCTCGCCAGCGTCCAGACGAAGGCGACGCCGCGGGACGACGGCGGCTGGTCGGTCACCGGCCAGAAGGTGTGGACGTCCAACGCCGGCTGCAGCGAGTACGCCCTGCTCATCGCCCGCACCGGCCGCCGGGAGGACGGCCGCGCCGGCCTGTCCTGCTTCGTGCTTGAGCTCGCGAAGCTCGGCGTCGACATCCGCCCGCTGCGCCAGATGTCCGGCGGCTACCACTTCAACGAGGTCTTCCTCGACGAGGTGGCCGTCCCCGCGGCGGGGCTGATCGGCGGCCTGGGCGACGGGTGGGCAGTGCTGCGCACGATGCTCGCGAGCGAGCGGGCCGCGATAGGCGGCGGCACCAGCGCCCGCTCCGCCACCCAGCTCGTCGCGCTCGCCCAGCGGCTCGGCCGCGCCGACGACCCCGCCGTGCGGGACCTGCTGGCCCAGGCGGTCATCCGGGAGCGGACGCTTGACCTGCTGCGGGCCAGGATCGCGGCCGGCCACCATGTGCCGGCCGGCGGGCCGACGACGAAGCTGCTCTACTCCGAGCACGCCAGGCTCAGCGCCGACGCCGCGACCACCATCCTCGGAATGGCGGCGACGACCGTCGACGACCCGGTCGCGGCGCCGTGGATCGAGCGGCTGCTGTTCGCCCCCGGGCTGCGCCTCGGCGGCGGCACGGACGAGATCCAGCGCAACGCGATCGCCGAGCGGGGGCTCGGCCTCCCCCGCTGAGCCGCCCGTCGGGCCTGACCGGGAACACCCGCCCCGCGCACCCGGCCGGGTGCGCGGCGACTCGCGCCGGGCCTGGGCCTGGTGGTGACCATCCAGTTCCCCATGCGGGTGGGGCAAAGCCCATGGACCGGATGGAACGTGATAATCCCGTTCGTCCTGCCGGCGATTGGCCCGGACGGGAGGAGCCAGCCTCGGCGGGGAGATCCAGGGCGGCGCCGACAACAGGATGGACACGAGAACCGCTCCGGTATACTCGGCATTTATGTCAGGGCTTCCTGCTCGTCCGGACGTGCGCAAGGACGCACGCGGCATCCACACGCGGGATCTGCTTCTCCGGACGGCGGAGCGGCTTTTCGCGAGTCAGGGAATCGCTCGCACCTCGACCCGGCAGATCACGGCCGAGGCCGGCATCAGCCGGGACGCAATCCACTATCATTTCGGCTCCAAGGCGACCCTGGTGCTCGCGATTGTCGACGCCCGCACCGAGGAGCTCCGCGCCGAAATCGAGCGGCTGTTCGCCGTGAACGTCCCGGACCGGGACATCACCATTCGCGACATCGCCCATGCCATGGTGGTCGCCGCGACCGAGATGGCCGAACACGAGACCGGCCGGTACTACCATCCCTTCCTGGTCGCCCTGATGAACGATCCGGAGTTCCGGCACCTTGTGAACTCGAGGTCCTCGCCACAAAGCGAGGCCGTCGTGGCGCTGCTCACCCCGCTCACCCCGGGTGTCGGTGAGGCGGAACGCGTCTACCGGGTGGCGTGCGCGCTGGTGCTGGTCCTGTTCGGCACCGGGAACGGCGGTGTCGCCGAATGGGTGAGCTCCCAGGTCGAGACCACCCAGGGACATCTGCTGATAATGCTGACCGACACCGTCACGAACGTGTTGGCCGGCGGCGTCCCGACCACGGCCACGGCGGGCGCGTCCGGGCGGGGAGGCGCGCCTCGCGGCCGCGAGGCGGCCGTCGTCGGCCCGGTCATGGACCGCTCCGCGAAGTAGGGTCGGCCGTTCTCCGGCGGGCGAGACGACCGGCCCCGCGCGACGGCCGGCCGAACCGGTCACCGCCGAAACGGCGACCGGCTCGGCCCTCGATCGGCTACCGGCTCAGTTCCCGATCGGTGAGACTCCGACCGACGTGAACCCGGCCGGCTCGCCCTTGTCGTTCAGCGTCGCGACCAGCCCGCCCCGGACACACACCCCGGGCTGGTCGGGAATCGCCTTGCCGTTGCACCGGAAACGCAGGCCTTCCGCACCCGGCAGGTCCTTCTCCGGCATCGCCTTGATGGCGGCGGTGATCGACGCGGGCGTGACATCACCGGTGAGTCCCTCGACCGCCGCGCCAAAGGCGGCGACCACGGTGAACATGCTCATCGTGCCGGGCCGGTTGACGTCGATGTCGTGGCCATAGGTCTTGACTACGGCGTTCAGCAGGCGGGTCGACGGGTTGTCCGTGCCGACGGGCGCGGTCGCGGAGACTCGCAGGCCCTTGAGGGAGCTGGCCGGCACCGCCTTGCGCGTCGCATCGGTGATGCACAGTGCCAGGGCGACGACCGGGCCGGTGTACCCGACCGCGCGCAGGCCGTTGAGCGCGCTGATGCAGAAGGCGTCGCCGCCGATGATCGACACGACACCCGGGTCGCCGGTCGCGATGTCCCGCAGCTGCGGCGTCATGTCGGCCGTGCCCGGCGGGACCGCGACGACGTGGAGGTCGATTCCCTTCTCCTTGAACTTCGACGGCGCGACCGACCTGTAGAAGTCCGAGACGACGGGCACGTCGATCACGACCGCGGTCACCTTCTTGAGGCCCTTGTCCTTCGCCTGCTGGATCGGCAGGTCGATCTGACCGAAGAACGGGTCGGTCAGCTCGAAGGTCGACTGGGTGTCCGCCAGCGCCGCGGAGGCGGAGGTGTTCGCGAACATCAGCGGGATCTTCGCCTGGTGCAGCGGTGTCCAGATGCTCTCCCCGACCGAGGACGAGCCGACGACGACGGCCACGACGTTCTGCTCGACCATCCGGTTGGCGCAGTCGGTGCCCTTGCCGGGATCCGCCAGGGCATCGCATTTCACCAGCTCGATCGGCCGGCCGGCGATACCGGAACGGTGCTCGTTGAGCCACTTGATGGTGGCGTCGGCGACGCGCCCCTCGTAGGACAGGTCCGAGACCGGGCCCTTGCCGTCCGAGATCATGCCGATCCGGACCGGGGTGCCCTTCGCCACGGCGGCCGGACCGAGCACGTCGGCGGCGGCCGCGGCGGCGGCCGTCGAGGCCGCGACGCCGGCGCCGTCGTCGCCACCGCCACCGCCACCGCAGCCGGTGATGAGGAACAGGCTCGCGGCCAGGGCCGCCGCGGCGGCTAACGTCATCCCGGCTGGGCGTCTGCCCGCTCGTCGGCGGCCCGCGGGATGACGCGAGATCCCAATATCTCTCATGGTTCTTCTCCTCTTGTCACGGTGGTGAATGCCGGCATTGGAGGCGCGACTTTCTTCGGAGGCATCGGGAAAGGCCCAGAAGCGCCGATTCGCAGACGCGCCGTCAGTCCTCGTTCCAACCCGTCTTGAGAAAACTCTCGGTGTGCTCCCCGATCCGGGGAGCCGGTCGGGAGATGCACCAGGCGGTATGGTTGAACCGGTACGGCGCCCCAGGATGGGTCTCGACTCGGCCCGTATACGGATCGGTCACCTCGGTCGCGAATCCCCGGGCGACGAGGTGTGGGTCGGCGACCGCCTCCTCCGGCGACGCCACGAATCCCGCGACGATGCCGCGGCGCTGACAGCCCAGAAAGAAGTCATACGCCGGGAGGCGCTGGGCGAGCAGAACCATCGCGTCGCGCGAGGCGTTCCAGATCTCCTGCGCCAGCGGGTCGGTCGCGAGCTCGATGACGGCCACACCGCCGCGCTCGGCCCCGAGCTCCAGCAGGACCACGTCGGGGAACTCGTCGCGCAGCCCGACCAGGTCGACCCACTCGACGATCGAGGCGTAGTCCTCGGCAGCCCGCGGCGGGAACCCCAGGACGACGTGGTGCCCGTCGGCCGCCTGGACCTGCGTCGGAGCGCTGCCGCCGACCATCGCGTGCCGGCCCGTCTGCCGCTCGACGATGCCCCCGTCGGTGAGGTACTGGGTGGTGGCCAGCTCGCTGGAGACGTTGAGCGCGGCGTCGACGCTGACGTCGACGTGCTGCCCACGCCCGGACACCGCGCGGTGCAGGAGCGCGGTGAGCGCGGCCGTGACGGCGAAGGATCCCGCGACGTGCGCGCTCTGCCCGCCACCGCCCCGCACCGGCGGCAACGTGTGGTCGTCGTAGCCGCAGTTGTGTACCGGGCCGCCGCCGGCCATCAGCGTGAGGTCGGTGGCCGGGACGTCGGGGGGCGACCCGCGCCGCCCGAACGGCGTTACCGAGACCCAGACGAGCGACGGGTACTCGTCCGAGAAGGTCGCCGGGTCGAGCGTGAGCAGGCCGGTGTCCCGCGCCGGCAGCCCCTCCAGGAGAACGTCGCAGTCGGCGAGAAGCACCCGGAACCGCTCGCGGCCCGTGCCGTCGCCCAGATCGAGCAGGACGCTTCGCTTCGAGGTGTTGTAGTGCCGCCAGTGCAGGCTCGCCTCGGGCGCCGGCAGGTCGCCGGCGAACGGGCCCCAGCCGCGGGTCGCAGACCCGCCGGGGGGCTCGACCACGACGACGTTCGCTCCCAGGTCGGCGAGCACCTTGCCCGGGTAGGCGGAGAACTCCCCGGCGATCTCCAGGACGCGCAGGCCGTGCAGCGGGCCGGTCACACGGCCCCCTCGGCCGTCAGCTCGGCCTGCTCGGCCTCGTCGACACCGAGCAGATCGCCCAGGACGAAACGGTTGTGCTCGCCGAGGCGCGGGGCGCCGCGACGCAGTGACCAGTCGGTCTCCGACAGGTGCACCGGCAGCCCCTCGACCCGCATCGGCCCGATGTCGGGATGCGTGACGGTCGGCCAGAGATCCCAGTCGGGTGTCGCCGCCGCCCCGTCGATCCGCTCGGCCGGCGTGCGGACGGGGCTGGCGGGGATCCCGGCCGCCACCAGCCGGTCCGCGAGTTCCTGGCCGTCGAGTCCGGCGGTCCACGCGGCCAGCCGGGCGTCGAGCGCGTCCTGGTCGGCGAGCCGGGCGGCGAGCGTCGCCAGCTCGGCGCCCACGGCCCAGGGCTGGCCGATCTCGTCCGCGAGGCGCCGCCAGTCCAGGTCGTCGCGGCAGGCCAGCGCAATCCAGCGGTCCTCCCCCAGCGCGGGGTAGATCCCGTGCGGTGCCATCGCGGGGGCGCCGCCGCGGTTGGAGTCGACGGATCCCGGCGCTCGCGGGGTACGCCCGTTTAGGTGGTGGTCGAGGATGTCGGGACCGGTGAGGCTCAGGCCGACCTCGACGCCGGCCACATCCACCCACTGCCCCTCGCCCGTCTGGTCGCGGTGCCACAGCGCCGCGAGCGTCGCGATCGCCATCGCGTAGGCGCCCATGTGGTCCATGTACGAGAAGCCCCAGCCGGCCGGCGGCTGCCCCTCCAGGCCGGCGGTGAAGGTCAGGCCGCTCACCGCCTGCACGATCGGCCCCCAGGTGCGGAAGTCGCGGTAGGGACCGGTGGCGCCGAACCCGCTGTGGGAGACGTAGACGATGTCGGGCCTGATCTCCTGGAGCCGTTCGTACGGGAAGCCGAGCCTGGCGAACACCCCGCCGGCGAAGTTCTCGGTCACGACGTCGGAGATCGCGATCAGCCGGGTGAGCAGGTCACGGCCGCGCTCGGTGCGCAGGTTGAGCGTGATCCCCAGCTTCTCGGTGTTGTGGTTGTTGAAGCCGCCGCCGAACTCGATGCCGCGGCGTTCGTCACGGTAGGGCGGGGCGCCGCGGACGATGTCCCAGCCGCCCCTGGTCGCCGGGTCCTCGACACGGATCACCTGGGCGCCGAACGCCGCGAGGATCCTGGTCGCCCCGGCGCCGGCCAGCTGGCCGGACAGGTCGCACACGCGGATCCGGCGTAAGGCCGTCGACCTTGCTTCGAGATCAGCCGGGCACCCGGCCCACCGATCGACCAGCCCGCCGGCGGCGGGCCGCGACGACGATCCGACCACTCGCTGCCTCCTGGGTAGGTGCCTGAGCGGGTGGAGCACCCGCGGAGGACAGTTTCTATCAAGCGCTTGACAGAAAAGTCCAGGTCTCCGCCCCATTCGCGGCGTATGTCCGCCCTTTGGCGCAGCCAGCTTCCCGGGACGCGGCCTCAGCAGCGGTCGGCGGCAAGGGGCGGCAGGGGCCCGGTGACCAGGTGTGCTCGGCGTCGGCGACGGGCAGCCGGCTCACCCGCGATCGGTCACGCGCGACGGCTCACGCGCTGCCAGCGGCGACCGGTCCAGCGCCGCGCCGACCGCCGGCTTGCCGCCCGGGCGCAGCGTCAGCGAGCCGCCCGCCGGGATGCCGAGGGCCTCGGCGGTGCACCCATGCCGAGGGCCTCGGCGGTGCACCCGTCGACCCGGCACGTCCTGACCGGGACACGTGACGTGAGCCTGCCACCGAGCGGGAGCGCGAGCGGCTGTCCATCCGTCGCTGGACCTGCCGCGGGCCAGGATCGCGGCGGGCCACTCCGCCTCCGCCCCGGGGCCGACATCGAGCGGCTGCTATTCGCCCCGGCCTGCGCCTCGGCGGCGCACCGACGAGATCCAGCGCAACGCGATCGCCGAGCGCGGTGTCGGTCTCCCCCGCTGAGCCTCCGGCGGACCCGACCGGTTCATGACTCTCCGGTCGCGGATTCGAGCCCCCACCCGCCTCGACCGCCTGCCGCAATTTCTGCAATCGACGAAATGATTCCTCAAGGGAGAGTCGTCTCATCTTGATCTCAAGACCTCGTGGCCGCTTGCGGTGTCACGCGCGCCGGTGGCGATGAGAGTAGCCGGACGGTGCGGCGGCTCGTTCTCTTTAGGAGTGGCCCGTGGCTAACAACCGTAGTTCACGGCCGCGGTCGACGGCGCTGGAGCGGCCGGTGGCGCCGAGTTTGGTGTAGATGTGGCGGATATGTGTGTTGATGGTGTTGACGGAGACGGACAGTTCGTGGGCGATTTCAGGTCGGGTGAGGTTGGTGGGCAGGTACCGCAGTACTCGCAGTTCGCTGGGGCTGAGCTGCTCGTGCGGCTGCCCCGGCGCGACGGCGGGGGTCGCGGGGGTCGTGCCGTGGACGGCGTCGCGGATGTCGGCGATCAGGGCGGCGTGGGCGGTGGCACGCGAGGGCGCCATCTCGAGAAGTTGCCATGCCCCGGTCATCGAGAACGGCGCGATCAGCCGGTCGGGTCCGGCGATCTCGAGTGCCTGCTCGACGCAGGCGCGAGCCGCGGGAAGGTCGCCGAGGTCACGGTGGGCGAGCGCGTCGAGGAGGTGGGCCTCGACGCGGGTGAGGTAGGGGTTGACCGGTGCGGTGCCGTCGAGTACCGGCCGGAGGGCGTGCCGGGCGGCGTCGGGTTGGTGGGCGGCAAGGTGCAGCGCCGCGGTGGCGTTACGCATTTCGCCGGTGGCCGCTAGGTCGGGGTCGACGGTGGCGAGGGTTGCTGCGGCTTGGTCGAGCAGTCCGAGGCGGGCCTGGGTGGCGATCGTCCAGGCGGTGACCCAGGTGGTAAGCCCGTGCCGTCCCGCCATGCGGGTCTGGACTCGTGCGGCGGTGGTGAATGCGGTGAGGGCTTGCGGGTGCTGGCCTCGTGCGGCATACGAGACGCCGTCGACGAGGTGCAGCAGGATTTCAAGGCCGGGTTCGCCGCCACCGTGGGCGGCGGTCCGGGCCTGGTCGAGCCATTGCCGGCCGTGGTCGAGTTCTCCGGTCCAGATGAGGGTGCCGGCGAGTGTCGCCAGCGCCGGTGCGATCACCGGTGCGGTGGCCCAGCCATGCCGGGCGGCCAAGGCGATGGCGTCCTCGCAGTGCTGCCGGGCCTGGCCGAATGAGTGGGCGATCGCGGCGAATCCGAGGTGGGCGCGGCAGGCGACCTCGAGGTAGGGGCGGTTGATGTCGTGGGCGAGGGCGGCGCCGTCGCGGAGGTGTCGTTCGCTGTCGGCCAGCCGTAGCGACCAGGCTTCGGTGACGCCGAGGTTCATCAGGGCCAGGGCCCGCAGGTCGGCGCCAAGGGCGAGGCCGCCACCGATGGTGCCGGCGCTGGAGAGGGTGTCGATCTGGGCGATGACACCGTCGAAGTGGCCGCGGAGCCGGGCGAGTAGCAGGTCCAGCGACGCGATCGCCAGGTTCAACTGGTCGCGGTGGACCGCTGGGGACGTTGCGGCGTAGGTGCGCACGGTGTCGAGGTGCGCGGCGGCGTGGTCCAGGCGCATCCGGTCGAGGTCGGCGATGGTGTCCACCAGCGCCAAATCCGGATGCGTGTCGCGGATCGGGGCAGGAAACGCCTGGAGCAGGCTGGTCACGGTGGCGGCGTGGCCGTCGAGGGTGAGGCTGAGCGCGTGGTCGGTGAGCAGCCGGGCTGCGGCGCTCCAGTCGCCGGCGGCTTGGAGGTGGCCGATGGCCTCGACGGGGTGGTTGCGCTCGGTCAACCAGCCGGCGGCGAGTCGGTGCAGCTTGGGCACCTGGCCGGGTTCGGTGCGGCGCAGTTGCAGGGCGAGCATGTCGGCGACTAGGTGATGGAACCGGAACCAGGTGCGGCCGGGGTCGAGGGAGACGACGAACGCGTTGGTGTCCTCCAAGTCGAGCAGGAGCCCCTCTGAGCCGGTGGCGCCGGTGAGCAGATCGGCCAGCTCGCCGTTGATCCGGTCGAGCACGCTGGTGCGCAGCAGCAGCCGCTGGACGTCCGCCGGCTGCCGGTCGAGCATTTCGGCCATCAAGTACTCGGCGACGGTGCGGTCGGTGCCGGAGAACTCCGCCACGAACCCGGCCGGATCGGGGTTGCCGGACAGGGACAGCGCGGCCAGGCGAAGGCCTGCGGCCCAGCCCTCGGTCCGCTGGTGCAGGACGGCGACGAGGCGCTCGGGTAGGTCGACGCCGGCGGCGGAGAGTAGCTGACGGGTTTCGCTCGCGGTGAAGGTCAGCTGCGCGGCGCGGATCTCGGCGAGTTCCCCGTCCAGACGCAGCCGGTGCAGGCGCAGGGGCGAGTCGTGTCGGGTGGCGACAGCCGCGTGCACCGCGGCGGGAAGGTTCGCCAGCAGTTCGGTGAGATGCTCGATCGCGGACGTCGAATGCAGCTCGTGGAGATCGTCGATGATCAGTGCGGTGGCACCGTCGAGGGCGGCGAGTTCACCCAGAACCTGGGCGACCATCGTGGGACCGTCGAAGTCCGGTGTCGGCGACGGCGGGTCTGCGTGGCACGCCGCCCGGATCGCGGCTAGCAGAGCGAGCCAGAACTGGTGCGGGTCGGCTTGGCCCGGCCGCACGGTCAGGAACACGATGCGGCGATCTGTCGCGGCGTGGCCGGCCCAGGTCCGCAGGAGCGACGTTTTTCCACTGCCGGCGGGTGCCGAGATGACCGTTACCCGACGCTCAGTGGCGCGGTCCAGTGCGGCAAGCAGACCGGGTCGGCTGATCAGCCCTGGTCCAGGGGCGTGTGGCGGATCGACCGTGGTGGACGCGGCCATCCGCGTGCCCTCTGAACGTGGCACCGTGTCAGCCTATCGCACGCGAATCACCGGAATCTGGTGACGACCGGTCATCCGGTCGGCGACAACGCTCAAGCGACCGGCCAGTCAGGCCGGGCGAATTTGAGCGGAGATCGTGATGACATCAGCCGCCACCGACGAACCCCAGCCGCTGCCCGACTACGCGCCGGTCCCGGACTTGGCGCTCGGCCCGGCCCTCAACGACCACGGCTTCTACGTTGGCAGAGTCCAGCGCAACCTGTTCTGGGTGACCGACGGCACTTACCAGTGCGCGTTCTTGGCCACCCGCGACGGGGTGGCGCTCTTCGACGCCCCACCGACGATCGGACACAACCTGCGTCGTGCCGTCGATGAGATCACCGCGGCCGAAGGCGTCCCGAACACGGTGACGCATCTGGTGTATTCCCACCACCACGCCGACCACGCTGGGGCGGCGGACCTGTTCGGCGACGACGTGGTCCGCATCGGTCACGTCGAGACGCGGCGGCTGCTGCTTCGCGACAACGACCCGACCCGCCCGGCGCCCGAGGTCACCTTTGAGGATCGGTACACGCTGCAGGTCGGCGGAGAGCGAGTCGAGCTGGCGTTTCACGGCCCGAATCACTCGCCGGACAACATCTTCATCCACTTCCCGGACCACGACGCGCTGATGCTCATCGACATCGTCAACATCGGCTGGGTACCGATCTACAACCTCAACCTCAGCGAGGACGTTCCAGGCTATCTCGACGCCCCCGCCCAGGCTCTGTCCTATCCATGGACGCACTACATCGGCGGGCACCTCGGTCGGCTCGGTACCCGCGACGACATTGCCCTGCACCAGCGCTACATCGCCGACATTGTCGACAGCTGCCGTGCCGCGCTGGGATCGGTGGATCCGACACCGTACTTCGTGAGGTACGGCGCGAACGTGTGGGCGGCGGTCGGCGGCTACCTCGACGCCGTCACAGCAAAGGCAGCCGCACCCATCATCGCCCAGTACACCGGCGTGCTCGCGGCCGCGGACGTGCCGGCGTTCACCACCAGCACCACCTTCACGATCCTGCAGTCGATGCGCCTGGACCTCGGCGCGGGCTCCCAGGTCCACCCGTGACCACACCCGGCGCCCGAGCCAGCACCGCGGACCTGGGCGGGTACTTCCCGCTCGGCCCGTGGCGGGTGCGCAGAGCCGGGTACGGGGCGATGCAGCTGGCCGGCGACGGGTTCTTCGGACCGGCAGCACGCGATGGCGACGAGGCGGTCCGGGTACTGCAGGCGGCCGTCGCCGCCGGCGTCGACCACATAGACACCGCCCAGTACTACGGGCCCGGCACCGTCAACCAGCTCATACGCGAGGCGCTGCACCCCTACCCGGCGAGCCTCGCGATCGTCAGCAAGGTCGCCGCACGACGCGACACCGACGGCGCGCTGGTGCCCTTCGACGACCCGCACGAACTTCGCCAAGACATCGAGGACAACCTCACCACCCTGGACATCGACCGGCTTGCCGCGGTGAACCTGCGGATCGCGGACCCGGCCGCACCCGCGGGCCGGCGGTTCGACGCCCAGATCGCCGCCCTCGTCCAGGCCCGCGACGAGGGCCTCATCGGCGGTGTCGGCATCAGCAACGTCTCCCGGGAACACCTGGTCCGGGCCAGGGCACAGACCGAGATCGTGTGCGTGCAGAACCTGTTCAACCTGGCCGACCAGTCTGCCCGCGACGTACTGGCCGAATGTGAGGCCCATGGCATCGCGTTCGTCCCGTACTGCCCACTGGGCTTGGCCGGAGACCAGCGGCGCCGGCTGCTCACCGAACCCGTGCTCACGGCGACCGCCGCGCGGCTTGGCGCGACACCGGTGCAGGCCGCGCTCGCCTGGCTGCTGGACCTCGCGTCGAACATTCTGCTCATCCCGGGCACCCGCACCCGCGGCCACCTCGCCGAGAACCTCGCCGCCGCCGACGTCCGTCTCGACGACACGGCCCGCACCGAACTGACCCGCCATTTCCGACCCTGAACGGAGCTGACGACCGTGGACAACGAAGAGATCATCCGCAACGCGTACCGGATCGCCGAGGCCAAAGACACCGAAGGCTGGCTGGCCGCGTTCACCCCCGACGGAACGTTCACCGACGAGTCGATCGGGGTCACCTACCGCGGCCAGGACCGGACGTTCCCGCTGGACAACTACGGGCGGGCGTCTCCGACATGCACCGCGAACTCCACCAGGTCTACGTCAACGGCGACATGGTCATCGTCCAGCTCGCGCTGCAGGGCACCCACGACGGGCCGCTCCAGGCCGGCGACGGGATCATCGCACCGACCGGCAACCGGATGGACGCCCCGTGCTGTGACGTGTTCCAGCTGCGTGACGGCAGGATCGAACGGTTCGACTGCTACCCGTCGGGCACCGTGATCCTCGCCCAACTCGGTGTCCTCGGCGCCCTCGACGCCGCCATCACCCGCTCATGACCACGCCGATCACGGGCGCCGAAGCGGCCGACCGGCTGGCGATCCGCGACCTCGTCGACGCCTATGCGCACTGTGCCGACCGCCGCGACGCCGTCGGCCGGATGCGCGCTTCCACCCGGAGCCTCCGGTCGCGCGAATCACCGGAATCCGGTGACGTGTCCTCACCTGCCGGACGACAAGGCTAGAAGGGCCTGCCTCCCGGCAGGAGATTCAGCAGCGGATTTGCCGTCGGCGAGCGCCGCCTCGGGAGCGCTGACGCCAATCCCAGGGGAAGGGAGATCCTCGGTGAGCACCGAGCAGCGAGAGACCCTCGACGCGATCCTGCGACAGTCAGCCTTCCCTGACGGCATCGATGTCATCGAGCAACGGCGACTGCTCAAGGAGTTGGTATCGGCGCAGCCACTGCCCGCCGACGTGACCGTGACCGCAGCCGCACTGGGCGGCGTACCCACTGCCGAGATCACCATCGACGGCATCGAACCCCGCCATGTCGTCCTGTACTTTCACGGCGGCGTGTACGTACTGGGGGACGCCGTCAGCGCCGCCAACCTGGCCTCCCAGATCGGCCGGCGGACGCACGCAAAGGTCATCTCCGTCGACTACCGGCTTGCCCCCGAGCATCCGTATCCAGCAGCGGTCGACGACGCCCTGACCGCCTACGAAGCCCTCCTGCACAACGGCACCGCACCGTCGGACATCGTCTTCGCGGGCGAGTCCGCCGGCGGCGGACTCGCGATCGCCACCCTGGTCAACGCCCGCGATCACGGGCTGCCCCTGCCGGCCGCGGCCCTCGTCATGTCACCGTATGCCGACCTCACGCTGGCCGGGGCGACCATGGACACCAAGGGGGAGGTCGACGTACTAATGAGTCGAGAAAATCTTCAAACCCGAGTCGCCGACTACACGGCCAGTCAAGACGCCGCTTCCGGGCTGATCAGCCCCATATTCGCCGACCTGTCCCGCCTGCCGCCGCTGATCATCCAGGTCGGAACCCACGAGCTGCTCCTTGACGACGCCGTCCGCCTCGCGCGACAGGCCGCCACCGCCGACGTCGACGTCACCCTCGACATCACCCCCGGAGTACCGCACGTCTTCCAGACCTTCTATCCGATCCTCGACGAAGCGGTCGGCGCGCTGGACCGGGCCGGACAACTCCTGTCGACGCATCTTGCCAGCGCAGAACGCGTCACCGGATAGGGAAAGGCAGAACGCATGGCTACGTTCAACGACACGATGATCGAGAGCTTCCGGGCCAACGACGGCGTCCTCGGCGGTCCTTTCGAGGGCAGGACCACCCTCCTGCTACACACTCCCGGCCGCAAGTCCGGCAAGCAGTTCGTCAACCCTCTCGTCGCGGCGCCCCACGGCGACTCGTACATCGTCTGCGGCAGCGCAGGCGGTGCGCCGCAGGACCCGCAATGGGTGGCCAACCTAGAGGCCGTCGAAGGCCCCGTCACCATCGAGCTGGGCGCCGACACGGCGCAGGCCGACCACCGGGTGGTACGCCCCGGCCGCGACGACGACTGGGACCAGCTGTACGGCGTGTGGCGCGCATATTGGCCAGACGCCGCGACATACGAGAAACAAACCGACCGGAAATTCCCGGTCGCCGTCATCATCGTACGTTAACGGCCACGTCTCGTTCGAGTCCCAGTTGGCTTCGACGCAAACGGCTACCTGCGGTAGCGGCGGGGCCAGCGCTCGGCGCACATCCGGATCATGAGCCTGTCGCCTGTCGCCTGCGGCCCGAGGCGGCTGACCCCGGACAACCAGGCCCGGCGCGGCCGGGCCATCGTGGATCAATGGTTCTGCCTCCCGAGTGGCTCGGTGAATCCGGGGATCATCTTCTCGAGGAGACGCTCGCGATCCTCAGCGACCCGGCGTACATCACAGTGGCCGTGTTCAGCGCATTCTCCCCATGCCTCGCGGTGCCTGGCGCCGCCGTTTCGCTTCCCGACGCTCCGCCCGGGCGAAGTGTGGACGCATCCCCGCCGCTGCCGATGACGTATTTGGCGAGCAAGGCGCTCACTGCGGAGGTGGGCGTTCTATCGTGAGTGCGTCAGAGGATGTGTGTTCCGGTGCTTCCCCGCCCAGGATCCGACTGTCGTCGAGACGACGTTCGTCAGCTATGAACGCCGACAGGACGCGCGGGCTGGGTGACCGATGAGGAAGGGTTTAGGAGTGCGAGCGCGGACGGTCGACCGCCTGGTGTGGCAGGTTTGCACGGGCGACGGCTTCTACAGACGTCGGCGGGCTGGTCGGGCCGCCGACCGGCTTGCCCGAGCCATCAGTCGTGGTGACCTGCTCGGGGGGCGGATGCCGAACACGGTGGAGGTCCTTCTCGGGTGGCTGCCCGAGTCACTGCCGCGTCGGGCTGACCGCATCCGTCTGGCGCTGCGTTCGCTACCCGATCCGGCGGCGCAGCATCTTATGTGCGAGATCGCACTCAGCCAGGGTGGTGAGGCGAGGGCGGCTGCGATCGAAGCTGGCTACCTGCCCGCGCTGGACGCCGACCGCGCGGCCTACTTGGTGCTGACCGATCAGTGGGACCGTTACCACGAGTCGGACCCGGATGGACGTCTGCTCGCCGCCGCCTACCGCGCCCGCCCAGCGTCGGGCCGGGACCGCATTCGGGCCGCCTGTCAGCGCGGACGCGTGGACACGCTACAGATCCTGGTCGGCGACGACCGGCGCGCCGGAGTACGCGACCTCAACGCTGAGACGGCGGACTACCTGCTCGAGTCGCTGATCTCGGCGGGGCGGTGCCAGGAGGCTTGGAGTCTCGTTTTCGACCTGCGGTTCGAATGGGGTCTGCTTGCGGCAGCCCGGCTGCGCGATGCGGATTGGTCACCCAGCCGATCCGACGACCGAGCGCTCTTCGAGGAGCTCGTTTCCCTGCACGGCGACGATCGTCGAGGGCTTGACGACCTTACCGGCGACGGCTGTGGAGTGGTGGTAGCCGAGGAGTTCGGTGAGGTTATGGTCGGCAAAGTTTCCCGGGTCTCGTTCGCACCGGACGCGCTGCAGGTGGCCCTTGCCACGACGGACGGCCAGGTCATTCTGTGGGATCTTGCGTCTGGGCGGGCTGCCTGGCGCAGGACTCTGCCCGAAACCTTCTATTTTCGTCCCACCTATCTCGTCCATGTCGGGGCCGGACATGTCCTTGCCGCGAGGGACAACGTGTACCTGGTCGACGACGTCGGCGTCCACGCCTTCGACGCTCCTGGCATCCTCCTCGCGGCCTCACGCATCTCAGGCGACCAGGCCGTCACGGTGAGGTTTGACTTCATCGACGAAAGGCAGCGGGACGGAGACGTTATCACAGAAACATGGTCAGCCACGGGAAGGCTCAGAACCCAGCACCTTTGCCGCGGCGAGCTACCGAACATGGCCGCCGTTTCCGAAGACGCGGCCCTTCTCGCAGTTCTCCCCAGTTCTATCAATCTGCCCACCGGTTACCATCGCGTACATCTGTACGACCATCTTACCGGAAAGATCGTCGGACGCTCCGGCGCCCTGGGCGACGCGACTTCGGTGAGCTATGGCGAGGGCTACTCTTCTCGCTACGACCCTCGTCCTTCCCATATCGCTTTCGCCCCGGCAGGCGACGAAATTCTGGTCGGGACCAGGCAGGGCGATGTCGGAGTCAATTTCAGTTCGGGCAGCAAGGGGGTGGGCCGCTCCTTCTCCGTGGCTGGCAGGAGCCCGATCGTGGATATTGTGTCGATCGGGGAGACCGCGATTGTTGTGGCGGCCGCCGAGAACGGAAACATCGAAGTGTCAGACTGGATCAGCGCCTCGAGACTACTTTCGATTAAAACAGGCAAACGAATCCGCGCGTTGGCCGCATCCCCCTGTGGGGCCTTCCTGGCTGGGACGTATCATGACGGCACCATCGAGCTATGGGACCTGCGCGCACTGAAGATCGCCTACCTTTTCCAGTTACCGCTCGTAGACGCGACTCCCGACCACCTGACCCAGGTCCAGGATGCCGTCGCGCATGGACTCCCGCCGCGGCTCCGACCGCACGTGGAGGCACTCGGGGCGGTGCTGCAATACCGTTTCCGCCACGTCATCCAGGTCGGCGAGCCTTACGGCGCCGAGAGAGGATAGTCAGCCGATACCGGACTTCGCGAACCATGAGCCAAGGGTGCCAACCGCCTTCCAGGCCTGGCACTGATGACCCCACGTCGATCGAGGCGGCACGGCACCAGGCAGGACCACGGCTCCCCGAATCCGTCACCCCACAAGCGCTCACGTATAACGAGCAGGGCGGGATGGGTCTCGTCCCCCGGATGCCTCACCTGGCCTGGAACGTAGACCTAGCGGTGCAAGAACCCTCGTCCGGAGTTGCTCTGGGGTAGGGGATACGGAGCGTTTCATCCCGGGGGCGAAGGCCCTTGGTGCCGCTCGGGTGCCTCCGCACTTGTGTAGGTGTCATTAGGTGTAGGTACAGTTCGACACACGGATTCAGCTGACAACCTCCAATCGAGGGGGCCGCTCTTGTGGCCGCAAACCCCGCCGAGCTGCGACGGCTCGCTGAACGCGCCGACGTCGCCGCCGACTCGGCCGCCAGGTACATCGCCGCCTACAACTCGATGAGCCTTCGCTACTCCGACCCCTACGCCGGCTACGGAAGACATAAGGGTCTCCATTACCAAGATGTGGAGGACCGCGATACCCATACGGGCAGCGACCGAGCGGCAAGCGCCGCCCACGCGGCCGCCCTCGACGCCGATAATGCCACCCGCAGCGCCCTCGACGATGTCCGAATCCGCATCCCGGTCGCCGCCCGCGTCGCAGTCGCCGCGCGCGCTCGCCTCACGACCAGGCACGCTCGCTGTCCCGGCGCCAAGGAGGCGCGCGCGGCCACCATCGCCGCTCGTCGGGCCGCCGCCTTCGCCCGTCTGGTGGCGGACCGGATGGAAACGCGCGACCGCTCCTGATCACACGCTTGGGCTTGGACCCGTCCTGCGCGGGCATTTCTGAAAGCGCGATCCGCGTCTCATCGGACGAAAGCGCGATCTCGTAGTTAGATCGACCTCGGCCCGACTGCGGTGGTCCGAAAGCCAGGGTTATCAGCAGTTGATGTTGCTCATCGTGAGTAAGACGATATCAAACACGCGTTGATCGTCGGTCCAGCAACATCCAGTTCTTGCGCCCCATTTTACTGATCTTAGTAACGGTGGCGTTACATTCGCGAGGCGCTGACCAGCGTCGATGCGAAGTCGACGCTGAAGGTCAACGTCGCCAATACGGAGACTGCCTGCTGATCACGGCGACCTTGCCCCGCAAGGGCTGGCTGTAGTCCTACATGATTCTTCTCCTTGTTGTGATCAGGACTGGATGGTGGGGCGGACGACAATTTCGCTGATGTCGATGCCGGCGGGCTGTGCGATCGCGTAGCCGACTGCGGCGGCGACAGCGGACGGTGGCATGGCGATCTCCTCGCGTTGACGGGCCAGCGCCGCTGCCGCCTCCGGGCTCGCGCCTTTGCCGACGCCCTCGGTGTCGGTGAAGCCCGGCGACACGAGGGTGACGCGCAGGTCCGGACCCAATGCCGTGAAGCTTAAGTCGATCTTGGATGGCTGATCTTCCGCTGTTGCTGGCCGGCGGGTTGGTACGGCGTGGCGGCGTGGCATCTGTGCTGGTGGGTGGTTTGGTCACGGTTCGTGGCTTCGATGATGTCCCCGGACCAGGTGTCGGTCGGGGTGCTGGTGACGGCGGTCCCGCGTGACGCGGTGGATGAGGCGGTCGAGGTCTGTGGGGTCGGCGAGCGGCGGAAGGGCGGGAAGCTCCCGCCGCATGTGACGTCGTATCTGACGCTGGGAATGTGCCTGTTCCCGGACGACGACTACGCCGAGGTCGCGGCGAAGGTCACCGGGTCGCTGGACCGGTTCGGCTGCTGGGACGCGGCGTGGGCGCCGCCGAGTGCGAGCGGGATCACCCAGGCGCGTAAACGGCTGGGCCGGGCGGTGATGGCCGAGGTGTTCGAGCGGGTCGCCGGCCAGGTCGCGACGCCCTCGACGCGGGGGGCGTGGCTGCGGGGCCGGCTGCTGCTCGCGGTCGACGGGTTCGAGGTCGACGTGCCCGACACCGAGGACAACGCCGCCGAGTTCGACTATGCCGGCTCGGGCGAGAAACGGTCGGCCTTTCCGAAGATCCGGGTCGTCGCGTTGGCGGAGTGCGGCACGCACGCGTTCCGGGCCGCCGAGGTCGGTGGCTGGGCGGCCGGGGAGAGGACGCTGGCCCGCGGGGTGCTCATGCGGCTTCGGCGGGACGAGGTGCTGACCGCCGACCGGGGGTTCTACTCGTTCGACAACTGGGGACTGGCGGCCGGCACCGGCGGCGACCTGATCTGGCGGGCCCCGACCGGGCTG
>NZ_JASNFO010000142.1:0-20945 GCF_032027725.1 Pseudofrankia coriaricola | reverse complement strand
CGCAGCGGAGGTCGCCGTAGCGCCCGTGAGCGGAGGAGGACGGCGCGCGGAGGTCCCGTGGGAGCGAAGCGAGTACGGGGCCGGAGCGCGCCGCCCGCACGGAGCGAACCAGTTAGTTGAGCCGCTCGATGACCATGGCCATGCCCTGGCCACCGCCAACGCACATGGTCTCGAGGCCGATGGTCTTGTCCCTGGTGCGCAGGCCGTTGAGCAGCGTGGTCAGGATGCGGGCGCCGGTCATGCCGAACGGGTGGCCCAGCGCGATGGCGCCGCCGTGCACGTTGAGCTTGTCGAAGTCGATGCCGAGCTCGCGCGCCGACGGCACGACCTGGGCGGCGAACGCCTCGTTGATCTCGACGAGGTCGATGTCGTCGATCGTCATGCCGGCGCGGCCGAGCACCTGCCGCACCGCCTCGATCGGCCCAAGGCCCATGATCTCCGGCGACAGGCCGGTCACGCCGGTCGCCACGATCCGGGCCAGCGGGGTCAGGCCCAGCTCGCGGGCCCTGGTGTCACTCATGATGACCACCGCGGCGGCGCCGTCGTTGAGCGGGCAGGCGTTGCCGGCGGTCACCGTGCCGTCCGGGCGGAACACCGGCTTCAGGCCGGCGAGCGCCTCGAGGGTGGTGCTCGGCCGCGGGCCGTCGTCCGCCCGGACGACCGTGCCGTCCGGCAGGGTGACCGGGATGATCTCCCGCTCGAAGAACCCGTCCGCGATGGCCTTGGCCGCGTTCTGCTGGGAGCGCAGCGCGAACTCGTCCTGGTCGGCCCGGGTGAGCCCGGTGTGCTGGACGACGTTCTCGGCCGTCTGGCCCATCGCGATGTAGATGTCGGGCAGTAGCCCGTCGGCGTGCGGGTCGGTCCAGACCGGGGCGCTGGCTTCGGCCCGGGCCTTGGTGCGGGCCTCGGCGTCGGCGTAGAGCGGGTTGTGGGTGTCGGGCAGGCCGTCGGCGCTGCCCTTCACGAACCGGCTGACCATCTCGACGCCGGCCGAGATGAAGACGTCGCCCTCACCAGCCCTGATCGCGTGGAAGGCCATCCGGGTGGTCTGCAGCGACGAGGAGCAGTAACGGTTCACCGTGGTACCGGGCAGGAAGTCCATGCCGAGCTCGACCGCGACCGCGCGCGCCATGTTGAAGCCCTGCTCACCGGCCGGCTGCGCGCAGCCGAGCATCAGGTCGTCGATCGTCGTGGGATCGAGTTCGGGCAGCTTGTCGAGGACAGCCCGCACGACGGTCGCGGCCAGGTCGTCCGGCCGTAGATCCTTGAGCGATCCCTTGTAGGCGCGGCCGATCGGGGACCGGCCGGTGGCGACGATGACGGCCTCGGGCACGTTGGGCTCCTTCCACGGTGTCCGGGCGTAGGGGCCGCACGGCCCGCCTCGGTGTTCTCCCGTACCGGCCCCGCCGGGCTCGCCCCGCCGGCCGGAATGGGCCGTCGCCGGGCAACGGGCACCTCGCCCAAGCTAGCGCAGTTCGCCCTCTCGAGCCTGTGATCCGACCCGACCGCGATCATGTAGCCCCGCGACATCACCTCCGCCGTGTCCTAGCCTGACCTCGATCGGCGCAGCATGATCCTTCCGTGCGGCCTGCTCCGACCGGCGCGATGCGTGGGCGTCGCCGTCGGCGTAGCGCCGGTGGCGCGGGCCGCGCGCCGGCGGCCATGGCCGCGCGGCCGCCAGGAGGTCGGTGACGCGATGCCTTCCGGATACGGGAGTGCCCTGGAACGGCGGGCTCCGGCCGCGCTCGGGAGCGCGGCCGCCGAGCTGCGGGCCGCCGCGCTCGAGCTGCGTGGGCTCGCCGCGACAGCTTCCGGCCTGCTCGACCCCGTGCTGAGCCTGGACACCCCCGAGACCTGGTCGTCGCCGTGGCAGCGGCGCGCGACGGCACGGGTCGACGGCTGGCTGCGGGCGCTGGGCGGCGGTGTCGAGGCGATGGCCGCCCGCGCCCGCTGGTACATCAGGGCCGCCGACGCGTTCGAGGCCGCCGCCGCGGTTGGGCCCACCGCCGTGGGAGCCGGCGGCGCGGCGGGGGAGGGCGGCGCGGGCGACGGGGCCGGCCCGCCGGGGGCTCCGCACGTAGGGCTCGTGCCACGCCTGCCGGAGATGCCTCCCGGCTGGGACATTCCCGACACGGCACTGCTGCGTGAGCTGGCCACCGGCACCGGGACGGGCTCGGCGGACCCGTTCCTCGCCGGGCCGCTGGGTGCTGGCGGCTGGCAGGGCAGCCGCCCCTCACCCTCGGGCGACGCCTGGGCGGTGGACGTCTGGGCCGGTGTGGGCCCCGCCGGCCGCGGCGTGGACGGCGGCGCCCACGGTGGCGACCTGGGTGGAGGCGGTCCGGTCTCCTTTGACCCCGGCCTGCTCGGCGCGCTGGCCGGCAGGCTACGCGCCGCGGGCACCGCCGCGGTCGGGCTAGCCACCGCCGTCGGGCGAACGGACGAGACAGCCCTGGACACGGTCGTCGCCGTTCTCGGCGCGGCGGCCGCGGCGACGGGCGGCGGCCTCGCCCAGGCACTCGGCGCCGCCGTGTCCGCGAGTCCGCCGGGCACCTTCCGGCTGGCCGGCCTGCCCACGACGACCGACGTGCTCCGGCTGGGCGCGCACGCCGTCGCGGTCGGCGGGCCAGATCTCGCGGCGGCGATCGAGCGTCGGACGGCTCACTTCGTGGCGGCCGAGGAGGCGGTGCGGGCCGGCGGCGTGCTGATCGACCCGCGCGCCTGGTTCGACGACGCTCCGCCGCCGAGCCTCGGCTGGATCAGGACGGCCGCCGCCGGGCTCGTCGCGCTGGTCGGGACCGACCCCGGCGCGCTGTCCGCCGCGGACATGCGGGAGGTCGGCCGGCGGCTGGCAGCGCTGCCGCCGGCCGCCCGCGAGGCGGTGGTCAGCCGGCTGCGCGGCCAGCCGCTACAGGTGCTGACGGGGGCGCTCGCCCGCCTGCTGCGGCACGTGGCGGCAGGCTCGGACGACGAGCTCGAGGCCCTGGCCGCGGTGCCGGACCTCCTGCTCGCGAGCGCGCCGGCCGCCATGCTCACCGAGCTCGTCCGCCTGCTGCCCGTCCTCGAACCGGCACCTCCTGGAACCGGAACTCCGAGCTCCGACGGCGTGGACGTGGATGAGGCGAACCGGGCCGACCCGGTCGTCCGAGACGGCGTCAGCACCTCCGATGTCGGCCAGGGCGGCCTCGGTGACTGCTACCTCGCCGCGGTGCTGATCGGTCTGGCCAGACAGCGCCCCGATCTGCTTGTCGAGGGGATCCGGGAGAACCCGAACGGCACGCTCACCGTCACCTTCTACCGCGACGGCCGGCCCTTTCCGGTCACCGTGACGCGCGCGCTGCCCGGCCTGCCCACCGGCGACGCCGCGGGCGGAGCGGGAGGCGGCGGGGCCGGCGGCGCGCGGCCGGTGCCCACGATGGCCGCGTTCGACCTCGCCGGGCGGCCGGAGCTGTGGGCCGCCGTCTACGAGAAGGCCTACGCACGGCTCTACGGCGGCTACGATGCGATCAACGGCGGCGATCCCGGCGCGGCCGCAACCGACCTCACCGGACACCCACATCGCGCGGTGCCGCCGGGCTCCATCAGCGTCGCGGGTGTCGCGTCGCGGCTGGCCGCGGGCGACGTGATCACGGTCTCCACCCGCCCGGGTGTGGCGGACGAGCCGGCGGCCGGGTCGGCGGCTGGTCTTGTGGGCCAGCACGCCTACACGGTTCTGGCCGCGGACGTCGCGGGTGGACGGCTGCTGCTGCGCAACCCGTGGAGCAGCCCCGGCGAGGAACTGGCCCGCTGGTACCGCTGGGACGAGCTGCGCTCGTGCCTCCGGGCAGTCACCCTGACCCCGACGTCCTGACGCGAGCCGCCTAGGGCTGCTCCGGCCGGCGGTTGAGGTTGGGGTCAGGGCTTGGCAGCTCGCTCAGGGCGAGTTGTGCCGACTGGATGTTGCTGGGAACCCACCTCAGGTGGTCCGCCACGCCCCGTCGTGGGCCCGTGAGCACGACTCGCGTATGCCCGTTGGGCATATACGTCCGCTGGTTGCGGTCGCGATGGTGCGGCCGCGTCGCGGCGCGCGCGCGCCGCGCGCGCGCCGCGCGCTCGCCGGCCATCTCGATCACCGCTCGCCCCACCGAAGGTCGAGCGCTCATCTACCGCTCGCCTACCGCTCACCTATGGTTCACCTATGGTTCGTCGCGCGTCCCGCTCAGCGGCCGAAGTGTCGGGCGGCCGCGTAGCCGGCGCCCTGCAGTGGCTTGCCGGTACGGGACGTCCATCGCCACTGCACCGAGATCCGGCCGCTGACGTGGCCGGCGACCTTGGGCACGCCGTGCAGCCAGTCCGCCTGGGCGCGCCCGCCCAGCACGAGCAGGTCGCCCGAGCCTGGCGCGAGATCGAGCAGGCCGGTGGCGTCGCTCGGGTCGTTCAGGATGCGGCGGCCTGGGGCGAGCCGCACCGGCTTCACGGTCCACGGCCGGCGGGCCCCCAGCGTGAGGATCGCGATCACGGTGTCGTCGAGCCACCGCAGCTCCTTGTCGCGGTGTACCGCCACCGAGTCCGCGCCGTCGCGGTAGTAGGACATGCCGTAGCCGTCGAACTCGATGCCGTAGCGGCGCCGCAACGCCGCATGCGCGGCCGTCAGCTCGGGGACGGGCGGCGGCCGGCCCGCGTCGTACCAGGCACTCAGCCGTGGCGGGACCACGTATTTCTCGTAGCGCCACATCGCGCCGGCCCGCCACTGCGTGGCGTCACGGACCCGCTGGTAGAGCTCGTCCGCGCCTGGCAGCCAGCCACGACCGATGTCCACCCAGGATGTCCGGTCGAGCCAGTGCCGCTCGAGAGGAGCCGCCACCAGCACACGGGCGAGGGCGGCGACGTCGACGCGGTCGGCCGGTGGTGAGACATCACCCGCGTCCACCGTGCTCGCGACGGCTGGGCCCTCGCCGGCCTGGCCGGCCTGCTCGGCGGACATGTCTCGACGCTACCGGGGACCTCTGACACCTTCCGGCGGTTTCCGGCTTCGCCGTCGTCGCGGCTCGACGGTCTGGCCGCTCACCGGCCCGCGTGCGGTCGAAGGCCGCGGGGCCGTCGTAGGTAGACGGTTGCGGCCGGGTGGGCTGTCGGTGGGCCGGTGTTTCCCGGCGTCGGTTCTCGTCGGGCCGGGGGCGGACTGGCTGTCGACTGGACCCGTCGCAAGCGCATCGCGGACGTGCATAAGCGCTGGTCAAGCGCTCTCTGCGCGCTCGCGCAGGCATGTTGCCGTTATGTGTGCCCCTTGGCCGCGCTCCTCTTACCGCCCCGCCAGCGCGGGGTAACGTTCCTCAACCGGCATAGCCAGCCAGCGCGTCGCACAGACCGCCGACGCCCGACACCGACCCGAACCGACCCAGAGTCCCTTGGCCCGGCCGTTCCCAGGCTCGCAGGCCTGATGTCCACCCGCCACGCGGCCAGCAGCTCAGCGCGCAGGAAGGAGGCGAGGCTCCGTGGTAACCGACCCGATGCGTCAGCTCCCGCTTCCCGGAGTCCTCGTCCTGGTCTCCACGCCGTCCACCAGCGCGATCGTCGCCGACAACGTGGGCTGGCAGCGTGCCGTCGCGCAGGCGGGGCTCCCGCCCGCGGCCAAGCTGGTCGCGCTCATCCTGGCGAGTCACGTCGAACCGGCCAGCGGGGCCGATCCGGAGCTGCCGGCGGGCTCCGCCGTCTGCGCGCCCGGCCTGCGGGTGCTGGTGACGCAGACCAAGTACAGCCGGACCCACGTCCAGCGTCAGCTCGCGCAGTTGCGCAAGCTGGGCTGGCTCACCTCGGTGGGCCGGCCCGCCGCCGGCCGTCCGGCGCGGTTCGTGCTGACGCTGCCGCGGGACGTCGCCCGGTCCGCCGGAGTAGGGCTGGCCACGCCATCCGAGCAGGCCAAGGCCCACGATGCCGCTGACGTCATGGCGGCCACGGGCGCCCCGGCCGCCACCGCGGACCCGGCGGAACCGGCGTACGGCCGGCTCGCGGCCGTCGGCGCCACCGAGGACGCGGCGGACGGCCCGACCCGCGTCGGCGCGGCCCGTCAGGAGGCGCCCGACGGGGTGGCAGCGATTGCCGCGGCCGACGCCGAGCTGGCGCCCACCGCGGCCGGCGCCGGCGCCGGCGCCGCGGTCACCGCCGGCGGACACCTGCGCCGCCGGGCGGGCGGGCGGGCGCGGCCGGCGCGGCCGGCTCCGGGGGAGCGAGGGCGGGCCAGGATCGCCGGCACGCTGATGCGCCTCGGCGCGCGGCCGAGCGCCCCGGGCTCCCGCATGGAGTTCACCGAGGACGTGGATGCGCTGCCGCCAAACGTCCTGCCCGACCCGTTCAGCCTGCTGACCGGCACCGTCGGCCGCCGTGCGGCGCCGCGCTGGTCGCCGTTGCCCACGCTGCCCGTCGCCCCCAGGCCGACGTGGCCCGCCTCGGCCGCCGGGCCCATGGCGCCCGCCGGGCCCGTGGCGCCCGTGGCGCCCGCCGGGCCCACCGCGTCGTCTGGTGCCGGCCATGGCGGGGGTTCGGCGGCCCGGGATGCCGCGGGCCTGGATGCCCCGCCCACGAACGCCGGGTATGCGGGGCCTGGGGACGTCATGCCCGAGAGCGTCGCGTCCGGGGGTGTTGTCCCCGCGGACGTGGTGCCCAGTGGCATCTCATCCGGGTCGGTGGCCGGAGGTTCGCCGCCCTCCGCCGGCGAGCGCGCGGGCGGGCCGCCCTCAGTGGACACGAAGCCGGCAACCGCGTCACCCTCGGACCCACCCGCGCCGGGGGAGCCGCCCGTACCCGCGGAGCCGGTGATCCAGGCGCCGCGCGATCCTGTGGCCGAGGCGGCGGCGCAGTTGGTCGGCACCCTGGCCAGCGCGATGCGCTGTGAACCGGAGGTCTTTGCCGACTGCGTAGGCCAGCTCACCGACATCCTCAACGAAGGCGGCTGGTCGCCGCCCACACTCGCCACCCACCTCGTCCACCTGGTGGTCGGCGGGGTGAAGGTCGGTTCCGACAGCCCCGCCGACGGCCTCACCTGGCGGCTGAAGCACTTGCCGAGGACCAGCGACGAATGTCCCTGTGGCGCCTGCCGGTCCTGGCGCACGGCCGAATCCGAGCCACGTGCCGCGTCCGGCCCGTCCGGCGCCGACGGGGACGGGTCAGCGTCCGCGCCGCCCGGCCTGGCCGAGATCGAGCGGGCCGCCGCCGTCGGCGCCGAGCAGGCGGCCCTGCTCGCCCGAGCTCGCGCCTCCTGACCCGACGGCCCGCCCGCCTGCCGGATACCAGGGCGGGCGGGATGATGGAGCCATGGGCAACACCAGCTCAGATACCGAGCTTGACGGGGCCGGCGGTCTCGATGTGGACGTCCTGGTCATCGGGAGCGGGTTCGGCGGCAGCGTCACCGCGCTGCGGCTGGCCGAGAAGGGCTATCGAGTGACGGTCGTCGAGGCCGGCCGCCGTTACAGCGCACCACCGGAGGCCTCCGGCGCCGCGAGGGAGGAGCATTCTCGCGGCGCCTTCGGCCAGGCACCGCCGGAGGCCTCCGGCGCGCCGAAGGAAGAGCGTTCTCGCGGTGGCGCGGTCGCGACGCTGCCCCGGACCAGCATGGACATTCGTCGCTATCTCTGGATGCCATGGCTTGGCTGTCACGGCATCCAGAAGATCACTCTGCTTGGCAGGGTGCTGGTGCTCTCGGGGGCCGCCGTCGGCGGTGGCTCGATGGTCTACGCGAACACGCTGTACCGCCCGCTGGAGCCGTTCTACGCCGACCCGCAATGGGCCGGCCTGGCCGACTGGCGGGCCGAGCTCGCGCCGTACTACGACCAGGCCGAGCGGATGCTCGGCGTCGTCCACAACCCGACGGCCACCTACGCCGACAAGGTGTTCCAGACGGTCGCCGAGGAGATGGGCGTCGGCGACACGTTCCAGCTGGCCGACGTCGGCGTGTACTTCGGACCCGAGGGGCGGCCGGCGCCGGGCGAGCCCGCCGAGGACCCGTACTTCGGCGGGGCGGGCCCGCGGCGGGTGGGCTGCCTGCAGTGCGGCGAATGTATGAGTGGCTGCCGGCACGACGCCAAGAACACTCTCGACCGCAACTACCTGTACCTGGCGGAGCGGCTTGGCGTCACGATCGTCGCCGACACCACCATCCGCTCGGTGACGCCGCTGCCGGGCGGCGGCTACGAGGTCGTCGGCGAGCCGACCGGCGCCTGGCCGGCGGTCACTCCGTGGGGCCGGGCGAGGGCTCGGAGGCGCCAGCACCGCTGGCGAGCCGGGCAGGTGGTGTTCGCCGCCGGCGCGCTCGGCACCCAGCAGCTGCTGCACGCGATGCGGGCGGGCGGTCAGCTGCCCGGCCTGTCCGAACGCCTCGGCCACCTGACCAGGACGAACTCGGAGGCCATCCTCGGGGCGGTGAAGACGCGCCCCGACGAGCGGATCACCCGTGGCGTCGCGATCACGTCGAGCTTCTACCCGAATCCGCACACCCACGTCGAGCCGGTCCGCTACGGCCGCGGGAGCAACCTCCTCGCGCCGCTTGCCTCCCCTATGACCGACGGCGGCGGGCGGCTGCCGCGGTGGGCACGGTTCCTCGGTGCCTGCCTGCGCCGGCCGCACCTGGCCGTCGCGGCCGGCCTGCCGTGGCGATGGTCGGAGCGGACGATGATCGTCCTGGTGATGCAGTCCCAGGACAACTCGCTGGTCGTGCGCCGCCGGCGCGGCCCGTTCGGGACGAGCTGGCTGACCAGCCGCCAGGGCCACGGTGAGCCGAACCCGACCTGGATCCCAGCGGGCAACGACGCGACCAGGCGGATCGCCGCCAGGATTGGCGGGCATCCGGCCGGCTCGATCACCGAGGTCGCGAACATCCCGCTGACGGCGCACATCCTGGGCGGGGCGCCGATCGGGGAGAGCCCCGAGCATGGGGTCGTCGATGCCTACCAACGAGTGTTCGGGCACCCCGGGCTGCACGTCGCGGACGGCGCCGCGGTCTGCGCGAACCTGGGGGTGAACCCGTCGCTGACCATCACCGCGCAGGCGGAGCGCGCGATGTCCTTCTGGCCGAACAAGGGCGACTCCGACCCACGTCCCCCGTTGGGCGCCCCATACCGCCGGATCGACCCGGTGACGCCGCGTCGTCCCGCCGTCCCGACATTCGCCCCCGCCGCCTACCGGATTGGCGGCCTGCCGGTCGTTACCCGCGTCCCGGAGGCCGAAAGGCGCTGACGTTGGCCGCAGGTGGCAGAGGGGAGCCGCGCGGGGGCGCCCCCGGCGGGGCCCCCCCCAACACCAAGGCGCGCGGACGTGGGCCGCCGGGGGCTGCGGGGCCCGGCGCGGCGTCGCCCGCGCGGGTCCCCTCCCATCCACTTAGCCGGTAGGACGGAGCGTCCGATGGCTGGAGGGCTCCGCGCCCCAGTCTTAGAAGCGACGGGGCGCCGAGGGGTCACTCATCGTGTCGACGCCGGGCATCTCCTCGACCCGGCCGGAGGTGGCCTCGCTCGCCATCCGCTCCGACAGCCGGTCGGTGCCCGGGAACCCGCCAGGGGCCGTCGGCATCGGCCGCTGACCGGCCTGCTCCTCGAGCGGCATGGCCGGCTGGCCGGTTCCCTGCTGTCCCAGGTACCGGCGGGCGGCCACGGCGGCGCCGGCCCCCGCTCCCGCCAGGAGCAGCAGGCCCACCCCACGCCGACGGCGCTGGTGCGACTGGGCCATCCGGCGCTCGGCGCGGGTGAGGTGCTGCTCCAGCAGGCGCTGGGCGCGGTCGGCCTGCACCGTCGTCTTGCGCTCCGACCGGCGCGCGCGGCGCGAGTGGCTGTGCCGCATGGCCCGCTCGCTGGCCTCGTAGGCACGCTGGGTGAGGTCGTCGGCCGCGGACTGGGCCTTCTCGATCCGCCGCTGGTGCCGCTTGGACACGCCGCGCACCCGGTCCTGCCCGCCGCTGATCTCCTCCCAGGAAAGCCCCTCCGGAATGGCCCACCGCGACGGCTCGCCGCCCCGCTCCCGCAACGCGAGGTCGCCAGAGCGGGCTTGCTCGCCCCGCTCCCCGCGCCGGCCCGCGCCCCGGCCGCGCCCGCTGGGCTGCTCCCGGCGCTGGCCCCCTTCCCCCGAGAACCGCTCCTGGCGGCCCTCCTCGCCCCACGGCTGGCCGCGCCCAGGCAGGCGACCGGTCCGTTCCTCGACGCGGCCGGCGATCTCCTCGCCGGGCGCCGTCGTTGCCCGCCGCCGCCCCACGTGGGCCGTGCGGCCCGTCCGTCCCCCGCCGTCCGGCTCGCCCCACGGCCGCTGGCCGGGTGTTTCCCACGACGGCCGGTCGCGCCGCTCGTCCCAGGCCCGCCCACGCTCGCGCCTCGGCCGCTCGCCGATCCTGCTCGCCGCCCAGCCCAGGTCGGCGTCGGAACGCTCCGACATCCGGTCGGACCGCTCCGACATGCGGCTGGAGGCGTCGGACATCCGGTGGGCCAGGGTGCTGCTGGCGTCCCGGGTCGCGGAGGCCGCCGACTGGCTGGCGCGGGCCGCCAGTCCCGCCGCGCCGGTGACCGCCGAGCCAGCCCTGCCCGCGGCGCCTCGCGCGGCCGTCTGGAGGCCGGCCTGCCACTCCTGCCCGCCGTCGCCGAAGGCCGCGCGGATCCCCGCGTGGCCGGGAGCGCCCGAGCCGGCACCGCCGAACAACTGCGACGTGCCGAGCAGGCCCGAGATGGGCCCGCCGCCCTCGTGGCCGCGGCCGGATCGCTGCTCGACCATGCCGCCGGGGCGCAGGCGGCGCCTGACGCCGCCGCGCTCCTGGCCGCGTGCGTCCCGGCCTCGCCTCGTGTCGCTCGGCGCCGCCCCGGTGACGCGCGAGAGCCGGTTCCGCAAACTGCTACCCATCGGTCTCCCTCTCCTGGCGTTGCCTCTTGGCGTGGTGGGACGAGCTGGCCCCGTCTGCCCGCCGCCTGGCCTCCGCCGGTCCGCGTGACGGATCGAGCGGGCCGGCACGGTGGCCAGAACCCGGGGCCAGCGATGTCTGCCCCGGGGATATCCCCCGACCGCCGCCAAACATCACCTTCACTCTGTGTAGTGCTGGTAGCACTCTCGCGCCTCTGCCTGCTCCTGTCGCGGCGAGGCGCTGGGCGCGCTCGCCGCGTGTCGGGCGCTGGGCGCCCTCCCCGCGTGGTACCGGGTACTGGCATATGGCGGTGGTCGCGCTGGGGATGGGCAGACGAGGTGGCTGGTTGGTGCTGCGCTGATGCGCCGTCGCCATCGGTGGCTTGGTTGCGCGTATTGGTCGCCAGAACGACGTGGCGACCAGCGGCGGCGACGAGGTGGCTGGTTGGTGCTGCGCTGATGCGCCGTCACCGTCGGTGGCTTGGTTGCGCGTATTGGTCGCCAGAACGACATCGCGACCACCGGCGGCTTGACGCCATGGCCCATGGGATGTCGGGCGCTTGGTGCCTTCCTGCTGTCGCACCGAGGTGCGCGAGCGGCACATACGATCGTCGTCAGTGCGGCCGGTTCGGGGCGGCCGTGCCGGGGCGAGGTCGGGCCGGCGGGTCCGCTGATGTCTGGTCAGCCTGCCTCGAGCCCGCGAGCTTCGCCGGCGGGCGAGCCTCGCTGCCGGGCCCAGCGCTCGGCCGAGCCGAGCCGACACAAGGGAGCCGCAGTCCTGAGGGAAGAGCGTCATGCGCCGCCGGAACGCCGCGCGGCGCGCAGTCGTCTTCCGGATGGGTATGCGGCCGGTGACGCCAATCCGACGCGGGTCAGGCGGCCCGCGGACACGAAGAGAAGAGAGACACATGGCCGAGGAGCTGTACGCGACGCTGCGGACGACTCAGGGCGACATCGAGATCCGGCTGTTCCCGGATCACGCTCCGAAGACGGTCCGCAACTTCGTCGGTCTCGCCACCGGCGACCAGGAGTGGACCGACCCGACCACCGGTGCGAAGAAGACCGGCACCCCGCTCTACAGCGGCACGATCTTCCACCGTGTCATCCCGAACTTCATGATCCAGGGCGGCGACCCGCTGGGCAGCGGCCGCGGCGGCCCGGGCTACAAGTTCGCCGACGAGTTCCACCCGGACCTGTCGTTCAACCGGCCGTACCTGCTGGCCATGGCGAACGCCGGCCCCGGCACGAACGGCTCGCAGTTCTTCATCACCGTCGCCCCGACCGACTGGTTGAACCGCAAGCACACCATCTTCGGCGAGGTCACCCGGGGCACCGACGTCGTCGACGCGATCGTCAAGGCCCCGACCGGGCAGCAGGACCGGCCGCGCACCGACGTGGTGATCGAGGAGATCGCCGTCGAGCGCCGCCCCGTCTAGCTGGCCGTACCGCCTGGGAGGCGTGGCCGTGACCATGCCCACGCCTCCCTGGTGCCGACCTCGGCCGGAGGCATTCGTCGACGTCGCCGAAGGCAGCGTGACGATGACCGGGCCTCGCGCGACTGGAGGCTCGAGCAGGACAGCATGGACAGGCCGAAGGACTCGGACGGACAGGACCGCGGGCCGGCTGGCCCGGAGGGGGTGGCGTGGTGACCGCGCAGGGCACCGAGCCCGAGCCGGCGACCGGCTCGGGGCTGGCGGCATCGGGCGCCGGCGACGCGGGGCCCGGGCAGGGCGCGCCGCCCGCGGGCGGCGAGCACTCCCCTTGGGCTCGTCCGACCGTGGGGGAGTCGTCGGCAGGGGCCGCGTCCGCGCAGGCCTCCCCGACCGTGTCACCCGGGCGGGACGTCTCGGCCGACCCCGGCCGGCAGGTCCCCCCGGCGGACGGTGCCGGGCAACCGGGCGCCCCGCCGCCGGGGCATCCCGGCTGGGCGGCGCCACCCGCGACCCAGCCTCCCCAGGTGTCCTGGAGCGCGCCGCGGGTTGACGGTGCCGAGGTGTGGGGAGCCGGCCAGGACGCGCGGCCCACCGGCGAGGGTGGCCCCGGCCAGGGATCAGGCCCCGAACTGTCCGGGCAGCAGGCGCGCTGCTACCGCCACCCACAGCGGGAGGCGTACGTCTTCTGCCAGCGCTGCGGGCGTCCGATCTGCCCGGACTGCATGCGCCCGGCCTCGGTCGGCTTCCACTGCCCGGAGGAGGAAGGCTCGGCGAAGCAGGCGCCGCGCACCGACCTCGGCGGCCGCGCCCAGGCGTCGCCGGGTCTGGTCACGAAGATCCTGATCGGTCTGTGTCTCGTCGCGTACGTGCTGCAGGGCTTGCCAGGGCTGACGGGCACCAGCCGGGCCAACCAGTTCACCGTCGACTACTCGCTGATCGGCTTCAAAATTGCCGAGAACCACGAGTACTGGCGCCTGATCACCGCCGCGTTCCTGCACGGCAGCGTCCTGCACATCCTGTTCAACATGTACGCGCTGTTCCTGCTTGGAATGCAGCTCGAGACGGTCCTCGGCCGGGCGCGGTACCTGGCGCTGTTCTTCGCCTGCGCTATCGGTGGTAACACGTTCAGCTACCTGATGTCCGGCGAGCAGACGTTCTCGTACGGCGCGTCCACGGCGATCTTCGGGTTCTTCGCCGCCTACTACCTGATCGCGCGTCGGCTGCGGCTGAACACCAACCAGATCCTCATCGTCGTCGGGATCAACCTGGTGATCACGTTCACGATCTCCGGCATCGACAAGTGGGGACATCTCGGCGGCCTCGGCACCGGACTGCTGCTGGGCCTGCTCTACGCCTACGTCCCGGCGCGCCGCGTCGTTCTGCAGGCGCTCGGCACCGGCGCCGTCGTGGCCGTGCTGCTGGCCGCCGCGGTCCTGAACTCCCAGAGCCTGACATCCATCACCGGTAGCTGATCTTCGGCCGACCGGTGATGGACGTCAGTGCCAGCCGATCGAGGCGTAGACGGGAAGCCGGCCGAAGTGGGGGCGTGAGCGCTCATCCGGCGCGTGCCACTCCTCGGCCGGGACCAGGCCCGGCTCGATCGGCTCCCAGGTACTGACCAGGTCGACGGTCTGCGCGTGCGGCCGAGGACAGCCAGGCAGGCCGGCCCGCGTGAGCACCCCTCGCAGCCCGCGCGCGGAGGTCTCGTCGCAGAGCTGGGAGAAGATCAGCAGGCTGCCCCGGGCGGTGGCCTCCCGGTAGCCGAGCAGCATGCCGCGCGGGTCCTCGTGGTCGGCGATCTGTGGCATCCCGGGCACGGCGACGAGGGCGAGCGGCCGGGTGACGTTCAGCCGGGCGCGCACGCCCGGGTGCGCCAGGACCTCCGCCGGGTGCGCGATGTCGGCCCGCACGACGGCGGCCTGCTCCGTCGGCACGTCGCGCGTCGCGCGGATCACCGTCAGCGGGCTCGGATCGACGTAGACCGTCTGGCTTTCCGGCGCGACCGAGCAGGCGATCTCGTGGACCGGGTCGGCGGTCTGCATGCCGCAGCCGAGGGCGAGGAACTGGTTCACCCCGTTGCGGGCGGCGAACCGCACAGCCCGGACGAGAAACTCCTTGGACGCGCGCGCGGCGGCCGGCGCCTCCGGCCATTCCAGCAGGATCCGCAGCGCCCACCGCCGGTCCGCCCGGCGATGGGATGTGCCGCCGAGCAGCGCGTCGTAGATGCCAGCCGGGGTGGGGAGCTCGTTCAGGTCTCCCTCGGGGTGGAACTCGGGTGGGATCGGGACGGTGAGGGCGCCGTCCGGGCCGGTCTGCTCGACCGGGCGCACCGGTCCGACGGGCCTCATCGGCTCGTCCTGCCCGCGCTGCCAGAACGGGCCGGAGGCATCGATGATGTTCGAGACCCGGAGCGGGCCGGCCGGGCCGCGGGGTTCGACCGTCCGCGACGCGCCGCCGGACCTGAGCGGGCCGACGGCCGGGAAGTCCCCCTGACGCGCTGGCTGGGTCGCGCGGACTGGGCCGTCGCCCAGGCCACGCTCCCGGCCGCTGGAGCGCGCGGGGAGCGACGCGGCTATGGGCATGCTGCCGCCGTGCCTTCTGGCGAGCATGGGCCCGGTGGACGTCATGTCGTCACCTTTCACTACCTGCGAGTCGGCGACCACCGGCCGGGGCGGTGGACGCCGTGGTCGGATCCTCCGGTCGCCGACGACGGGCACGCGGGCCACGGGACGAACCCCGGACAGCGGCCCGACCAGCAGGCCGAGGGCCCGAGGGCGGAACCGGACACGGACCGGCGGCGTTCGGGGCACGGGTCCGAACGTCGCCGGGACTGCGGACGCACAGCCAGTGATAGCCGCGGGCGGAGCCAGCCGCTGACCGCATGCCTGGGCGGGAATGAGCGTGATGCTGGCATTCCTGCTACCTCTGCGGAGGCCGACCCATCGGGTGCGGCCGAGCATGCGGTCCCTCACCGTGCGCGGGGACAGATTATCCGTGTGTCGCGCCGCCGTGAATAAGGGCTTACCCCCGACCTGGATGCCAGTTTTCTCCGCAAAGTCGTCCGGAATCGCCCGGGTCGCGGGAGCCATCCACAGCCACGGTCCACATGATTACCATGCGCTCTCGTGGTCGATACAATGAGCGATGGTTCTGGGGCTGGTGAGGCCCCGGTGGGTGACGGGCCGCGAGGACCGGCGACGGATTAGGCAGTGGGCGGGCCACGCGAGGCACAGGGTTCTTCCCGGCGTCCCCGCGGGCCGCGGAAAGACGGGGTGGTCGCGGTGGCACACTCACCGACACGTCGGCTCGGGGGCAGCCCATTCCCGCCGATCGCCGAGTACGCGTTCCTGTCGGACTGCGAGACGTCCTGCCTGGTGGCCCCCAGCGGCAACGTCGAGTGGATGTGCGTGCCGCGGCCGGACGCCCCCAGCGTGTTCGGCTCGATCCTGGACCGCTCGGCCGGCGGATTTCGGTTCGGCCCCGAACGGATCATGATTCCGGCTGGCCGGCGTTACCTGCCGGGGACCAACGTCATGGAGACGACCTGGCAGACGCCGAACGGCTGGCTGATCGTCACCGACTGCCTGGTCGTCGGCCGCTGGCACCGCACCGCGGCCCGGTCCAAGACCCTCCGGCGCACCCCGATGGACTGGGATGCCGAGCACGTGCTGCTGCGCACGGCGCGCTGCGAGCATGGCGAGGTCGATCTGAGCCTCGTCTGCGAGCCGAACTTCGACTACGGCCGCCAGCCCGAGTCCTGGGAGTACGAGGGCGAGGGCTACGCGTCCGGGGTCATCTCCAACGCCCACACCGGCCTCACGCTGCGGCTGCGCACCGACCTGCGGCTCGGCTTCGACGGCCGCCGCGCGCTGGTGCGCACCACCCTCAAGGAGGGCGACACGGCGTTCGTGGCGCTCACCTGGCGGGCGCAGGAGCCGATGCTGCCCGCGACCTACGCGCAGGCCATGGCGGCCGTCGAGTCCACCACCGAGTTCTGGCGGCAGTGGCTCTCGCGCGGCATGTTCCCCGACCATCCCTGGCGGCGGCACCTGCAGCGCAGCGCGCTCGCCCTCAAGGGCCTCACCTACGCCCCCACCGGCGCGCTGCTGGCGGCCGCGACCACCTCGCTGCCCGAGACTCCCCGGGGCCAGCGCAACTGGGACTACCGGTACAGCTGGATCCGCGACTCGACGTTCGCGCTGTGGGGCCTGTACACGCTCGGGCTCGACTACGAGGCGAACGACTTCTTCTCGTTCATCGCCGACGTCTGCGAGGAGAACGGCGACATCCAGGTGATGTACCGGGTCGGCGGCGAGTCCGACCTGCAGGAGCAGGTGCTCGGGCACCTGTCCGGCTACGACGGGGCCACCCCTGTCCGCGTCGGCAACGACGCCTACAAGCAACGCCAGCACGATGTGTGGGGCACCGTGCTCGACTCGGTCTACCTGCACACCAAGTCGCGTGACTACCTTTCGGAGCGGCTGTGGCCGGTGCTCGCCCGGCTCGTCGAGTCCGCGGCCACCCACTGGCGGGAACCGGACCGCGGCATCTGGGAGGTGCGCGGCGAGCCCAGACACTTCACCACATCGAAGGTGATGTGCTGGGTCGCGCTCGACCGGGGCCGCCGGCTCGCGCAGATGCGCGGCGACCTGAAGTCCGCGGCCCGCTGGAAGACCATCGCCGAGGAGATCCACGCCGACGTCTGCGCGCACGGTGTCGACGAGCGCGGCGTGTTCACCCAGTACTACGGGTCGACGTCGCTGGACGCGTCCGCCCTGCTCGTGCCGCTGCTCGGCTTCCTGCCCGCCTCCGACGACCGGGTGAAGGCGACGGTGCTGGCGATCGCCGACGAGCTGACCGTCGACGGCCTCGTGCTGCGTTACCGCACGGACGAGACCGACGACGGCGTGGGCGGCGAGGAGGGCGCATTCCTGATCTGCTCGTTCTGGCTGGTGTCCGCGATGGTGGAGATCGGCGAGCTGCACCGCGCCCGGCAGCTGTGCGAGCGCCTGCTGTCCATGGCGAGCCCGCTGGACCTGTTCGCCGAGGAGGTCGACCCGGCGACCGGGCGCCATCTGGGCAACTTCCCGCAGGCGTTCACCCACCTTGCGCTGATCACCGCGGTGATGTACGTCATTCGCGCCGAGGACGCCGAAGCCTACGCCCGACCGTCGCCCTCCACCTAATTTCTGGTTCGCTCCGTCCGGAAGGTTGCTTGCTGGTTCGCTCCGTGCGGGCGGCGCGCTCCGGCCCCGTACTCGCTTCGCTTCCCGTCGAGTTGGTTGGCGGAGATGGGTCGGGGTCGGAGTCAGCCGGGGTTGGGCGGGAAGGTTGTTTCTGGTTCGCTCTGGAACGAGTCTCGGGCCGGTCGGGAAGGTTGTTGCTGGTTCGCTCCGTGCGGGCACGGCGCTACGGCCCCTTACTCGCTTCGCTCCCAAGGGACCTCCGCGCCGTGTCCTCCTCCGCTCACGGGCGCTCCGGCGACCTCGCTGCGGCCCGGCCCACGTCGCTTCGCTCGTGGGCCGGGCCTCCGCGAGGTGCGCCTCCGCGCCCAGCTCGGTTGCGTGCCGTCGTACGTCACCAAGCCGAAGCCGCGCACCGGGCGGGGCCACTTCGCTGCGCTCGTGGGCGGGGCTCCGGGACGTCTCTACGAGCGAAGCGAAGTGGCGCTACGGATGGGTCTGCTTCGGACGTGACGTTCAGCGGCGGGTGACCGTGCTGGGCGCGGAGGCGCGCCTCGCGGAGGCCCTCCTACGAGCGAAGCGATGTAGGGGGGGCCGCAGCGAGGTCGCCGCAGCGCCCGTGAGCGCAGGAGGACACGGCGCGGAGGTAGCCCGCGAGCCGCCAGGCGAGCGGGCTGCCGGAGGGCCGTGCCCGGACGGAGCGAACCAGCAAGCAACCTTCCCGCCCAACCCCGTCCGACCCGACCCGAACCCCGTCCGACCCGACCCGAGGCTGTGCCGCGGCAGCCGGGTGGCCCGAACCGGCATAACGCGCAGACGCGTCGATTACTGCGTATGGCCGCGCTGCTTCTAGCATGGACGCGTGGCGAAGGTGGAGGTCGCGGGCGGCCGGGTCGAGGTCGTTCTCAGTCAGAAGGAGCGGCTCGCCGCGCTGCGCGGGGACGTGTCGGCGGCCCTCGGGGAGATCGCCGACGTGCGCGTCTCGCCGCACCCGTTCGGCGAGCTGCGCGGCATCCGCGCCCCGGGGACGGGGGTGCCCGCGGTGATAGCGATCGGCACCTGGCGCCATCGCGGCGGCAAGGACTTCGTCGCCATCTACCGCGGCCGGCCGGCGGTCGTCGTCGTGCTCGCCCCCGGCAGCGAGTTCGAGCGCCTCATCATCGGCGTCGAGGACCCGGACGAGACGGTGGCCAGGATCCTCGCCGCGATCGCTCCCGGCACGACCCCCGCGTCCGTGCTCTGACGCCTCCCGCGCGCTCGCGCTCGGCCGCCCCGGGCCTGGGCTCTTGGCGTGCACGGTGTTTGGGGCCGTGAGGGTACCGACGCGAGCGTCGGGATCGGCTGAG
This sequence comes from Pseudofrankia coriaricola, assembly GCF_032027725.1. Classification (NCBI taxonomy): domain Bacteria; kingdom Bacillati; phylum Actinomycetota; class Actinomycetes; order Frankiales; family Frankiaceae; genus Pseudofrankia; species Pseudofrankia coriaricola. Next base: position 2,141 of record NZ_JASNFO010000142.1, on the reverse strand, counting down.
GCGTTCGGACGTGACCACATTGGGTAGCTAGGCCACTACTTTGTGTTCCGTCGTTATGGTGGACCTCTATCCACACATGTGGACAACGGTTGTGGATAAATCTCAGCCGTGCAACTTCGCCGGGGGCGCCACGACCAGCCGGGCCGCGGCGCCGGACGTTTCCTGGTGTCGCGCGATGGCGACTAGTGCCACTGGGTGGCCACGCCCAGGCCAATTACCACAAAACCGAATCCGATCAGGATGTTCCACCCACCCAGCGACTCCATCCCCAGGACGCCGCCGTTGGAGAAGTAGTACGTCAGCAGGTAGGCGATCCCGATCAGGAAGAACGCCAGGATCATACCGCCGAACCAGCGTGGCGAGGGCGCCCGGCGCTTCGCGGCGACGGTCGTGGTGGGACGGGCCGAGGTGGACTTCTTCGGCTTGCGACGTCGCGACTCGGGCACGGAAGATTCTCCTCGTCGGGGGCTACACAAACACTGCGAGAAGGCTACCCTCCCACCCCCACCGACTCGCTATGTAAGGGCTTGGCCGCTATCGGCGCCTTCGGTGTCGGCATCGCGAGGCAGCCAGTCCGGGGCTCTCACCGGGTCCGCCGGGGGGAACCCGGGGTGCCGCGAACCACTCGGTCGGGGACAAGGCGTCGACCAGGCCGGACAGGCCGGAGTCGACCAGGCCGGAAAGGGCTTGGCGACCAGCGCGGGAAGGACGCTCCGTGCGGGCCGGCAAGATGGACGCGACTGTCCTCACCGTAGGAGGGTGACGCGTGTGCGGTGGACGGCGCGGCGGGTGGACCGGCTACACCCGCTGGGTGCCTCCCCACGGCGCCGGCTGGCGGGGGTGCTTGGCGCCGGGCTCACCGGTCTCGTCGTCGCGCTCGCCGGGGTGACCGCGGGCGAGGACGGCGGGAGCGCGTCCGTCCGTGGCGATCGGCGCTCCTACGGGGCCGGTCTCGCCGACGTCGTCGCCGCCGACCGGGCGGGTGTCGACCGGGCGCGCGGGCGGCTCGCCCAGCTACGCGCGGACGGCCCGGGCACGCCGCCCGCCACCGCCGCTCCTACCAGGGCCGCGCAGGCACCTCCAGCCGGTGCGCTGGAACAGGCGGGCCTCGCCGAGACTCACGGAGCGGCGGTGACCGTGACGCTGGATGACACCCCGCGGGAGCGGCGCGCCGGGCCATGGCAGCCCGGGTTGCGACCGCCCGTCGCGGACGACCTCGTCGTGCACCAGCAGGATGTGCAGGCGGTCGTCAACGCGCTCTGGGCCGGCGGGGCACGGGCCATGACGATCATGGGGATACGGGTGACCGCGCGCACCGCGGTCCGGTGCGTCGGGAACACACTGCGGCTGGAGGACGGCGTCTACGCCCCGCCGTTTGTGATCTCGGCGATCGGCGATCAGAACCGCCTCGGCACCGCCCTTGAGGACGATCCCGACGTGGCGCTGTACCGCCAGTACGTCGCCGCTTATGGCCTCGGCTACGACGTCGAGATGGTCACGAACGCCACCTTCCCGGCCGCGAGCCTGCCCAGCGCGCGCTACGCCACCCCGCTGCCCGAGTAGTGCCGTGACCGCCAGATCAGTCCGTTGGCGTGATCGCCGGTAGCGTCCTCTGATGGTCGTGAACGGCGGTGATTACAACCACCTGAGGGCTGAAACCGCGATCATGTCTGCCAGGTTCAGGCGAAGGCGGCCTGGCGCAGGGTCTCGACCTCGGTGGACAGCCCGGGCGCCAGCCGGCGGGCGGCACCGCCGTCACCGCAGGACTCGAGCCAGCGGGCGAGCATCAGGTGGCCGCCCTGGGTGAGCACCGACTCGGGGTGGAACTGCACGCCCTCGATCGGCAGCGTCCGGTGCCGCATGGCCATCACGACGCCGCTCTCCGTCCGGGCGGTGACCTCGATCTCCGCCGGCAGGGTCGACTCCTCCACCGCGAGCGAGTGGTAGCGGGTCGCGATGAACGGGCTCGGCAGGTCCGCGAGCACCCCGGCGCCGTCGTGGTGGACGACCGAGGTCCTGAGTTCGGTCATTTGGTTAGTGCCTTGCCCGTGAGGGCGTCGAGCAGGGTTCTCCGTTCGGGGTCGAGTTCGGGTGGGAAGGTCTGGGCGGCGCCGTTGATCGCGATGGTCGCGGAGCGGAGT
>NZ_JASNFO010000141.1:0-21259 GCF_032027725.1 Pseudofrankia coriaricola | reverse complement strand
CTAGCCGTCGCAGTGCGCGCCATGAGGACGCCGGCTCCAACGAGGACGGAAATACGCCAGCCGTGCGGCGGCGCTTGGGCGTTAGCACGGCACGAACGGGAGACGGTGCGTGGGGACGGTCCCCTGCGCATCACTCCTCGCTGTTAGCCAGGCGGAGGATGAGGTCGGTGAAATAGTCCGCGATCTTCGTGGCGGTACCTCGGCCGTCAGCCTCGACGATCTGCAGCGCCCCGGCATGCACGAGTGCGGTGACAGCACAGGCAGTCAAATTGGGCAGCGGCGGGTTACCGAACGTCAGCCCCCTAGCGCCATGCATGAACTTCACGCCGGCCTCCCGGTACACGTTCGCATAGCCGGGCGGCCCGTCATCGCCTAGCATTACCCGCGATATCTCGCGCGTCTTCCAGATATCCATGAGATAAGCCTTGGCGCCCGCCGCGTATAGGGCGGCCGGACGGGTCTCGCCAGCGGCACGGGCCCGCTCGGTCGCCTTCTTCGATGCGTTGGCATTCCGGTTGAGTGCCTCGCTCGCCAGAACCATGAACACCTCGGCGTCAGCGCGCGATTCGACGCGAAGTCGCCGCGGGAGTCAATTTGATAGAGTAGGATTCTAGGATGCTGCTCGAACGGGTGGCGTCGAAAGACCGGTTGAACGAGCCGACCAGAGACGATCGAAGGAGCTGTGAAGCGTGGCTGACTGGCTGAAGGACCGGGTTGCGGTGGTGACCGGGGCAGGTCGTGGCATCGGCGCGACGATCGCCGCGACGTACGCCCGCGAGGGCGCCGCCGTTGTGGTGAACGACCTGGGCGGCACCGGCGACGGGAAGGGCAGCGACACGACGCCAGCGGAAGAAGTGGTGAGCAAGATCGCCGCCGAAGGCGGAACGGCGATCGCGGACTACACCGACATCACGGACCACGCCGCCGCCGCCGCCATGATCCAGCGGGCGATCGACGAGTATGGCCGTCTCGACATCCTGGTCAACGTCGCGGGTATCCTGCGGGACAAAATGATCTTCAACCTCGTGGAGGAGGACTGGGACGCCGTCATCGCGGTGCACCTAAAGGGGCATTACAACACGATCAAGCCGGCCGCAAGCCACTGGCGCGGCCAGCGGGACGAGAACGCGCACAACCGGATCATCAACTTCACGTCGATCTCCGGCTTGCACGGCAGCGCGGGACAACCCAACTATGCGGCAGCCAAGATGGGTATCGTCGGTCTCACGTATTCCTGTGCCAACGCGCTGCGCCGCTACGGGGTAACGACCAACGCCATCTCTCCGGGAGCAGCGTCCCGGCTGGTCGCGACCATTCCAGCCGGCCGCAACCCGGAACCCGACAACGGGCCAGGGCCGGAGCACCTCGGCCCGATCGCCACTTACCTGGCCAGCGAGCGCTCGGGCTGGCTCAACGGCCGGGTTGTCGGCGCGCGTGGACCCTCGGTCGAGCTGTACAACATCCCGGAACCGATCCGGGTCGTGAGCACGCACGACTTCTGGGACATGGAGACGCTGGCCGGGCTGGTCGAGACAAACTTCCGTGCGCCCGCGAAGCAGCCTCTGACGCCGCCGTGGTTCGCCAAGGAGAATTAGGGCTGCGTTCGAGGCTCTACCGACTTAGTCGTGGGCTTGATCGCCGAAAGAAGTCGTCCTCGGCGCGCGCCCGCCGTTCGCGTTGCTAGGTTGCGTTTCGACGAGTGAACGCCTACCTAGCAGGGGAGAACGGCGTGCGCGCGTCCGCCGTGGTCCGGGGGCGGGTAGCGGGCTGGCGCGCGAAGTAGACCCGCATCGTCGTTGCCGCGAGCCGGAAATCCGCAGGTACCGCCCACCACGCGCTCCCCGTCCGCTCTACACACGAGATCCGGTCCGCTGGGTTCGATGGCGGTGCTCGGCGGACGGCCATCCCTAGTCGGCTCCCGGACCAAAGGCTCGACACCCCCGCCGCGCATCAGACAGAGCCGACGGTTACCGAGGAACGCGACGGGACACCCGCGCACCCTCGCCTGGCTCGGGCACCGGGTACGATGCCGCGCCGCACCCCACCCACAACGTGTCAGACACGCTGATACCAGGCAGCACCTCTGGGCGGCCAGCAACTCGAAATCGAGCCGTTGACTAAAATAGTGTTCTAGGATTCAATTGCACGATCCGGCCGACCGACGCGGGCGGCTATGTACCGAGAGGTGATGTCATGATTAAGATCGCGACAGCCTCGTGCCGGGGGGACCGAGATGGTCGTTACAGTGCCTGAACCCACGTGGTCCCACTTATTGCGACCGATCCCATCCAGAGCGTGAACACCGCCGTGGAACATGAAGACGCTCTGACGGTCGCGGGAGTGCACAAGAGCTTCGGCCCGAACCTTGTGTTGAACCGGGTTGACCTACGTATCCGCAGGGGCGAGATTCGCGCGCTGATCGGACTCAATGGCAGCGGCAAGTCGACTCTGATAAAGATCCTTGCCGGCTTCCATGCGGCCGATGATGGGCAAGTAGCCGTCGGCGGCCAACCGCTGAGTCTCAGCGGTCACCAGGCTCATGGCTCCGGCGCGGGATTGCGTTTCGTTCATCAGGATCTCGGACTGGCGGCCAATCTCAGCGCCGTCGACAACATGGCTCTTGGCTTCCGATATCCCCGTACCAAGCTCGGCACCGTCGCCTGGGGACGCGCACGCCGAGACGCGCGCCGATCACTTGAAGAACTCGGCTACAATTTTGATCCCAGCCAGACCATCGATCGGCTGAATCCCGTCGAGCGAACCGGTACCGCGATCGTTCGTGCGCTGGCCGGCACCGACGAGTCAGTCCGGCTGTTGGTCCTCGACGAGCCGACCGCCGCCCTGCCGGCCACCGAGTGCGCACGGCTGTTCGACGCGGTCCAGCGCCTCGCCGACCGAGGCGTCGCCGTGCTGTACGTGACCCATCACCTCGACGAAGTCTTCGAACTGGCGCATCGAGTGTCCGTCATGCGCAACGGACGGATGGTCGACGACTCGGCGGTCGCCGACCGCACGCACGACCAGTTGGTCGAGATGATGGCAGGTAGACCGGTGACGAAGGAGGCGGCCCGCCGCGGCGAAAGCGCCGCTCAGGGGGCGGCCACACTATCCGTCACCGGGCTGCGAACCGGCCGGCTGGCCGGCGTCGACCTGCATGCCAGCGTGGGCGAAATCGTCGGTATCGCGGGCATCACCGGATCCGGGCGGGACGAGGTGGTGCCCGCGATCATGGGAGTCATTCCTCGCGAAGGGGAGATTCGGACGGGCGGGCGAGTCGTGCCGCCCAGGCGGCCACACCGCGCCGTCGCCTCCGGAATCGCCTGCGTGCCGGCGAACCGCATCGACGACGGCCTCCTACCGTTCATGTCGATCAAAGACAACCTCACCATCGCCGGACTGCGGGCCTTCGCCGGGCGAGGGTTCATTCGTCGCGAGGCCGAGGCCCGCTCCGCCGGTGCATGGATTGCCCGAATGGCGGTACGCCCTGGCATTCCCGCCCTGCCCGTCATCGTTCTCAGCGGGGGAAACCAGCAGAAGGTCGTGCTCGGGCGATGGTTGGCGACGGAGCATACCGTTCTTGTGCTCGACGAGCCGACCCAGGGCGTCGACGTCGAGTCCCGGGTCTCCGTGTATCGGGAACTGCGTGAAGCAACTTGCCGCCTGGCCGTCCTGATCTGTTCTTCCGACTCGGAAGAACTCGCACAGCTCTGCGACCGAGTCCTCGTGCTCCGCCGCGGCCGTATCGTGGCCGAGCTCACCGCCCCTACCAGCGCGGGCGAGATCGACGCGATCGCGCTCGGCTCCTAACCTCGACGGTGGTGAAACTCGATGACCTCATCCGAAACGCCTGTGCAGATCCGCGAACCCGAATTGCCCTCACCGAATCCGCTTGTTCCTGCCAGTTCAGCGATGAACACGGTTGTGAACCGTATCGGACTCGTGCGCTTCAGCGGAATCTACGGGCTCGTCGCGCTAATCATCTTCTTCGGCGCCACCCAACCCGATCTGTTCCTGACCGAGACCAACCTCAAGGTCATCTTAGTCAACTCGGCGATCACCGGCCTGCTCGCGATCGGCATGCTCGTGCCGATGGCCGCCGGGCTGCTCGACCTTTCTTTTGGCAGCATCGCCGGCCTCTCGGCGGTTTTCATGGCCTGGGCCACCACGCGCACCGACATCGACACCTACGTGGTCGCGCTGGCCGCCATCCTGCTTGCCGGAGCGCTTGGGCTGGGCTCTGGCCTGCTCGTCGCGTTTATCAAACTGGACAGTCTCATCGTCACCCTGGGCATGTCGTCGGTGGCGCTCGGCATTACCGAGTACCTGAGCCAGGGGAACACGCTCACCGCCAATCTCAGCCCGTCCTTCGTACACATCGGACTGGACTCGATCGGACCGATCCCGATCCTCGCCATCATCCTCGCGATCCTGGCGGTCTGCATGTACGTCTGGCTCGAGCACACCCCGGGCGGTCGGTTCGTTCTCGCCAGCGGCAACAACTACAACGCCGCACGCCTCGCTGGGATCAACGTCCCGAAAATCCAATCTCTTGCACTCGCGTTCAGCGGGCTGATCGCCGGCCTGGCGGGCGTTCTGCTCATCGCCCGCGTCGGATCCGCCACCAGCACAGCTGGTCAGGGCTACCTGCTGCCCGTGGTGGCGGCGCTATTCTTGGGCTCGACCCAGGTGCTGTCCCGGCCGAACGTCGTTGGCACGATCATCGCCGTCTACCTGCTCGGGACCGGCGTGCAGGGAATCCAACTCCACGGCAACCAGCCGTGGGTCAGCAACATGTTCAACGGCCTGGTTCTGCTGGCCGCGATTTCGGTGGCGCGGCTACGCGGTCGCCAAAGTCGGCGACTGAACCGAAAGCGTACCCAACCCCAAGCCGCCTAACCCTCTGCCGGCAGCGTTTCGCCGTTCCAACTTCGTCCTTAACGATAGGAGATCTACCATGCGACGATTAGGTATTCTGCTCGGTGCCGCCGCGCTGGCAGCCGGCGCTATCACCAGCTGTTCCAGTTCCCCGCCCGCAGGCGGGTCGGGTTCAGATACGAACTCCGCCGCCTCGTTCGAGGCCGCTGTCGCGGCTTACACGAAGCAGCCGGCGACGATCGGGGACGCGCCTGCTCTCACGTCGGCGCCGCCGGCCGGGAAGAAGTTCGTCCAGATCAGCCTCGGAACAGGATATGACCAGACTCTGGCGGCAGGATTCAAGGCCGCGACCGCCGAGATCGGCTGGAGCTACAGTGTCTTACAGGCCAATCCCATCGACCCGTCCACGACACTGTCGGCGCTGACGACGGCCATCAACTCGGGTGCCGACGTGGTTGTGGTCGCCGCGACGCCGATCGCGGTGTGGAGAAGTGCCATCCCGGCGGCGCGCGCCAGCGGCACGTTGATTGTGAGCGTGGCAGGTGCCGAGGATCTCGATGCGGAGCCAGCCCCGGACGGCGTGCTCTACGTGCGCAACGGGCCCGCGGACGGACAGGTCTTTGGGTCGATCCTTGTCGACGTGGCGCTAGCGGACGCTGGGCCCGACGCCAAAGACATTCAGATGGTCACAACTGAAGTGCCCCAGTTGGGTGCCCTGGCCACAGCCACCACCGCTGCGGAGCGGACTCGCCTCGCGGAGAAGTGCCCGTCTTGCACGCTCGAAGTCGTGCAGGTGCCGTTTGCCGACGTCTTGAGCGGTAAGGGGGCCCAGGACATCGTGGCCTATTTGCAGCGCCGTCCGAAGACGGAGTATGTAATCGTCAATCCTGGTCAGTCCGCTAGCGGTCTCAGCCAGGCGATCAGGGCGGCGTCACTCCCCCCGGTCAAAATTCTTGGTAATTCGCCGGGTGCCGACGGGCTCAAAGACCTCAGCGCTGGTGACAACCTCGCGTGGCTGGTGGCGCCGTTTCAGTTGCAAGGCTGGCAGATAGTTGACGTCGCGATCCGCTCGTTCGAGAATCTGCCTTTCTACACCTGGCCGCCGAGTTTGTGGCTGGTCACCCAGAAGAACGTGCACGATATCGCCGACTTTGCCGATCCCGAGTTCCCGTCGGATATGGCGGACCAGTTCCTCCGACTCTGGAAGGTGAACGGATAGTCACGGTCGATCGCCGACTCGAGGGCTCGTCTTCAGCACGGCGTCCTACACCACCGGATGCCCACCGAAATTAGATGACGCGGCCAGCTCGCCCGCCTCGTAGCGAAGGGAGACGTGGACAACCTGATGGCATCCCCAACCCCCGGCGCTGCAACGGCTCAAACCGCCGTCTCCCGCGGTTTGAGCCATAGGCAGATCTTGACGGTCTTGCCGGGCCTGCTGCTCGGAATATTCCTCGCCGCACTCGACCAGACGGTCATGTCTACTGCGATCCGGACGATCGGCGACGATCTCAATGGTCTGTCGATTCAGGCGTGGGTGACGACCGCGTTCCTGGTCACCGCGACGATCGCGACGCCGGTGTACGGCAAGTTGTCTGACATCTACGGCCGCAAGCCACTGTTCATGATTGCGATCGCGGTCTTCATCGTTGGCTCGGTGCTCTGCGGGTTGGCGAACTCGATGTACATGCTTGCCGGGTTCCGCGCTTTGCAGGGGGTCGGTGCCGGCGGCGTGTTGCCGCTCGCGTTCGCCATCGTCGGCGACCTCATCCCGCCCCGTGATCGCGGTCGGTATCAGGGCTACATCGTGGCCGTCTTCGGCACGGCCTCGGTGCTCGGCCCGGTGACCGGCGGATTCTTCGCAGGCCAGCCAACGATTCTTGGCATCTCCGGCTGGCGCTGGATCTTCTACATCAACGTCCCGCTCGGCATCCTGGCGTTGTACGTCGTCCTACGCGTCCTAAAGATCGACCACCGCCGTCGTGACCAGCGCATCGACTGGTGGGGCGCGGCTTCGCTTGTTTTCGCGCTCGTTCCGTGGTTGGTCATCGCCGAACAGGGCCGTACGTGGGGTTGGCAGTCCGGCGGTGCCTACGGGTGTTATCTGCTCGGCGCGGTCGGGCTCGTCGCGTTCTTGCGCGTGGAAATACGCATGGGTGACGAGGCACTGCTACCGTTGCGGATGTTCCGCGAGTCGATGTTCAGCCTCGGCTCCGCCCATTCGATCATCTTCGGTCTCGGCCTGTACGGCGGAACGTTCACGTTCCCGCTGTACCTGCAGATCGTCAAAGGTGCCTCCCCGACGGAGGCGGGGCTGCTCATGGTGCCGCTCGCCCTCGCCCAGGCATTTGGATCGGTACTCGCGGGTCAGGTCGCCTCGCGCACCGGCCACTACAAGATCTTCCCGATCGCGGGGTCGGTGCTGCTCGTACTCGGCCTGGCGTTGCTCGCGGGGGTGGGCGCGGATACCCCGCTGTGGGAAAGCGCCCTGTACATGGCTATCTTCGGCGCGGGTCTTGGCCTGAGCTTGCAGATAGTCATCACCGCGATGCAGAACGCGGTCGACCCTCGCGACATGGGCGTGGCGACATCGGCGGTCACCTTCTTCCGGCAGATCGGCGGCACGCTCGGAACGGCACTGTTCCTGTCCATCCTTTTCGCCCAAGCGGCCACCAACATCCCGCACGAGTTGTCCAAGTCGGGGGTCAGCCTACCGCCGGGCAGCGCGTTCAGTGTGGACGACACGAGCGGTCTGAGATCCCTACCGGCCACGCTAAGGAATCCGATCATCACCGGGTTCTCTGACGCGATCAGCCTCATCTTCGCCCTCGGAGCCTGCATCCTGGTGATTGGTCTCGTGCTGTCGATCATGCTCCCCGAAATCCCGCTGCGCACGCACACCGGTCCGCAGTCCTCCGATCAAACCATCCGCGCGGAACCGACGCCCGATCCCGGACTCACCAATACATTCGAGGACAGTGGTGACGCCAGCAAGACAAGTATCGCGGGCCCTCTCGCCTGACCCACTCTCGCCCGGCCCCCTCCCGCCTGACCAATACCTCGGCGTTCTTTGCCGAGGCGGCGGTCACGCCCAAAAGGAATGACCCGATGTACAAGCACGTCCGTCCCAGCCGCAGGCGTCCGGTTGTGGCAACGCCGCGAGCGGAGTTCTCGCGGCGTGCACCTTGGCGAAGTCGACGCGGCAGGGCTCGCGTGCGGCTCGAGCGGGCGGCTGTAGAGCTGGCTCGGGTCAGTGCGCGGCTGCGTGGCGCCCGGCTTTCGTCGTCGTCCGCGACGTCCCGGCGTTGACCGTCTTGCGATCGACAGCGGCTGGGCCGAACGTGGGTCGTCGTCCTTCCCCGCTATTCCGCACTCTCGCCGCAGCCAGCAACTCACGACGGCGGAGATTCAAGGTTTACAACTGTTTACCTCGCTGCTAGCGTGAGTATCGAGTCCACTAGCACTAGCGAGGTGAGGCCTGCAGATCTGACGGTAGCTTGTGGCCCAGGCTCGGTACTAGGTCGGCGCCGCGCTAACGGCGCAGGGCCCTTGACTCTGGGCTGTCGGCGTGGTTCTCAGGGAACGGAAGACAAAGGAGGTCGCCAGTGTCGTCGGCAGTGCACGCGACGAGGCACCCGGTCACGACCGGCAAAGACATCTCGAGCACCGCCTTCTGGGCGCAGTCGTTCGAGAAGCGAGACGAGACGTTCGCCTGGCTGCGTGAGCATGCTCCAGTGAGCTGGCACGAGCCGGCGGAGACCTTGGCGATGACGGCTGAGGAGCACGGTGAGGCGGGGTTCTGGGCCGTTACCCGGGCAGCAGACATCACCTATGTCAGCCAGAACCACTCGATCTTCAGCTCGGCGGATGAGTGGGGTGGAGTTGGGTTTGTCCCTAGACCTTCCTTCTCTGGCTCTGGCGGGGAGCCCAACTTTCTCGTCATGGATCCGCCAAACCATACCCAGTACCGGCAAGTGATGAGTGCCGCGTTCACTCCGAAAGCAGTTGGCCGGCTGAGCGCGAAGATAGCGGAGCGCGCAGCGCAGATTGTCGGCGGTGTTGTCGGAGCTGGCGAGATCGACTTCGTGACTGGGGTTGCGGCACGGCTGCCGATGTTGACCGTCGCGGACTTGATCGGCGTACCCGAAAGTCTGATCGAGGAATTCGCACACGCCGGGGACAACTGGATTAACGCGCTTAACCCGGAGATCGTTCCAGCGGGCAAGTCGCCATTCGAATTCATGCTGGAACAGCAAGCGATCTTGCGCAAAATCGGCGTGGACCTGGTCGATTACCGGCGCAAGCATCCTGCCGATGACGTTGCGACCGCGCTGGCAGGCGCGGAAGTCGACGGTAGGAGGATCACGGACGACCAGATCGAGTCAATCATGGTTCTGCTGAGCATTGCCGGCAATGATACCACGAAACAGACGACCACGCTTAGCACGGTCTCGCTGTGGCGCAACCCGGACCAGAAGGCACGGCTGATGCAGGATTTCGATGGCCGCATCGCCAGTGCGATCGAGGAATTCGTCCGGCATGCGTGCCCTGTCCTGACGTTCGGCCGTACCGCGACAAAGGACACGGAGATTCACGGAGTCCAGGTCGACCGAGGGGACAAGCTGGTCCTCTTCTACGGCTCAGGCAATCGGGACGAGTCTGTTTTCGAGGACCCCCACCGCTTCGACCTGAGCCGGGGGCGCAGCCCGCACGTCGCCTTCGGCGGCGGGGGAGTCCATTATTGCTTGGGCAACGGCGTGGCCAAGGCGCAACTGCGGGCGCTGTTCTCCGAGATTCTAACGAAACTGCCGAACATGGAGGTCGGCGAGCCTGAGTTCTCGGTGAACGCGGAGATCCGCAATGTCAAACGTCTTCCGGTCCGGATCCCCTGACAGGGTCGGCCGATGGATATGAGTCCTAGCCACTTCCGGAGCGAATACGACACGGGCCAACCGCGCCACGAAACGGCCCGAAGGAGAGGCACATCGTGACGAGTTCAGTAGCTGCGGCTAGGCCGTTCTCCGCCACGGTCGATGGCGGCGATTTCCCGGCCGACGGAACGTTCGACGTGATCAATCCAGCCACAGGTCAGGTGTTCGCTCAAGCGCCGGCCGTCAGCCCGGATCAACTCGACGCCGTCTTCCACGCCGCGGACCGTGCGTACGCCGACTGGAAAACGGACGAGGCCGCGCGGCGGGCGGCCTTGCGGAAAGCCGCCGATGTGCTCGTGGCATCCGCAGACGAGCTGGCTCCCATTCTTACCGCGGAGCAGGGCCAGCCGTTAAGCGGAGCGCGCGGCGAAATCCTGATGTCCGCCGAGTGGCTGCAGTACTACGCGGACCTCGAGCTACCCCGCGAGATCATCCGTGACGACGAGCACGGCTATGAGGAAGTTCTCCGGCGGCCCTTGGGGGTGGTCAGCGCCATCACTCCGTGGAACTTCCCCATCTCGCTGGCCATGTGGAAGATCGCGCCGGCCCTGCGAGCCGGAAACACGATAGTCGTCAAGCCGTCGCCGTACACGCCGCTCGCGACCCTCGCTCTCGGCCGGCTCCTGCGCGGTGTGCTCCCCGACGGTGTGCTCAACGTAGTCAGCGGGCCGGACCCGCTCGGTGCCGCGCTGGTGTCGCATCCGGTGCCGCGCAAGGTGAGCTTCACCGGGTCGACCGCCGTCGGGAAGCGGGTCGCCGTAGCCGCGGCCGGGGATCTCAAGCGAGTCACCCTGGAACTGGGTGGCAACGACCCGGCGATCGTCCTCGGCGACGTCGACGTCGAGACGGTAGCCCAGCAGATGTTCTGGAATGCCTTCTACAACAATGGCCAGATCTGCCTGGCTGTCAAACGGGTCTACGCGCACGAGGACGTTTGCGCCGACTTGGTCGAGGCGTTGGGCGCGATCGCCGCGGCCGTCACCGTCGGCGACGGCATGGCCGAAGGCACTCAACTCGGGCCTGTAAACAACCGGCCCCAGCTAGAACGGGTCAAGGACCTCGTCGCCGACGCCCTCGGCCACGGCGGGCGCGCCGTCACCGGCGGCGCCCCACTCGACCGGCCCGGCTACTTCTACCCGCCGACCATCCTCGCCGGCGTTTCCGACGGCGTCCGAGTAGTCGACGAGGAACAGTTCGGCCCCGTACTCCCGATCATTCCGTTCCGCGCCGAAGCCGACGCGGTCGAGCGCGCCAACCGGGGCAACTACGGACTCACCGCCTCCGTGTGGTCGGCGGATCGGGACCGGGCGATGGAGCTTGCTACCCGGATCGACAGCGGCCAGGTCTGCGTCAACAGACACGGGGGTGGCGTCCAGAAGCACCTGCCCTTCGGTGGACACAAATGGAGCGGTATCGGCGTCGAGAACGGCCCGTGGGGCCTCCACGAATACACCGACATCCAGGTAGTCATCGGGCCTCCGGCGACGTAACGGACTTCACCGTAAAGGCAAATAGCTGTCCAGAGCAAGCGCTGGGCCCGCATCGTTGACCTGGTGCGCCAGGTCCTCGTGTCGTGACTATGTTCTGGGGACATGCGGTTTGGCGCGATCGCTGGTGCCCGAACGCATGCGAGTCGGAGGTTTACAAATGGCAACCCAGCTGTTCGCGAATGAGCATCCGTTGACGACCGATAAGGATATCTCGAGCGAGGCTTTCTGGCGGAAGACCTTCCGCGAGCGGGACAAGACGTTCGCCTGGCTGCGCAGGAAGGCGCCGGTCAGCTGGCACAGGCCGCTGGAGGATCCGGTGCTGCCCCCCGAGATTCACGGGGAAGCGGGATTCTGGGCGGTGACCAAGGCCGAGGACATTCGGTTCGTGGGCCTGAACCACGAGCTGTTCAGTAACGCGCTCGGGGGCATCTCGCTCCGGCCGATGCTGCCGGCCATGACTCAGAGCGCGTCGTTCCTGGAGATGGATCCGCCCGATCACACCCGCTACCGGCAGATCATGAGCGCGGCGTTCACGCCGCGCGCGGTGGCCAGAGTCAACGCCAAGATCGAGGAGCGCGCCCGACAGATCGTCGGAGGGCTCGTCGGTGCCGGCGATTTCGACGTCGTCGAGGACCTCTCGGCGAGGCTGCCGATGCTGACCGTAGCGGACCTGATAGGCGTGCCTGAGGGGCTCACTCAGACCTTCGCGGACGCGGGCGAGAAATTCATCGGCGCTCTTACCAACCCCGAGAGCCGGCCCGAGGGAGTCTCGTTGTCCGAGTTCGCCGGGGAGCAACTCGGCATCCTGCGGGACATCGGAGTGGATCTCGTGAACTTCCGGCGGACTCGTCCCGGGGACGACATCGCAACGGCACTAGCCAACGCCCAGTTCGACGGGCGCCGGTTGTCGGACGAGGAGATCACCTCCATCATGCGGCTCCTCAGCATCGCCGGTAACGACACGACCAAGCAGACGACGTCCTGGACCGTTCTGGCACTGGACCGCAACCCTGAACAGCGGGCATGGCTGTTGGAGGACTTCGACGGCCGCATCGCCGGTGCGATCGAGGAGTTCGTCCGGTACGCCTGCCCGGTCCTTCAGTTCGCGCGGACCGCGACCCAGGATGTCGAACTGGGGGGCCAGCAGATTCGCCAGGGTGACAAGGTGGCGGTCTTCTACTGTTCCGGGAACCGGGACGAGGCTGTGTTCGAGGACCCGCACCGGTTCGACCTCTCCCGGGGGCGCACGCCGCACGTCGGTTTCGGTGGTGGCGGCATCCATTACTGCCTGGGCAATGGCATCGCCAAGGCCGAGCTCCGCGCCTTGTTCGGGGAGATCCTCACCCAGCTGCCGAAACTCCAGGTGACGGGCGAGCCCGATCTCCTGTTCGGCGAGTTCAGCTCCGGCATCAGGCACCTGTCGGCGCGCACCAACTGAAGTACACCGGTCACTGTAAAGAGGGATCATGAAACTTGTGGTGGACCGGGGTCGCTGCACCGGCATCGGTATTTGCGAGTCCATCGCCCCCGACGTGTTCGAGGTCGGGGACGACGGAGTTCTCGTGGTGCACAGCGAGGACTTCGACGGTAACGAGCAGGTGGCGGAAGCCGTCCGGTCCTGCCCGGCCATGGCGCTGTCGATCGCCGAGGACGGATGAGTCGTGGGGATGTCGAACGGTTCGGTCGCAGGGCCCGGCCTCGTCGTGGTCGGCGCGTCCCTCGCTGGTCTTCGGGCGGTCGAGTCGGCGCGGCGTGCGGGGTATGAGGGCCCTGTCACGCTTATCGGCGCCGAGCCGCATCTGCCGTACGACCGGCCGCCGCTGTCGAAGCAGTTCTTGACGGCTGACCCGGAGCCGGCGTACTACACGACCGAGGAGGCGCTGACCGGCGAGCTCGGTGTCGAGTTGCGCTTGGACTGCCGGGCGTCGTCTCTCGACCCGCCGGCCCGGCAGGTTCGGACGACGACGGGGCCGGTGGCGTATGGGAGGTTGATCGTCGCGACGGGGGCGGAGCCGCGGGTCCTCGCCAACGTCCGCCCTCTGGAGGGCGTGTGGACACTGAGAACCCTGGACGACGCGGTCGCGCTGCGGGTCGCGCTACGTTCGGCGCGCAAGGTCGTCGTGGTGGGTGCCGGGTTCATCGGCTCGGAGATCGCGTCGTCGGCGCATTCCCGCGGCGCCGAGGTCACCCTCGTGGAGGCTGCGCCGGTGCCCCTGGTCAGGGCCGTCGGCGAAGTGGTCGGCGAATCCCTCTCTCGGCTGCACACCCGCAACGGCACCCGCCTAATCTGCGGCGTTCACGTCGAGCGGATGGTCGGCAACGAGCATGTCGAGGCCGTCCGCCTTTCCAGCGGTGAGACCCTTACCGCTGATGTCGTCGTGGTGGGCGTAGGCGCGGCGCCGGCGACCTCGTGGCTCGGCGGGTCCGGCATCCAGCTGGACCCGAGGGACGGCGGCATCATCTGCGATGCGTATCTGGAGACATCGCTCCCCGACGTCTACGCGGCGGGCGACGTGGTGCATTGGCCCAACGCGCTGCTCGACGACACCGTGCGGCTCGAGAACTGGACGAACGCGGCGGACCAGGGAGCGCGGGCGGCGGTCAACGCGCTGTTCCCCGACCGCAGAAGGCCGCACGAGACGGTGCCGTACTTCTGGAGCGACTGGTACGGGCACCGCATCCAGTTCGCCGGCACCGCGATGGCGGACAGCGTGACGTTCGCGTCCGGCGGGCCCGACGAGGACCGGTTCGTGGCCCTGTACCGACGCGGGGCTCGCCTCGTCGGTGCCGCGACCCTCAACGAGCCGCGCAAGATCATGAAGTACCGCCGCTACATCGCCGGCCGGGGGACCTGGGCCGAAGCCCACAAGGTCCTGGTGGCCAGGACACCGGTTCCCGCCACCGACTGAACCTGCGAGATCACGCACGAGAAGAGGACCACATCCCGATGCCCTATACCCCGTTGACACAGATGAGGGCGGCTGTCCTGCGCGCCGCAGATAGGCCTTACCTGCTGGAAGAGGTCTCGCTCGACGACGTGCGGCCGGGCGAGCTGTTGGTGCGAATTGCCGGATCCGGGATGTGTCATACCGACATGGTCGGGCGCGATCCGGCCTTCTCCTCGCTTCACCCGATCATCCTTGGGCATGAGGGCAGCGGGATCGTCGAGAAGGTCGGCAGCGGTGTCACAGCGGCCAAGCCGGGCGATCACGTGCTTATCAGCTTCGCCTCATGTGGGTCTTGCTCGACCTGCCTGAGCGGGCAGCCGGCGTACTGTCATGAGTTCGAGGCGAGGAACTTCTCCGGGCGGAACGCCGACGGCACCACCAGTGCGCGGGGGGCCGACGGCGGCCCCATCGCGAACCGCTGGTTCGGGCAGTCGTCCTTCGCCGAGTACGCCATCGCGACGGAGCGGAACGTCGTCGTGGTGGATCCGGAGCTGCCGCTGGAGTTGCTCGGCCCGCTCGGATGCGGTCTGCAGACCGGCGCGGGCGCGGTGCTCAACGAGATGCGGCTCGCACCGGGGCAGTCGATCGCGGTGTTCGGCGCGGGCGCAGTCGGCCTCGCGGCCGTGATGGCCGCCAAGCTCGCGGGGGCAAGCGACATCGTTGCGGTCGATCTCCAGGAGCACCGCCTAGGCCTCGCTCTCGAGCTCGGCGCCACGCGAGTGGTTCTCGGGAGCAAGGACGACGTCGTCAGCCAGGTCAGGGGGGCGGGTCCCGGCCTCGACTTCAGCTTCGAAACCACGTCGGCTCCGGCGGTCATGTCGGCTTCCATAGCGGTGCTCGCGCGGCCCGGCACGGCCGTCCTGGTCGGCGCAGGGAACGGCCTCCTGTCGGTCGACCCGCTCGAGCTGTCCGGCAAGAAGGTCACCTTCGTACTCGAAGGCAGTGCGGTGCCCCAGATCTTCCTGCCCCGGCTCATCTCCTTCTGGCGGCAGGGACGCTTCCCCTTCGACAAGCTGATCCGCACCTACCCGCTCGAGGACATCAACGCCGCCGAGGCGGATGCCCGATCCGGCAAGACCATCAAGCCGGTACTCCTCACCGGCGCGAAGAAGAGCTGAGGATCGGACATGTCCGTGACCGATGTCCGTCCGGAGCTTTTTCCCGCACCGTCAACGCGGGTTCACGGACGAGAGCAGGAGGGGCGTGTTGCTGGGACCTCGCGCGGATCATGAAGGCCTGGCGATCGGCGGCCTGGCGATTCCCTCCACCCTGCGCTGGGACGTGAAGGCATCCTTCCGCTCCTATGTCGAGTCGGCCGGCGGCGCCGTTCACGTACATGAGCACGCCACCGAATCCGCAGAAGGGTTCTGCTTTCCGCTGCGCTCGGCGGTGAGCGAGACCGACGGCGGCCATCTGCTGCAGTACAGCGGCTCGGTGCACTTCCGTGCCCACGGCGGCCTGCTCGACGTCCTCGTCGACACGCCGTGGCTGCACCTGACCGGACCAACTGCCCGACTGAGCATCCGCGGCACGGAGGCCACCAGGACCGCAGGCGCCCGGCTGATGCTTGCCGAGATCGAACCCGGAGGCCCGGGGCTGATCAGCGGCGCGGCCAGCTCGCGAGTCGTACTCACTGACCAGGGCGCCGTGCTCTTCGACTTCCGGTACCCGGGCGGGACAGAACTCGCACCCGTCTCGCTAATCGGCTGACGGGCACGAGGGTCGGCTGCGGCGTCGAGACTGAGGCCCGGGGCTCCCGGTCGTCGCTAGAGTGAGGAACTCCCTGAACCCGTGGACGGCGGCGCCGCGATAGTGTCTATCGCAGTCTTTCCGATCGAGCAGCCAGCCGACTCGCTTTCGGTGAGCGGGGCGTCCGTCGGCTGGTCGTGGTCCGGAGTTGACCCCCGGTCTGCGCAGTCGTGATGGCGCGGTTCTCTCCATATTCGGGTGACGCTGCGCTACCTCGACACGTGGCTGAGAGGCATCGGCGCTGTCGCGATGGGTGGCCTTATGACGGACGCCGCGGCAGCCGAGATCGCCCGATGCCAGCTCTGGCAGCGGATCCGCATGGTCGCGCTCCGCGACGACGGCCGCGCGGTGACGCGCGAGTTCGTCGACCGTTCATCGCGGACGAGCCGGCGGCCGCTGAGGCCGAGCTCGGCGAGGGCAACCGGACAGCGGACGCGGTCTCCGTCCTGACCCGTACCGCCCTCAACGGTGAGCTCACGGCTTTCGTCACGACCGCCGCCGATCAGATGTACCTGGCGGTCAGTCCCGGGCGCGCCGCGGCGGCCCGGCCGGAGAAGGCCGAACCCGGCTTCGACTCCAACCCCGGTTTGACGGACGACTCAGAAGAAAGCGTGAACGCATGATCGACCACAAGGTCCGCGTGTATCCGAGCGCCGAGCGGCTGGCCCGGGAGGACCAGCTCGCCTGGAAGATCGCGGCGGTCGGGGCCGACCCGGTCGAGGTCACCGACGACGTCGCCGACATGGTGATCAACCGAGTCATCGACAACGCTGGGGTCGCCGCCGCGTCCCTGGCCCGCGGACCCGTGACCGCCGCCCGCGACCAGGCGCGGCGGCACAGTGCCGGCGCCGGTCGCGCCGGCGCGACCGTGTTCGGTGCGCCGGGTCACGCCCGGGTCTCACCGGAGTGGGCGGCGTGGGCCAATGGTGTGGCCGTCCGCGAGCTGGACTTCCACGACACCTACCTGGCAGCGGACTACTCCCACCCCGGGGACAACATTCCGCCGGTGCTGGCGGTCGCCCAGCAGCTGGGACTGGATGGCCAGGCACTGGTGCGCGGGATCGTGACCGGTTACGAGATCCAGGTCGCGCTCGCTCGTGGGATCTGTCTGCACAAGCACAAGATCGACCACATCGCGCACCTCGGCCCGTCCGCCGCCGCCGGCATCGGCACCCTGCTGGGCCTGCCCACCGCGGCCGTCTACCAGGCCGTCCAGCAGGCCCTGCACACGACCACGACGACCCGCCAGTCCCGCAAGGGCGAGATCTCGAGCTGGAAGGCCTACGCACCGGCGTTCGCCGGCAAGCTCGCCGTCGAGGCGGTGGACCGGGCGATGCGCGGGGAGGGCGCCCCGTCACCCGCCTATGAGGGCGAGGACGGGTTCATCGCGTGGCTGCTGGACGGGCCCGGTGGGCAGTACGTGGTCTCGCTTCCCGCGCCCGGAGAGCCCAAGCGGGGCATCCTCGAGACCTACACGAAGGAACACTCCGCCGAGTACCAGAGCCAGGCACTGATCGACCTGGCCCGCCGCCTCGGCCCCCGGATCGGGGATTTCTCCAGAGTCCGCTCCATCGCCATCCACACCAGCCATCACACCCACTACGTGATCGGTTCCGGTGCGAACGACCCGCAGAAGTACGACCCGAGGGCCAGCCGGGAGACCCTGGACCACTCCATCCCCTACATCTTCGCGGTCGCTCTGCAGGACGGTGACTGGCATCACGAGCGCTCTTACGCCCCCGAACGAGCGGCCCGGCCGGACACGGTCGCACTCTGGCGGAAGATCACCACGCGAGAGGATGCGGAGTGGACGCGGCGCTACCATGCCGTTGACCCCGCCGAGAAGGCGTTCGGCGGAGCGGTCGTGGTCGAGTTCGACGACGACACGGTGCTGACCGACGAGATCACTGTCGCCGACGCGCACCCGCTCGGCGCCCGTCCCTTCGGCCGGGAGCAATACGTCGGCAAGTTCCGCCGCCTCGCCGAAGGTGTGATCGCCACCGCAGAACAGGACCGGTTCCTCGACCTCGCGGTCCGCCTGCCCGACCTCGTTCCTGACGAGCTCGCCGGGCTCACCCTCACCCCGGACCGGCCACCTCTGGTCGGGGAGACCCAGGGAATCTTCTGACCGGGAGACCAGTCCGATGCTGCACGCGAAAACACCCGCTCACCTGCGCCGCGCCGCCTTCCGTGAGGCGCTGCGTTCCGGTCGGTTGCTGCGTTTTCCCGGCGCGTTCAACCCGCTGACCGCCGTCCTGATCACCGAGCTCGGTTTCGACGGCGTCTACGTCTCCGGCGCGGTGCTCTCCGCCGATCTCGCCCTGCCCGACATCGGCCTGACCACGCTGACCGAGGTCGCCGGACGAGCCGGACAGATCGCCCGGGTCACCGATCTGCCGACGCTCGTTGACGCCGACACCGGTTTCGGCGAGCCGATGAACGTCGCCCGCACACTCCAGGTCCTTGAGGACGCCGGGCTGGCCGGATGCCACCTGGAGGACCAGGTCAACCCGAAGCGGTGCGGGCACCTCGACGGCAAGTCCGTGGTCAGCACCGAGGAGATGATTCACCGGATCCGCGCCGCCGTCACCGCTCGCCGCGATGACAACTTCGTCATCTGTGCCCGCACCGACGCCCGGGCGATCGAGGGTCTGGACGCGGCTATCGAACGGGCCCGCACCTACGTTGATGCCGGCGCCGACATGATCTTTCCGGAGGCCTTGGCGGACGCCGTCGAGTTCGAGGCGATGCGCAAGGCGGTCGACGTGCCGATCCTGGCGAACATGACCGAGTTCGGGAAGAGCGAACTCCTCACCGCTCCCGCGTTGGAATCCGTCGGCGTGAATCTGGTGATCTACCCGGTCACGCTGCTGCGGATCGCGATGGGAGCCGTCGAGGACGGGCTGCGCCGCCTCCTGGCCGACGGCACGCAGGCCGCGCTGGTCGACGGGATGCAGCACCGTTCCCGGCTCTACGAACTCCTCGACTACCCCGCCTACAACACCTTCGACACCAACACTTTCAACTTCCGGATCTGAGCGTCCGGTACTCCCTGGGGAAGGACGTCTGCCATGACCACCGTCGAACCGTCGGTGCGCAAGGGTCTGGCCGGAGTCGTCGTCGACACGACTTCCGTCTCGATGGTGAACCCGGAGACAAACTCGCTGACCTACCGCGGCTACCCGGTCCAGCAACTCGCCGCCGAATATTCCTTCGAGGAAGTCGCCTATCTCATCTGGTACGGCGAACTGCCCACTACGGAGCAACTGTGCGGGTTCACCGAGGCCGAACGCGCCCGCCGCTCGATCGACCGGACCCTGATGGGCCTGCTCGCGCGGCTGCCGGAGACCTGCCATCCGATGGACGTGCTGCGCACGGCCGTCAGCTACCTCGGCGCGCAAGACCCCACCGAGGACGACGGCACGGTCGAGGCCAACCGGATCAAGGCGCTCGACCTGATGGCGAAGCTACCCACCGTGGTCGCCCTGGACCAGCGCCGCCGCCGCGGGCAGGAACCGATCCTGCCCGACCCGACCCTCGGGTTCGCCGGGAATTTCTTCCACATGTGCTTCGGTGAGGTTCCCGACCCCGAGGCCGTCCGCGCCTTCGACGTCTCCCTGATTCTCTATGCCGAGCACAGCTTCAACGCCTCCACCTTCACCGCACGAGTAGTGACCTCGACGCTGTCCGACCTGTACAGCGCGGTCACCGCCGGCATCGGCGCCCTCAAGGGCCCGCTGCACGGCGGCGCCAACGAGGCCGTCATGAACATGATCGACGAGATCGGTGACCCGGCGGACGCCGAACGCTGGATGCTCGACGCCCTCGCGAACAAGCGCAAGGTCATGGGATTCGGCCACCGCGTCTACAAGGCCGGCGACTCCCGGGTCCCCACCATGCGCGCCGAGCTCGACCGGGTCGCCAAGACCGGCGGCGAGCCCGGCGAACGGCTCATGGCGATCTACACCACGCTGGAGACCGTCATGCTCCGGGAGAGGAACCTGCACCCGAACCTCGACTTCCCGGCCGGCCCCGCCTACCACCTCATGGGATTCGACATCCCGACGTTCACCCCGATCTTCGTCATGTCGCGGATCACCGGGTGGACGGCGCACATCATCGAACAGCTGGCCGCCAACACTCTCATCCGACCGCTGTCCAGCTACGTGGGCGTGGGCGAGCGCAGCGTCCCGCTCGCCGCTCGCCGGCTCGCTGGTAGCGCGGGGCTGGCCTGATGCGTCGGCAGGCTCGTGACCGCGTGGATGGTCTCGGTCGTTGTCTGGCCGCCGGTCAGGGGCCCGCGGCGGCGGGTGATCTGGATGGCCTGGGCGGCGTGCGGGAAGTCGATCCCTGCGCGGACCTCGGTGGCCTTCACGGTCCGCCGCTCGGCGCGACCGTGGCCGCGGTTGGTCGTCCGGCAGGCGGTGCGGGCCTTTGTCCAGGGCAGGGCGGTGGGCTGGGCCGCAAGCGTCGGGCGGTTCGCCTTGACGATCGGCAGGTAGTGGGCGCCGTGCGCGACCAGCCAGTTGGCCGTGTCGTCCTGGGTGTGCAGCGCGTCGGCGGTGATGACGGTGTCGGTCAGGTCGACGGTGGCGAGCAGGTCCTTGATCGTGGGGATCTCGTTGGTCTTCGCGTCGACGGCGCACTGGCCGAGCACGACGGCCTAGCGTTGGTCGAGCGCGGCGAGCAGGTGCCGGCCGGCCGTGTCACCGGCCCGGCTGCCGCGCAGGGTCTTCCCGTCGCCCGCGACCCGGCGCCGCTGGCCCTTGCCGGGCTCGGTCCTGCCGGCGACCCAGGCTCCCAGCGCCGCGTCCAGGGCGTCGGCGTCGAGCAGGGCGAAGACCCGGCGGAACGTCGAGACGTCCGGGACCCGGACGATCCCGAGCCGGCCGGCGACCGCCTCGCCGGCGTCGGCGGCCCATTCGGCGATCGCCGTGAACGAGCGGGCCCCGACGAGCACCGCGCACGTCGCCAGCGTGAGCACGACCGGCAGCCGGTGGCGCCGGCCACGGCGTTTCCGCGGGTCGACGACCTGCTCGGACACCGCGAGCAGATCCACCGGCGGCACCCGGCGGCCACCGACCGGCGCCACGGCGGCCAACTGATCCAGGACAGGGACAGCCGACGATAATGGTGCGGCGGGCATGGCACCTCGAGGACGATCAGGCTGGCGTAGGAACCTCCATGATCATCCGAGGGCCATGCCCGTCCTCTTTCGGCCCCGCCCACCAGCACCAACCCGCGCCCTGGAACCACCGGAAACCCT
>NZ_JASNFO010000140.1:0-21567 GCF_032027725.1 Pseudofrankia coriaricola | reverse complement strand
CGAGGTAGGCTGGGTTAGTAGTCCAGTGGCTACTAGAGGTGATGCCCAGTGGCTACTCACCTGGTTGATCGGTTCGCGCTTGGGGATCTCACTCAGGTGTTCCCGCCGGAGCTGGTGGACGTGGTGCTGGCCAAGACCCGGGACCGTGAGGTACGGGTGCGGCTGCTGCCGCCGAGGCTGACGGCGTACTTCGTGCTCGCGCGGGCGTTGTTCTGCCCGGAGCCGTACCGGGAGGTGCTGCGCACGCTCGCCGAAGCCGCCCGTCGCGAGGACGACGGGGGCCAGTGGCGGGTTCCGGACAAGGCGGCGATCTTCCGGGCACGCCGCGCGCTGGGCGTGGAACCGTTCCGTGACCTGCTGGTGCACGCGGGTACGGCGGTGGCCGACGAACGGACCCCGGGGGCGTTCTGGCGGGGCCTGCGGCTGATGGTCGTCGACGGGACTACCCTGCCGGCCGCCGACACCGAGGCCAACGAGGCGGGGCTTGGACGGCCGCGGCCCCGGCCGGGCAAGGGTCCGACCGGGTATCCGTTGGTGCGGCTCGCAGTGCTGATCGAGGCCGGCACCCACGTGGTCACCGACGCGGTGGTCGACTCCTACCGGGTCCAGGAGCGGGCGCTGGTCGAGCGGCTGGCCCCCTCGCTCGGGCCGGGAATGCTGGTGCTGGCCGACCGGGGCCTGCCCGGAGCGCATCTGTGGCAGCGGGCGGAGGCCCGCGGCGCCCACCTGCTGTGGCGCGTCCCGGGCACCTGGAAACTTCCGGTGGAAGACGTGCTCGCGGACGGCTCGTGGCTGTCCACGGTTCGCGGCGGCCGGGGCCGCCGCGTCCGGCCGCCCCAGGACGCACGGGTTCGAGTGATCGAGTACGGCCTGGACGTGTCCGGCCGGACCGAACGCTACCGGCTGATCACGACGCTGCTCGACCCCGACCAGGCCCCCGCCGCCGAGCTCGCCGCGCTCTACAGCGAGCGGTGGGAAGTCGAGAACAGTCTGGCCGAGCTGAAGACCACCCAGATCGGCGCAGGCACCGTCCTGCCGAGCAAGAGCCCGGCACTGGTGCTCCAGGAGGTCTACGCACACCTGGCGGTCTACACCGGTCTGCGGGTACTGATGCACGCGGTGGCCGTCGGCCGCGGCGAGCCCCTCGATCCCGACCGGCTCTCCTTCGCCGCCACCCTGCGGGCGGTCCGGCGCAGTGTCACCGCGTTCCCGGGGAACCTTTCCCCCCTACCGCCTCGCGGCTGAACTCGCCCACCTCGCCCGTGAGCTTCAGGAAGAGATCAACCCTCCGCGCCGGCTCCGCGCCGAGGTCCGCCAGGTCAAACGGAAGATGTCCCGCTTCCTGTCGTGGAACCCCCAACGACCGCGGCCTCCCCGGCCCACCCGACGCCCAGCCGAAACCGTACAGATCATCCGGGCCGTCCCACCCCTACCAGGTTCTTAAGTCAACGGCATTGCTATTAATTGGTTCGCTCCGTCCGGACACGGCGCTACGGCCCCTTACTCGCTTCGCTCCCAAGGGACCTCCGCGCCGTGTCCTCCTCCGCTCACGTGCGCTCCGGCGACCTCCGCTGCGGCCCGACCACGTCGCTTCGCTTGTGGCCGGGCCTCCGCGGAGGTGCGCCTCCGCGCCAGCGTGGTTGCAACCCGCTTGAACGGTGTGAGACCACGGCACACCCGTGCGGGCACTTCGCCTCGCCCATCGTGGTCTTCGCACCCGGTACACGAACGTCTCGATCGGCCCGCACGAGCGAAGCGAAGTGCCCCCGCGAACGCTGCGGCTTCGGGTTGGCGACGTCGCAGCGGCAAGCAACCGAGCTGGGCGCGGAGGCGCGCCTCGCGGAGGCCCTCCTACGAGCGAAGCGACGTAGGAGGGCCGCAGCGAGGTCGCCGTAGCGCCCGTGAGCGCAGGAGGACGGCGCGCGGAGGTCCCGTGGGAGCGAAGCGAGTACGGGGCCGGAGCGCGCCGCCCGGACGGAGCGAACCAGCAACAACCTTCCGCCCCGACCCGAACCTGCCCCGACCCTGCCCGGACCCGAGAGCTATTCCGCGATCGCCAGCGAGAGGGCGAAGTCGCCGTCGGGGTCGGTCCACCAGTGGGTCAGGTGCCAGCCCGCGGTGGTGAGTTCGCGTTCGACTGTCGCGTGGTCGAACTTCGCGCTGATCTCGGTGCGCATCTCCTCGCCGTCGGCGAACGCGACGGTCAGGTCCAGAGCCGTCAGACGCACGGTCTGTGCCCGCACCGAACGCAGCCGCATCTCGATCCAGCGGTTCTCGGAGTCCCACAGGGCGACGTGCGCGAACCCGCGCAGGTCGAAGTCGGCGCCGAGCTCGCGGTTGAGCATGGTGAGCAGGTTGCGGTTGAACGCGGCGGTGACGCCCGCGCTGTCGTCGTAGGCGGCGACCAGGCGGCCCGGATCCTTGACGAGGTCGGTCCCGAGCAGCAGCGCGCCACCCCGGCCGATCCGCTCGCGCAACCCGGTCAGCAGCAGGTGCCGTTCGGGCGGGCGCAGGTTGCCGATCGTGCCACCGAGGAAGGCGACCAGCGTGCCAGCCGGCGCGTCGGTCTCGCTCGGCGCGCTCTCGCCTGCCGCCTTGGGGCCAGATGGGTGGGCGCCGGGTACGGTGCCGTCCGGCCGCGCGGTCGCCCTCGGCGCGGCGCCCGGTGTGGGCAGCAGGCCGAGGTGCTGGCGGAAGTCGCCAACGACGGCGTGCACGGCGAGCCCCGGGTGCGCGGCCTTGGCCGCGGCGCCCGCCCGCGACAGCGCGTCGGCGTCGACGTCGAACGGGACGAAGCGGCGCAGCCGGCCGGTACCGGCGAGGGCGGCAAGAAGCATCCTCGTCTTCTCCGAGGTGCCGGAGCCCAGCTCGACCAGGGTGCCGGCGCCGCCGCCCGGGAGCGCCGCCGTGAGCGCGGCGGACAGTTCCGCGGCGTGCGCGGACAGGATCGCCCGCTCGGTCCTCGTCTGGTAGTACTCCGGAAGCTCGGTGATCTTTCCGAAGAGCATGCTGCCGGTCGTGTCGTAGAACCAGGTCGGCGGCAGCTCCTTGGGGTCGGCGGTGAGCCCCTCGCGCGCGTCGGCCGCCAGCGTCGACGCGCGCTGCGCCTCGGTCAGGTGCCGTTCGATCGTGATGCCGCCACGGGCATTCAGCAGGGCGGCCACGTCGGCCGGGGTAGGGGTACGCGTGGCCGGCGGTCGGGTGGTGCCGGTGCCCGTCGGTGTCCTCGAAGTCATGCGGACGTCCTTAGTCGGTTAGTCAACTCAGGGTAGTCGTCCTACAAGGTCAAATTACTTAGAGTTACTTCGCGTGTGTCGGCTACCAACAAGCGGTGGTTCGGGACTTCGACCCAGACGTCCGGACCAGGGCCGGGCTGCACCGCCGCGTCCGCGACGGCCGATGGAAACGGCGCGCCGCCGGGCGAGGCCGGGAGCTGGAGCATCGCGGTCTCGCGGCCGCGGCTAGAACCGGCGCCGTCCGGGACGTCGACGGCGCCGTCCGGGACGTCGACAGTGTCGTCGTCCGGTTCGCTCGCCACCAGCACCCCCGTGGGGCCGAGCCGGTACCAGAGCGTCTCGTTCCAGGTGGTACCGACGATCTGGTGGCCGTCGGTGACGAGCACGTTGAGCCTGGTCGGTGGTGCCTGGCCATCCGCGTCCCTGGCCGCCTCGCGGGTGGCCGCCTTGGCGCCCACCGTCGTGACCACTTCGGCGACCGCCTCCGCCAGCTCCGCCCCGGCGAGGGCTCGCTCCCAGACCAGCGCCGCGAGCAGGGCCGAGTCGCAGCGTGAGTCCGGCGTCGGCGCGTCCGGCCGGCCCGCGAGCAGCGCGGTCAGGATGCCGGTGTCGACGCGGCCGTTGTGGCTGAGTAGCAACGACCCGTGGGCGAAGGGCGCCGTCGCGCTCTCCTCGATCGGCATGCCCACCGTCGCATCGCGCACCGCGGCCAGGACGCAGCCCGACGCCACGGCGCCGGCGAACGACGCGAACGACGCATCGGTCCACATCGGCACGGCCCGCCGGTAGCGGGCCGGCTCGGGCCGAACCGCCGGCGCATACCAGCCGACGCCGAACCCGTCGGCGTTGATCCGCCCGTGCCGCTGACGCCGCGGCGCCCACGACTGGCGCATCAACCCGAACCGCGGATCGACGACCACGTCGGCCAGAGTCCGCTCGGCCCCCAGCCAGGCGAGGTGTCTGCACATGCCTAGGCGCCCGTCCTGGCGAGGCGGAAACCGGCGAAGATCTGCCGCCTGATCGGGTGGTCCCAGTTGCGGAACGTCGCGCGTACCGCGCTGGGATCGGTCGCCCACGAACCGCCGCGCAGCACCTTGTACCCATGGAACTCCCGCTCGATCCCGCCACCGCCACCGGCGCCGGTGACGCCCTGGCTGGTGCCGGCGCCCGAGGCGCCTGCGGGCGGCCGGAAGAAGACCTCGCTGTACTCCCGGTATGGGAAGGCGGCAAAGCCCGGATACGCCGCGAAGTCGGACGAGGTCCACTCCCACACGTCGCCGATGAGCTGCTCGGCGCCGCAGGGGCTCGCGCCGGCCGGATACGCGCCGAGCGGTGCCGGCCGCGCCGACCGGTGGCCGAGGTTCGCGTGTTCCGGCGCCGGCGCCTGGTCGCCCCAGGGGAAGCGGCGCGAGCGGCCGGTGGCGGGGTCGAACGCGCAGGCCTTCTCCCATTCGGCCTCGGTCGGCAGCCGCCGCCCGGCCCAGCGGGCGTGTGCCTGCGCCTCGTACCAGCAGACATGCTGCACCGGCTCGTCCAGCGGAAGCGGCTCGTCCCGGCCGAAGCGGCGTCGCAGCCAGCCGCCCGCGCCGTCGCGCCGCCAGAAGAGCGGCGCCGTCAGCCCTTCGCGGCACCGCCATGCCCAGCCGGCCGGAGACCAGAGCCGTTCGTCGTCGTAGCCGCCGTCCTCGAGGAACGCCAGATGTGCCCGGTTCGACACCGGCAGCCGGCCAATCCAGAAGTCGGGCAGCGTGACTCGGTGGGCCGGGCGCTCGTTGTCGTAGGCCAAGGGGTCGGCGCTCGTGCCCATCACGAACTCGCCGGCGGGAACCAGCACCTCGTCGCCGCCGGGTACCGGCCGGCCGGGCGGCGGGGGTGCGCCCTCGTCGACCACGGGCGCGCCGGCGCGCAGCTGCAGCGTGGCGAGCATCGTCTCGTCGTGCTGGTGCTCGTGTTGGACGACCATCCCGTAGACGAAGCCGCCGGCGAACAGCGTGCCTGCCCGGTCGCGAGTGGGCTGGCCGGGGGCGACGGCCGGCGGGGCTGGCGCGACGTCCGGCGGGGCGAGAGCGCCCCGTGCGTCGAGCGTGCCGAGGGTGTCGAGGGCGCGGGCGCGGACGTCGGCGAGATAGGCGCGGGCCTGTGCCGGGGAGAGCAGCGGCAGCGCGGGCCGGTCGGTCCGCGGATGGCGGAAGGCGTCGTAGAGGTCGTCGATGCCGGGCAGCATCGGGTCGGCTCCGGTGAGCGCCCGTACCAGCCACAGTTCCTCGTAGTTGCCGACATGAGCCAGGTCCCATACCAGCGGGGACATCAGCGGCGAATGCTGCCGCAGCAACTCGTCGTCGTCGAGGTCGGTGTAGGCGAGCGTCCGGCGACGGCTGCCGTCCAGCGCCGCGGCCCAGCCGGCTGTCATCACGGTCATCGGGTCTCCTCGCGCAACAGGCCGGCCGGGCCGACCTGGGTGAAGCGTTCGGCCAGGTGGTCGGCCGGCGTGCGGCCACGGGCCGGGTAGTCGTCCCGGAATCTCGCGACGGCGGCGCACAGGTCGCTGCCCGCGCCGAGGCGGCCGAGAGCGTCGAGCGCGAGGTCCATGCAGGTCAGCGCCGCGGTACGCAGTGTGTCGTCGGCGAGCCCGTGCACGCTCGCGGTGAGCCACCCTTCATCCGCGTCGCAGCACGCGGACGCCGCGCCCGCGGCGGCGACCGGGTCGTCGAGCAGCGCGGCGGTGACCGCGACCGGCACCATCCACAGGTCGAACGGCTGCGCGTCGAGGTAGCGGATCTCCAGCCAGCCGCGTGGCCGTACCGGAGGGAACACCGTCGTCGCGTGCAGCACCAGGTCGTCGAGCATGGGCGGGCGGCCTATCGGCCCGGCGCCGCGCAGCCAGTCGCCGAATGTGGACCCGTCGCGCACCGACACCAGCCGCGCATCGCCGTGGCCGTTCGCGTCATGGGGGAGGGCGCCACGCGGGCCCGTCTCGTCCGGGTCGCCCGGCCCGGGGCCGTCGGGCGGGGAGTCGCGGACCATCATGAGGCGGGCCGCGAGCAGGTATTCGGCCCAGTGGCACGCCACGTCGGCCGCCGCCACCTGCGCGGGGCCAACCGGCCGGGTCCTGGTCGGGTCGAGCGACTCCCAGACCTGCGCCCTGGCCGAGCGCAGCCCGGTGAGCGCGCCGAGCCGGGCGGGAGAGGCCGCGAACATCGCGGTCAGCACCGGCCGCAGCTGATGGGCGAGCCGCCAGCGCCGGGCGACGTCCAGCGAGTCGTGGCCGGCGTCCAGGTTGACCTGCACCGACGCGCTGGAGCACATCATGACCTCACCGGCCTCTTGGCCGTTCGCCGTCCAGTAGCCCGCCATAGCGGCGTAGCGATCGGCGAGCCAGCGTACAGGCGGGCGAACCGGGTCGAGCCCCATACCGGCAAGGCCCAGGCCGGCGTCGGCGAGCGCCGCACGCACGTCCGCGAGGTCGTCCGCCAGCCGGCTGACCGCCAGTGGCAGCGGCGCCGGGGGGCCCGACAGCTCCAGCTGGCCGCCCGGCTCGAAGGTGATCCGGCTGCCCTCGGCCAGCGCCGCTCCCGTGGGTTCGGTGGCCGAGGCGTCCCCGCCGACGGTGCCGGAAGCCGAAGCGGCTCGGGCGGTCGGATCCTGCCGGCTGGCTTTGGCGGGGCGTCCGATGAGCGCGGCGAGGGCCGCCCGGGTGCTCTCCGGCGGCACCGACCTGTCGCTTGCCGCCCGGTCCACCACCAGCCACTCGGTCTCGATCCCGACGGTGCGCGAGCCGGGGCATGTCGGCAGGCAGCTGGCCGCGTAGCGCAGCACGTCGTCCGCGGTCAGCCCCGCGCGTGCGCGGCTCCGCCGGCTCGCGGCGACCGGAACAACATCCGCCCGCACGGCGTCGGGCGCCGCTGGTGCCGACTCGGACACGGCCGGCTGGCGCGGCTCCGACGCCGTCACAGAGGCCGAGGGCGCGGTGGGGGGCGCGGTGGGGAGCGAGGAGAACCTGGGCGCGAAACGCCCGTTGGACCCAGATGGCGACGCCGTCGGCGGTCGGGGCGCTCCCGGTGATCGCGGAGCCTCTGGCGATCGTGAGCCCCGTGATGGCGGTGGAGTGCCGGGAAACTGAGACACGGACGGTGACGAGGTCGGACGTGGTGCCATCGAATCCTCCCGGGATCGCCCTACCGGCCCGCGCACGCCGCGGACGGGAGCCGGCGTCAGCTCCCGCGGCCGCCTTCCGACTGGACGTCGCTTCC
This sequence comes from Pseudofrankia coriaricola, assembly GCF_032027725.1. Lineage (NCBI taxonomy): Bacteria > Bacillati > Actinomycetota > Actinomycetes > Frankiales > Frankiaceae > Pseudofrankia > Pseudofrankia coriaricola. The sequence continues at coordinate 14,081 of NZ_JASNFO010000140.1, read as the reverse complement.
GCGGGCCGTGATCGGGCTGGGCCGCCCGCCGATTTCCAGGTACCCAGGCCAGCGTGCGGCCCAGTCACCCGACGCGTCGATACACCCCGAGCGTGGCGGATAAACCGGTAGACCGCGACATTCGGCTGAAGGTGACCGGGCGAGCCCAGGGGGTCAGGCATGGGCAACCATCTCCCAGTGTGCCGTCTGTGGTGTCATTGCTTTACCGTGTGATTCTGCGGAGGAACGCAGACCAGGCGGAAGTGTGGGGAAGGCGTCATCTGGGGGCGGGTCAGGGCAGTGCCGAGTTGGCCGGGCCGGGCTCGCGCTCAGGTCAGACGCGGCCGCGTGGCTACCAGTAGCAGCGGCCAGGGATTCCGCTGGTCCACCTCCGGCCTTCGCCGGCGCCCAACCCGCGGGACCACGCGGACCAGGCGGATCTCGGACCTCTCAGCAGACCTGCCAACAGACCCGCCGGACCGGCTTCCCGACCTGCCCGATCGCCGACCTCCCAGATCGGCTCCCAGACCTGCCCGATCGGCTTCGCCAATCGGGCAGGGACCCCGGACCCGGCGGGGACCCTGTCGCCAGTCGGGCAGGGACCTCGGATCCGGCGGAAACCCGGGGCGACACCGGTCTCGCGGGAATCCCAGGCTCCACCGATCCGGCAGGAACTCTGGGGAGGGCGGTTGACACGAAGCGGGAACCGGGCAGCTCCTGGACGTTCGGCCATGGCGGAGTACCAGCGGCGCCGGGCCCTTTACGCGGCCGAGCGAGAGGACCGGCGGGTCCGCGCCGCCGTGCTCGCGGGCGTCGCCGCGGCCTGCGCCGTGCTCGCCGTCGTACTGGTCGGTTTCGCCCTCCACCTGTCGGCGGTCACGCTGGTCCGTGCCGGGATCGCCGTCGCGCTGGTGGTCCTCGCGGCCGCCACGGTCCGCTTCTACCGGGTTCCGCCGGAGATCGAGGCCTGGCGGCAGGACGCGGGGGCCGAGCGGCATACCGCCAGAGTGCTCGACCGGCTGACCCGGGCCGGCTACACGGTGCTGCACGACCGGTCGACAGCCGAGTCCGCCGGCAACATCGACCATCTGATCATCGGGCCCTCGGGCGTCTGGGTGGTGGAGACCGACGCGCACCGTGGTCCGGTCCGCGAGAACAGCGCCGGCGTGTGGGTGGGCAAGGCGCCGCTGCGCGCCCGGCTGGGCCTTGTCGCGTGGACCGGCGAACGGGTCAGCGCGGCGCTGCTCGCCGAGCTCCCCGACGGCTGGCAGCTGCAGGCCCAGACCGTGCTGGCGTTCGCCCGCGCAGACGTCCCCGGCGGGCTCGCGCTGGTCGACGGCGTGCTCCTGCTGCCAGCCTCGGGCGTGGCCGAATATGTGCTGTCCGCCGGGGTGGTACTGCGACCACTGGACGTCGCGATGCTCGTCGATGTCGTCGAGCGGGTCCTGCCCGCCTACCAGGTGACCGGCCCGCCGCCAACCTGGTCCGCCCTGTCCAGGCTGCGCGGCCTGCGCCGGCGCGAACGCCTTTAGCGCTTCCGGAGTCCATGGCCTCCGGAGGTGCGAAGGAGAGCATTTTCGCACCTCCTTTGGCCCTCTAGTGCTTCTGGGATACATGGCCTCCGGAGGTGCGAAGGAGAGCATTTTCGCACCTCCTTTGGCCCTCTAGAAGCCCGGGTAACCAGGCGGGACGCGCACGCCGGTGCCGTCGGGCTCCCCGTCGTCGCGGTAGCCGATGGACACGTCGAACACGTCCTCATCGTCGAGGCGATCGTCCGCGCCGCCGTCCGCGGCGCCGGGAGGCAGGTGATCGAGGCGGCGACCGGCGAAGTCCTCGGGGCCCAGGCCCGGCGGGTCGAGCTCGGCGGGGTCGAGGTCGTCGGGAACGAGGTTGATGTCGTCGACCTCGCCGTGCATCTTCGAGCCGTTGAGCACGACCGGGATCTCCAGATCGCCGACGACGTGCTCGACGTAGAACGCCCGCTGCCCGATCAGCCAGAGCGCGAACCCCGGGTCGAGGCGCGGCAGCAGGTCGGCGGCGACGTCGGTGAGGCCGAGCGCCTGCTGGGTCGCCGCCACCTGGTCGGTCGCCTGCTTGTAGAGGATCCGGGTGGACGTCTCGGCCAGCAGGCCCTTGGCGATCTCCACCGAGTCGGGGGAGGCTGACAGCAGGTCGGAGATCCGGTGCGCCACGATGGCGTTCGCGCAACCCCACTGCCTGGCGAGCTTCTGCTGCGCCGACAGCCGCCGGACGAGCCCGGCGAACCGCATCAGCCGCCAGCACTCGTCATAGACCACGTAGCGCTGCACGCCGTCCTGGCGCATCAGCGCGGCCTCCATCCAGCCCTGCGCGCAGGTCATGATCAGCGCGATCATCTCGTCCGAGCCCTGCACCCGCTCCAGGTTGAGCACGGCGATCGGCCGGTCGAAGTCCAGCGGGGAGGTCGTCGGCCCGTCGAACAGGCCGGACAGCGCCCCGCCCGTGAGCCTGCGCAGGGTGAGGGTCGCGTCCCTGGAAGCGTCGCGCAGCTCGGTGGCCGTCATCGGCAGGCCGACGCAGTCGGCCTCGCTCGGCTCCGTCATCGCGTCCAGTACGTGCCCGAGGAGCGGGGTCGCCCAGCGGTCCGTCGTCGCGCCGGTGATCTGCCGGCTGACGACGTCAAGGGCCAGGTCGACCGCGGTGTGCTCGGCCGGGGTGAGCGGCACACCCTTCGCCGTCTCGATCAGTGAGGCGAGCAGCGACGAACGGGCCCGCTTGACCTCGCGCGCCCAGTCGTGGTCGTGAATACCGCGCGGGCGGGGCGGCGCGTCCAGCGGGTTCAGGCGGGTCGACATGCCCGGGCCGATGTAGGTCGGCTCGCAGCCGAGGCGGCGAGCGAGCCGGGTGTACTCACCCTTCGGGTCGCAGGGCACCGCCGCCTGGTAGCCGAACGCCGCGCCACGCGACATCAGTGTCTTCAGTAGCGACGACTTGCGCGAGCCGACCGCGCCGAAGACGGCGAAGTTCGGGTTCTCGATGACCTGCTGACGGTAGAGCTCGAAGACGTCGAACACGAACGAGTTGCCCGACCAGACGTGCCGGCCGATGTACATGCCCGGAGCGTCCAGACCCGAGTCGACGACGAACGGGTAGATCCCGGCGATCTGTGCCGTCGTCTCCATATGGGCCGGCAGCCGCAGCTTGTGGAACGTCTGGCCGCGGAACGCGCCGGCCAGACGGGGCTGCTGCGCCCCGCGGCGCAGCACCGCCTGCGCACGGCGCGTCGCCGCGCGCTCGGCCCGTTCGGCCGCCGCGGCCGACTTCTCCGCGCGGCGCGCCCCGCGGGCGGACGCGCCATCGTGCCGGCCGGCCCTGCGCCGGCCGCGAGGGTTTCCGCCAAGGTCGACGTAACCGGTCGCGTCACGGCCCGGGTCGTAGCCCGGGCCCCTGACCGGCCCGCCCGGCGCCGCGCCGCCGGGCAGCGGGCCGCCACCGTACTCGTAGCCCTCGTCGGGGTAGCCCTCGTCCCCGGCCTTGTCATAGCCGCCGTCGGCGGCGGACGCCAGCCCGTCGGCCGTTCCCGGCTCGTCGTCGTAGCCGTCGAGCTCGTCGTAGCCGCCGCCATACGTCTCGTCGTAGGCGTCGTCGTCGTCAAGCACGCTCGCGCCCTCGGCGACGCCCGCCGGGCTCGAGTGGCCGAGGCCGTCGGTGGTGACCGGCCGGGCCGGGGCCGGCTCGGAGGCCGTCATGACACGCCCACGGCGAGCGGCAGCGCACCCACGTTGAAGCCCTGGTCCTGCTCGCCGACGAGGCGCACCATCTCCAGCCGGCTGCGCGAGGCCAGCGTCTCGGCCTCGCCGCAGGCGTCCGCGAGGCCATCGAGGTCGTCGGCGGAGACCGTCACGAAGCCGTGGAACCGGAAGGCGCCGAAGCCGGCGATCAGTTCCTGCTCGCGTCGCTCCACCTCGTCCGCCTCGGTCATGTCGCGCTGCGTCGTCACCTTGCCGAACTTGTCCCGCATCTCCTGCTCTCCCAGGTGCGTCATCCGGCGCCGGTTCACCGCCCGCTCGGCCTTGCGGCCCGGCAACGGCTCTACCACCAGCGACACGGTCCGCCGGCAGGTCGTCTCCATCAGCAGCGGGGCGAGGAACGCCGCCGGCGACGACACCCGTGGCCAGCCGTTGATCCAGTAAGTGGTGTGGAAACCGGAGTCTGTGCGGTAGTGGTCCCAGGCGGCGACCGCGCGCACGGGACCGGCGACCGCGGGGTCGATCCCCGACGGCAGGCCCTTCAGACCGCCGGCCAGGTCGTTCGTGGCGCCGCCGCGCGCGTCGATCATGTCGACCGAGTACGGGTCGTAGGTGGTGCGGATGACCGCCGCCAGCGCCCGTGGCGGCAGCCAGCCGACCGTGCTGATCTGCGCCCTGGCGAGCGCCGCCTCCATCGTGCGCAGCTCGCCTAGCAGCACCGCGCAGGCCGCCCGGTCGCCGCCGCCGGCCCGCTGGATCGCCCTGCGGGCGTCGCGGGTGCGCAGCTGGAACGACAGGTAGGTCTCGTGGCGCTGGGCCACCGGGCCGGCCGCGTCGATGATCTCCTGGTAAGCCTCCGCCGCCCAGGAGTCGTCGTGGTGGCCCCGTACCCGCCAGTGCCGCTGCAGCGCGTCGCCCGAATCCGGCAGCGTCCGCTCCAGCCACTGGATGCGCGCGAGCCGGCCGCCGCCGGAGGTGAGCCCGGCGAGCAGCTCGCCCCAGGCGTCCACCCTGGCCTGCTGGTCGCCGGATTCCAGCAGCGCGAACTGGCTGCCCTGGACCTGCAGGACGGCGGTGTAGGTCTGTTTCTTGGTGTCCTTGACGACGGCGACGTAGCGTCCGTTGCCCACCGGCACCGACAGCATGACCAGGCTGGAAAGCGGGCCTGGCAGAACGGTCCTGGTGATCTGGTCCTCGTCCGGCCCGAGCCGGAACACTCCCCCGCGGAACAACGTCTCGCCCGTCACCTTCTGCATCGTGTAGCCGAACAGAATCGGCACCCACTGATCGAGGTTACGGTCCTCGACCCGGACGAACGCGATGAAGCCCAGGGCCACCGCGACCAGCACCCAGGCCGGTGCGAGCAGCAACGGCGAGCGCAGCGCGCCGAGCACGCAGACCATCACCCCGACCATCAGGCCGAGCTGCGGCCAGCGCAGGCCGAGCAGGATCCCACCCCGTTCGAGCGGGCCGAACCGATAGCTGCGTTCCGCGACCATGACCCCTGTCTTTACTCCAACGCGACGTCTCTATTCCAACGTGATCACGGGAAAATATCTCTGCTAGAACAACAGTGGCCCGTGGCCGTTCAGCTCTCCTGGGTCATCGGGTCGCGGCCGTGCCCCGGCAGCCTGTCACGCCGGCAGCCGGCCGACCGGCCGCTGCCAGGCGGACGCCCGCCTGGTAGCGGCCGGCGGACTGGCATCCAGAACGGCCGGCGGGCCGGCCGCTCAACCGCCACGCGTGGAGCCGCCGGGGACTCTGGCCCGTGCGGGCTGCGTCACCGGGCGCGCGGCGCCCGCACTGTGTGACGTGCTGGTGGCCGGTGCCGTTGTGCGCGCCGCGCCCACCCGGGGCTGTGCCGGTGGCAGCGCCGCGGCCGCCGTGCGGGCGCGGCCCCGGACGGCGCTGGTGCCGGCGCCGACACCAGCGGCGCTACCCGCGGCCGAGGCGATGGCCGGGCGTCCCACCCGCGGACCGGCGGCCACGCCGGGCCGCGCGGCGCCGGGCCGCGAGCCGGGACGGGCCGGTCGGACCGACGGCTGGCCGAGACCGCCGGTAGCGGAGGTGCCGGCACCGGCCGGCAGCGCCGCACCCGCACCGCCGAGCATGCCGCGATTGCGGGTCTGCATCCGGGCGCCGATGCCGCGGAAGGTGTCTCGGGATGTGGAGCCGAGCAGCGCGCCCGCGCCCTGGCCGAAGGACGCCATGCTGCGCCGGCCGGCGCTGCCGACCGCGCGCATCAGCTGAACGTCGGCAAACCCGAACAACTGCAGCAACAGGAACGGCGAGAACACCGCGGCGATCATCACGACTACGCCGCTGAGGATGTTCAGCGTCTGATCGGCCGCCGAGCCCGTGCTCTCGCTGGCCATCCCGGCGCCGAGCGTGAAGATCGCGTAGATCACCGGCTTGGCGAACACGAGCGCGACAAGGATCTCGGTGGCCCGTTTCATCCAGGCACTGGTCGACATCGCGGACTGCCCGGCGAGGTAGATCGGGATGAACACCGCCATGGCGATGATCACGACTTTCCGGATGTAAAGCACCACGAAGAGCGCGAACGAGAACAGCGCGACCAGCAGCGAGAGTACCATGTCGAGCGCGAAGTTGCCCTGTTCCGGCAACGCCCGCAGCTGGCTGACGAGACTCGCGCCCAAGGGCTGTCCATCGCCGAACGCGTCGGCGACACCGTCGGACGCGGTGAGCACCATCTGCAGCAGGGTCAGCGCGACGAACGAGCCGAGAATCGCCGTGCCGGTGGACGCGAGTGCCCGCGCGAAGATGTGCGGGTCGCCGCGGACCGCGCCGACGACGCACGAGCACAGGAACAGGCCGGTCACGATCAGGATCGAGACCCCGAAGACGATGTTGTAGTTCTCGACCACGTAGTCGGCCCGCAGGTCGACGGCCGTCTTCTGCGACGCGAAGCTGAACACCGACGACGACAGATCCGCCGCCATGTTGCAGAACGCCGTACCAACAGAATTGAGAAAACTATCCGCCGTGCCGGATATTGCGCCCGTAACGGTGTCCTTGAGATTGTCCCAAGGGTTAATGCCAATGGCGAGTGTCTCAGACGTCGTCACGCGGGCGCTCCTTGCAGGACAAAACGTTGAAACTGTTCGGAAGCACGATCTGTTGGTGCTGGGCCGTCTGGTCCATTGCCGGCGTCAGATAGATCCCAGTCGTCTCCGCTCCATGTCACCGTGCATATATCGGTCCCCCAACTTTCTCTGGGGGCGACATCCGGAGCATCGCCATAAACGCCTACACTCGCGTTTGCCCAGATCTGAATGGATGCCTTTGTGGTGGTAAAACTTTGCGCCCGATATCCGACGACTCTGAGACTGAATGCCGCCTCTGGAGAATTTATTGACGGTACGCCAAGATTCTTGGCAGTTGCCGCATCGGTGTCGGTAATCGATTTTGCAATCTTGTCGGCGGCACCTGTGACCGAAATAGAGTTCAGGATTTTACGTATCCGGGTAGGTTCACGATTTCCTGAGGTCATGTACGCCGAGACGTAGTTGCCGCAGGCGCTGATGGCGCCGGCCTCGGTGTGGGGATAGCCGACTGGGATACCGAACTCGTTGACTCGGCTCGGCGTGCCTGGCAGGGCGCCGGCCGGTTCAGCGGTATGGTCCACGCCGGCAGAGGTCGGCGACGGCACCACGGCCACGGTGGCCGTGGCGGGTGGCAGGGAGGCGGGACGGGTGCTGGCTCCCAAGGGCTGGTGGTTGTCGCCCGGCGTCGAGTGCCGGCCGAGAAGCACCCCCACCGGGAGCGCGACGGCGGTCGTCAGAACCATCGTCGCGACAATCACCAGGGCCAGTCGCCTGGTTGCCCACTCAGTGACGTCGGCCAACGCACACTCCCCCTCCCCATCGGCAGGGCCATCATCCCAATACCGGCCCGCCGGTACCTGGAGAACATCTCAGGAGTATGCGGAAGGTTCGCCGTGGACCACGGTGGCGCTGTCCACCACCTGGACGACGGCCGGCGGGCGCTGGCCGTCGGTGCTCCCAGTCTGAGGAGTCCCGGCGGAGGCCGAGCTGCCGGTCGCGAGGAAGAAGTTGACCAGCACCGCGGCGATGCCGACGAGGAATGCCAGCCCACAGCCGGCGAGCACCCCGCTCTTGCCGACGGACGAGGCCCGGTCCAGGCCCATCCGGTCACCAAGCGCCCAGGCGATGCCGCCGAGCAGAATCGAGGCGACCGCCGCGATGGCCGCATAGGCCGCGAGGCCGTTGACCAGGTCTTTCAGGGCGTTGATGCCGGGCGCCTTCGTCGGATCCGGCGAGACTTGAACCGCCACGAGCAGCACTGCCGCCCGCGCGGACGCGGCTTCGGCGATCATCAAGGGTCCTTCCTGCGGGCACTGCGCCCCAATGGACCGCAGGTCTGGCGAATCATACGACGGGCGTCCGCAGCGTTTCCGGAGTGCTCCCCCGAGTCGCGTCGTGGGTCGTTGCGCCCGCCTTGGTTGATTCCTCGGCCGCCAGTCTGACTAGCCGTTCGACCACCGCGGCCCCGAGATGCAGGTAAGACCGCCGGGTGCTGGCGCGCAGCCGGGGAATGCGTACCGGCGCACGCCGGCTCGGGTCGAGCCGGCTCTCGTAGGGGATCCGGACCAGAGTGTCCACATGCCTGGTCAGCCGGCCGGCGGCTGCTCTGGTGCGCGGCGACCAGCGGCCCCGCCGCGGCGAGACCACCGCGACGATCACTGGAGGCCTCCGCCCCTGCGCGTCGACCGGGAGCAGCGGCGCCGCGGGGTCGCGCAGCGCCGCCGCGGTCCGATCAAGGTCGGCCGGCGCCGCGAGGCTCACGACGACGATCAGGTCGCTCGCCCGCAGCGCCGTCGGGGACAGCGGCGCCTCGACGGGCGCGTCCACCAGCACCAGTGGGTAGGCGCGGGTGAGGTGGCTGAGAGCGGTCCGCAGCATCCCCGGTGTGACGGTGTCGTCCGCGGGGACCACCACGCCGGGGCCGCCACTGGTGGCCCCCTCGCCGCGGCAGAGCGGCACGACCTCGAGCTCGGGGGTGCCGGGCCGGGCCGGGTCGCCGATCAGCTCGCGCAGGGCGCCGGACGCGCCGCCCCGGCGGCGGGCGATGTCGGCCACGGTGACGTCGCCGGGGAGCCCCACCCGGGAGCACAACGGGTCGCCGCGTGGCTCGTCCGGGTCCTCGTCCGGCCAGGTCCGTGGGCGCAGGTCCACGGCGAGTACCGATTCGCCGCGCGCCCCGGTGAGCACCAGGCCGAGGATGCCCACCAGCGTGGTCGCACCGGAGTAGGGGAACGCGGATGTGACCCCGATCCGCCACGACCCCGGCAGCTCGGCGGCGGCCCGGTCGGCCAGCGACTCGCGCAGCGGGATCTCGTCCCACGGCGCGGAACCGTAATCGTCGCCGTAGTAGTCCTCGTCCCGGTCCCAGGCGTCGTCCGCGGGCACGGCGGGCGGCAGGCCGCCCGAGGGCCGGCGGGCGGCGGCCGACCGGTCGGGGACGGCGGGCAGTCGCCCGCCCGCGGGGCTGCCCGTCGGCTCGCCGGGCCGGGCGGACCTCGCCTCGGCGCCGCTCGGAACCGCTGCCGCCTCGCCCGTGCCGCCTGCCTGGGGCGGCGCGGTGGGCCGTGGCTTGGCCGTGGGCGGCTGGGCCGCCGGCCGGCCACTGGCCATCGGCGGCGCCGACGGTGCTGGCGGTGCTGGACGCGAGAACGTGGGCGCTTCGGAGGGCGGCGGCATCGAGGGCGGCGGCGTGACTACTGGCCGATGCCTGGGCGGCACCTTCCAGTCGTCTGGGGCTGGTTCCGCCGGTTCCGAGTCGCGTGGCGCGGCCACGTACGGGGTTGCCGGCAGCCAGCTTGTGCGCGCCCGAGGCGGCTCCTCGGTTGGCTCCGGCCTCGACCGCCTCGTCCCGGCGCCCGCCGGGGCGACCGTGGGCGGAGGCGCCATCGGCGGCGGGACCGGCTGGGTCGTCATGTCCGAGGGAGCGGGCTCCGATAGCCCCGGTTCCCGCCATGCCGCGCTCGGGGGCAGGGGGACCGTCGGGCGGTCGTCGAGGTGGAACGCCTCGTCGCCGTGAGGCGAGGCCGGTTCCGGGGGGCTACCAGCTCGGCCGCGCCGGTGGCGGCGCCGGCCAGACCGGGAGGGGTGCGACGCGCTCGGGTCGTTGGCGTCACCGTGACGTAGATCACTTTTGCCCTCGCCGGCCGGTGGGGTCGTCGCGGAGAACTGTGCGCCGATGAGGGATACCGGTCGCGCGTCGCCTTCCTCGCCGTACGGTGTCGGTGGCACATCGCTCACGTGCCGTCGCCCTCCTGGCTGGTTCAGGCTCGTTGGCCCCGGTTGATGTTACTTACTGTTACTTGATTCGGATCACCGTCGAATCGAGGTAACCCGAGACGCTGAAGTATGACAAGCTCTGACAGAGCCTAACCATGGTTACCTAGGGTGGTGTACCGTCCGTAGCCGGTATTCGAGCCCGGAGTCGTCCGGGTAGACGGCGCATGGATGCGCCACCGTCGGCGACGAGGCCGGCGACCTCCTCTCCAGCGCGGCGGCCGAAGGAGGCGCGATCGTGCTCGTCACGGCACACGCTGCCCGAGGCGCCAGCGGAACTTGCCACCGTGACACCTTGGACGGCCCTCGGGAGCGCGAGGCTTCGCCATTGTCACGCACCCTTTGGCCTCTGACACCTGGACGGCCGCCGGGTGCGCGAGGCTTCGCCATCGTCGCGCACCCTTTGGCCTGACCTCTTCGAAAGGGGCAGCCGCTATGCAGGAGGGCGTGCCGACGGTGCGCGACCCGGCGGGCGCGGGCGCCGTCCCGTCCCAGCACCCGCAACGTCTTGACGACGACGACGTGCTGACCGTGGACGAGCTGGTCAGCTGGCTACGGCTTTCGGAGAGCACGGTGCTGCGGCTGCTGTCCGAACACGCCATCCCTGCCCGCAAGGTGGGGCACCAGTGGCGAATCCGCCGAGGACGCGTTCGGGACTGGTTGGACGGGCGGGAGTGAGCGCGGGCGCAACCGAGGAGAGGCTTCGCCACGGGGGCGGGGACGAGGCCGGGGCCAGCGCGACAGCGCGGCTAGATCGGGTCGTGGTGAATGCCGGCCGCTGCCCGGCGCCGCCCGCGGCCTGTCCCGCGCCGGCCACTCGGCCTGCCTCGGCCGTCGCCCCGTCGCCGCGCGCCGCCGCCAGGACATCGGCGCCGCCTGGGCCCGGCGCCATCCGCGTCATCGCGGCGGTGGTGCTGGTCGCGGTCCTGGCGGCCGGCTGCTCGTCATTGCGTGACCGGACCGAGCGGGCCGCCTCGTCGGCGACGCCGCAACGCACGACCGGGCCGCCGCCCGGCGCGAGCCAGGCGCCCGGGCCGCCGCTGGCCACCGCGTCGGCGGGCGAGGCCGGCGCGGGCGCGCCGCCCGACCCCGCCGACCCGGCCGCCGTCGCCACCTACTGCTTCGCTCGCTGGCAGTCCTTCGACGCGCGCTCCGATGCGGATCTGTCCGCCGGTGCCGAGCGCGCCCAGGCCGACGGCTGCTTCACCACCGACTTCTTCGCCCAGCTGACGAGTGCCGGTACCGGGGCAGGCTCCGGCGGAGCTGGCGACACGGGCTCTCCCGCTGGGGACAGCCAAGCCTGGCAGGAGCAGCGGGCGCACGGTGCCCGCTCGACGGTCACCGTGCTCGCGGCCACCCCGCTCGCCGACACCGCCGCGACCGGCCGAGTGGTCTATCTGCTGAACGCGCGCAGCGTCTTCACGACCGACAACTCCACGCCCCTCGAAACCGTCTCCACTCCGAAGGTGACGCTGCTGAATGACGCCGACGGCCGGTGGCGGATCGCGGGCGCGGACCTGTCCGGCAACGCGGGCGACGCGCCCGGGCGCTGACAGGCCGTGAAATGTGCGATCATGCTGGGCGATCGCGCGTCGCGGGCGGCTCCAGGCGGTCGAGAAGCGGCCTCCACACACCGGGTGGCCGGTACTCCGCCGGCCAGGTACTCCGCGAAGAGCGAAGGGTAGGCGGGGATGGTTCGGGGAGCGCGCGGCTCGCGCTCGTGGCTGCTCTGGCTGGGTGTCGGCGGCATGGTCTCGGTCGCCGGGGTCATGCTGTTCATCCTCGTCGTCGTCCTGCTCCTCGCCGGTCCGTTCCTCGCTGACCAGGACGACGGCCCACGAACGATCACCAACTCCGAGGGGATACCGGCGGAGTATCTGGGGCTGATTATTTCGGCGGCGAACGACGCCGGCTGTGCCGAGGTCACTCCAGCGCTGCTGGCGGCGCAGTTGTACCAGGAGTCCGGTTTCAACCCGAGCGCGACGTCGCCGGTGGGCGCGATGGGTATCGCCCAGTTCATGCCGGGCACCTGGGCGACGCACGGCGGCGGCGGAGACGTGTGGGACCCGGCGGACGCGATCCCCGCCGCGGCCCGCTACGACTGCGCCGTCGCGGCGTCGGTGGCGCGGATTCCGGGACCCGGGCAGGAGAAGATGCTCGCCGCCTACAACGCCGGACCCGGCGCGGTGCTCACCTTCTCTGGCATCCCGCCGTTCCCGGAGACGCGTAACTACGTGCGGACGATCCTGGCGAAGGCACGCGAGTACGGTGACGCGCTCGCGCCGGGCGCCGAGGTCCCGGCGGGTGTGGTGGCGCCCGTGATCGCTTTCATGCGATCCCAGGTGGGTAAGCCCTACGTGTGGGGAGCCGAGGGGCCGGGTGCCTGGGACTGCTCGTCGCTGGTACGAGCCGCCTACCGGACGGTCGGCATCGAGCTGCCACGGGTGACCACCGATCAGCTGGCCGCCGGGCCGCGGATCTCCGGCGTGGACCTGCAGCCGGGTGACCTGTTGTTCATCCCGGGCTCAGATGGCACCGTGGCGGCGCCGGGACACGTCGGAATGTACGTCGGCAACGGGCAGATGATCGCGGCGAAGGGTGCCCGCTGGGGAGTGGTCGTCTCGGACATCTCCAGTTGGACCGATGTGGTCGCCGTCACCCGCCCCTTGGCCGCCGGGGCCTGACCGCGTGCTCGCCGCTAGACGGCGACGTCGCTGACGAAGTTCGACATTCCGTCCCCGAGTTGCCCGAGCCAGCCGAACGCGGTGTGGACGAAGCTGGCGGCGTCGCTGGGGGCCGTGGCAATGTAGAAGGCCACGAAGATCCAGAACCCCCATGGATACAGAAGCTTCTTCACGCCAGACCTCACTGTGATCCGGGCGCCGATCGGCGAGCGATCGTGCCGTGTCGAGGACCGGCGACGCGGTGCCGGGCTCGTTGGACGGACCGCCGCCGCGGGGGCCCCCCCCGCCCCCCGGCGGGCGCCCGGGGGGGGCCGGCCCGCGGGGGGGCCCCGGCGCGCCGCCGGGGGGCCCCGGGGGGCGGCGGCCACCGTCTTGCCAGCGCGCCTACCGCATCACCAGATTCGAGTTTCTACTCACGCAGCGTGTTTATCGCAAGCCAACTCGCCGCACTGGGAACACACCAGACCACAGAAAGTATGCGTCGTGGCGATCTGTCTGTAATCCGGATAAGGCCTGACTAGGAGCGGACAGGAAGCTGACAGTAGCGATCTGGAGTCTTTCCGCGTTCTACTGACCCCGGCACCTCGAGCCGGTTGACGTCGACTCCCTGCTCGAGGTGCCTCCTATGGTTGCCTTCCGCGGTGCCTTTCAGTGAGTTGTTGGGTTGGGTTTCAGCCATCCGGGTGCGGCGGGATCTGTCGGGTGCTGCCTGATCTGGGGGTGTGCCTGGCGGCCTGGAAGAGGTGCGGCTTACCGGGGGGTTTGGGGGTGTGGGGGGTGTGGTTTAGGGGACCGAGATGATCATGGTCTGTCGGGTGCTGCCTGATCTGGGGGGTGGGATGTGGCTTGTGATTTAGGGCCGCCGGCTGATCAGGATCTGTCGGGTTCGGCCTGACCTTGGGGGGTTGCCCGGCGGCCTGGAAGAGGTGTGGCTTGCTGGGGATGCGGGAGTGGGGGGTGTGGCTTGTGGTTTGGTAGCCGTGGCTGATCATGGTCCGTCGGGGGCTGCCTGACCTGGGGATGTCTGGCAGTGTGGGGTGCGGGTGATTCGGAAGGTGCTGCCTGGCCGGGGCCGGTCTTGGAATGGCCGTTGAAGCGGGTGATGACCGGCCGGCGCGGAGGCCCACCACGAGCGAAGCGAAATGGCCCGTGCGGGCGGTGCAGCTTCGCACTGGCGACGTCAAGCGTGACCGCACCCGTGCTGGCGCGGAGGCGCGCTTCCACGGACGGCGTGCTGTGGTCTTGTAACGGTCAAGCGTGTCGTGACCGAACTGGCGCGGAGGCGCGCCTCCGCGGAGGCCCGGCCACGAGCGAAGCGAAGTGCCCCCGTGCAGGTGTGCTGTGGTGGT
>NZ_JASNFO010000139.1:0-22364 GCF_032027725.1 Pseudofrankia coriaricola | reverse complement strand
CAGGGCTGCGCGAAGGTCGCCCAGAGTTATGATTGGCTACGTCACGTAGCTGCCTCGCGGAAGCATCCGGATGCGGTAGACGGGATAGCGCGCGTCAGTCCTATCCCCGCGCACTTCGATCGAGATTCGCCTCAGTAGATCGAGCCGGGCATGCCGTGTGCCGACCCGGGAAATCTGCTGGACCGCGATTGGCGAGCCTTGGCCGCCGAATTATCTGAAACCTGGCCTGTCGTTGTTACAGAAGTGGCCTCCTGTTCGGGATAATGAAAGTTCCACCAAACAGAACCCCTGACCAGAAGGCCACCGCATGCCATCATGCCAGACCGGCGCCGCTCTGTCGAGCGGCCATGACCAGGCCGGCGAGAACAAAGCCAGTCGACTTCTCGAGATGCTGCGTCAGGTGAAAGATTTCCGTGCGGCCCGCGGAAAGATGTACGACCTCCATTTCGTACTCGCTGTCGCGGTCGTCGCCACACTGGCTGGCGCCGCGAACTACCGCCAGATCGGCAGACGGTCAGGCGACCTTCCACAACGTCTGCTCGCACAGATCGGTGCACCCTACGACTACTTCCGCGCGGCATACGTGGCGCCGGGCGAGTCCACTATCCGGGAGGTCCTCACGAATGTCGACGCGGACCTGCTGGACCTCCTCGTCGGCGTCTGGCTGCACGAATGCGCGACACGTGACCACGACGGAGACCTGGTGATCTCGCTGGACGGCAAGGTCCTGCGCGGCGCCTGGACCACCGGGAACAAGCAGGTCAAGCTGTTCGCCGCCATGATCCACGGAGAAGGTGTCGTCGTCGCCCAGACCCAGGTCCCCGACGACACGAACGAGACCACCCAGGTCGAGAACCTGGTGAAGATCCTCAAACACAAGCGCGGACGAACCATCGCCACCGCCGATGCCGCCCACACCCAGTTCAGGACCGCCATCCTGCTCCACAAACGCGGTATCGACTACGTCCTAACCGTCAAAAGGAACCAGCCCACCCTCTACCGGCAGGTCTTCGAGCGCTGCCTGCCTCTTCTCCAGCAAACACCGGGCCACGACGAAGAGGAACGCTCACACGGGCGCATCAAGCGGTGGACCACCTGGACGACCACCGCCGAGGACATCCGCTTCCCGTTTGCTCGGACGATCGCCGTCATCCGCCGTGACGAATTCGACCTCGAAGGTAACCGTCTCACCAGGGAGTACGCCTTCATCATCACCAACCTGCGCGGGGGCCGCGCCGCCCCAGCCGCAATCCACACCCACGTTCGCCTGCACTGGGGAATAGAGAACCGCGTGCATTACATCCGCGACACCGCCTGGCAAGAGGACGCCTGCCGCGCTCACCTCGGCAACGGCCCACGAAACCTCGCCATCCTCCGCAATCTCGCTCTCGGCCTCCTTCGGCTCCACGGCGTCAAAAAAGTCAAGGAAGCACTCGAACACATCGCCGCAGACCGCAACCGGGCACTCCAATTCCTAGCCACCTAGAGTGACCGACCGCCACCCTCGGCGATCTTCGCGCAGCCCTGGTCGCCACCTGGGACTACTACAGCACCGAAACCGGGCCGGGCAAGGTGGTGCGGGCCGCGTTGGACCATGACGGGCCCGATGCCGACCGCGGCGACGGATCGCAGCCTCTACCCCGCCGGACCCCGACGGCCCTCACCGTCGGCGACGTTCCGGCCGTCCATGACCTGGCGCTGCTACGACGGACCCGCGACGGCCTCCTCGCAGGCGTCAGCCCGCGCCCAGGTCGTGTCCCGTCAGGACACATACGGAACGCTCCGCCGCCCGTCCCGGCCGACTCCAGGCCGTGACCACAGCGACAAAGAATCACGAGCCAACCCACCTTCTCTTCGCCAGTCGAAACACTGTAGACATTCGACGATCCGCCACTCGTCGCGCACCTCGGACCACCTCCCGCCATTCGCATCCCATTCGTGATGATGGCCAACCTTAGAGCCAGGAACAGCGCCACAAACCGAGATCTCGACCACTTCTATCGACCCTTAAAACACGCCTTGAAAAGGATCAGTTAAGCCATGGCATCGGGCTCTCCAGAATCGAACGCGTCGGGCACGGAACTGTATATGGACCGGCCCCATTCGGCGCGCATGTACGACTACTACCTGGGTGGTAAGGACAGCTATCCCGCCGATCAGGAGGCCGCCGAGCTGGTCCTGAACGACTTCCCCCAGGCACCAACCGTGGCCCGGTGCAACCGGGCGTTCCTGGTCCGTGCGACCCGGTTCCTGGCCGCCGAGGCGGGGATCCGCCAGTTTCTGGACGTCGGTACTGGCATCCCGACGTCGCCGAACCTGCACGAGGTCGCCCAGTCGGTCGCCCCTGATGCCCGGGTGGTCTACGTCGACAACGATCCGCTCGTCCTGGCGCACGCCCGCGCTCTGCTGACCAGCCGGACGGGCGGCGCCACCGCCTACCTGGATGCCGACCTACGCGACCCGGAGAAGACCCTCGCCTCCCCGGAGGTACGCAACACCCTCGATCTGAGCCGCCCGGTTGCGCTGTCCCTGATCGCGATCCTGCACTTCATCCCCGACACCGCCGACCCCTACGGCATCGTCACGACGCTGCTCGACGCGCTGCCCGCCGGCAGCTACCTGACGCTCACCCACGCCACCGCCGACTTCGCCCCCGAGCAGGCCGACAAGGCCGCAGCGATCTACCAGGCCCGTGGCATCCCCGCCCAAGCCCGCAGCCGCGACGAGGTCGAACGTTTCTTCACCGGCCTCGACATGGTCTCCCCCGGGGTCGAGGTCGCGCACCGCTGGCGCCCCCACGACGAGGCAGCGGACAGCATCCTGACCGACGCCGACGTGTCCTGCTACGCCGCCGTCGGCCGCAAACCCGAATGGGGCTCGCTCTGATCTCGCGCCCTGTTGCGACCGGATCTCTTCTCGGGGGAGATATGACCACTCATCACCTGCCTGCGGCACCGCCGGGTCAGCTCGTGGATGCCGTGCGCGCTGTCCTCGCCGGTGAGGATCTCCCTGACGTGGCGGCGCGCAGCGGCCTGCCGGCCGCGGACCTGCAGGCCGCCCTCGGCGTCTACCACGCGGGCGGGAAAGCCGCGCTACAAGAGCAGTCGGCGAGCCGCTGGTGCGCCGTCCACATCACCTTCGCCGGCCAGCACCAGGCCGAACACACGATGGCAACCCTCGTGGCACCGGCACTCGACACGCTACGCACCGGCCGCGGCCGGGTCGGCTGGTGATTTACCCGGGGACATCCCGCCTGGAACCTCTACCTGCACCGCGCCGACCCGCTCGCCGTCAGGCGACTGTTCCGCAATCTGGCCCGCACAGGTGACCTCGCCGCCACGGTGCCCGAGATCTACGAACCGGACCCCCACCCGTTCGGCGGACTGACCGGCACCAAGATCACGCACGACCGCGCCGACAGCGAAGCGATCCTCGCCCACCTCCGCCAGGACGACCCACCCCTCCGACGACCCGAGCTGTCCGCCATGCTGCTGGACACCCTGCTCAAAGCCGCCGGACTCGACCGGCCCACCCGCCGCGACCTGTACACCCGCCTCGCCGCCACCCGGCCCACCCCCGACCCAACCAGTGCCCGCCGGCTCGGCGCCGAACTGCTCGCTGTCCTGGCCGAGCCGGCCAGCGACCTCGCGACGTTCGCATCCTGGCGGGACGGCTACGCGACCGCGGGCAGCCGCCTCGCCGACGCCACCGCCACAGGCCACCTCACCTGCGAGCTCACAGACGTCCTCACCTCCATCGTGGACTCGCACTGGAACCGCCTCGGGCTCACCATCGCCACCCAGAGCACCCTCGCCCACGCCGCGACCCACGCCTACCTCACACGGGGCTGACGACGGTGAAGCGCCTTGGCTCGACGTGGCGTCACAGCCGGACCATCGCTGTCCGAGTTCGGATGGTTACGATAGGCTGGCGTAGGGGAGTGATGGTAGGACTTCGCATTCTCGGGGACGCTGTGCCAGGCCGACGTTCGGCCGGTTCGGGCCACAGGCCGCGGTTGTTCCTCTGCGCTGTGGTGGCTTCTGTGGTGCTTGTCGGTGTCGCGGGCGTGCTCGTAGCGCTTTTGGGCCCGCGTTCTGGCCTGACTGCCACGGTGTTCCTCACCTTCGTCGCTGAGGTCGCTGCCGCGGTGGCGTCCTTCTGGAGCGTTCGGTGGGCCGCCGTCGGCGACCGGCGATGGCGGGCGCTCATCGGTGTGATGGCGGCCGGCTCGGCGGTCGCCGGCCTCGCCACCGCGGTGACGTTGCTCAGGGGCAGGTCGCCGGCCGCCCATACGTCGGCGTATCCGATCCTTGTCGTCTTCTACGGGCTGGCCCTGGCGGGCCTGCTCTCCCTGCCCACCTACCCGGCCGAAGGCCTAGGCGGGGACGAGCGGGGGGGTGGCCCGGCTCGTTGGCACGCGATCACCATGCTGGACTGCGTACTGATCGTCGGTTCGGTCGTCCTACTGGAGTGGGCGACGGTGCTGAGCGCGGTCACCCGGGCGAGCGCGCCCGACATCTCACAGTTCCTACTCGCCCTAGTCCCACAAACGGCCGTGCTGATCCTGGCGGCGGCTGTCCTGCTGATCGCGAGCTTCCGCAGGCCGCGGTCCCCGGCGACGTTGGCGTTGCTGGGTGTGGGCCTGCTGATCCACGGACTCACGAACAACGTCGTCGTCTACCGCGTCGCGCACGGTAGCTACGACCTTCCGGCGTGGAGCGTGTTCTCGTTCATCGTCGCCTTCCTGCTGATAGCCCTCGCCGCGCTGGTGCCGGTTCCAGCCCCGGCATACCGGGACGGCCCGGCCCCGCCTCGTCCGCGAGCAATGTGGGCGCACGCCGCACTCCCCTATGCCGTGCTCGCCGCGGCCGGCGTGGTGATCCTCGGCAAGCTGGTGACAGGCGCGATGCTCGACCGGTTCGAGGCATACGGCATGGTGTCTCTGCTGGTGCTGGCACTCGCCCGGCAGGTGCTCACCCTTGCCGAGAACACCCGCCTGCTCGCCGAGGTCCAGGAACGCGAGAGCCAGCTGCACTACCAGGCGTTTCATGACCCGCTGACCGGTCTGGCGAACCGGGCGCTGTTCACCCGGCGGCTGCAGCGGGCGGTCAGCTCCGGCCCTGACCGTTCGGGCACAGAGTCCGGTGGCCGCGGTGCGCCCACCGGCGAGGAGACTGCCGTCTCTGTCCTGTTCGTGGACCTTGACCACTTCAAGCGGGTCAACGACGTGTTCGGGCATGCCGCCGGCGACGAACTCCTCAGGATCAGCGCCGGGCGGCTGCAGGCCGGAACCCGCGCGGCCGACACCGTCGCCCGCCTCGGTGGCGACGAGTTCGCCGTCATCCTTGACGGCGGCGGCCCCGACGGCCCGCGCCGCATCGCCGAGCGGCTCGCCACCGCGGTCCAGGCGCCCTGTCAGCTAGCGGGCCGGACCTACATCCCGCGCGCCAGCCTCGGTCTTGTCACCCTCGACGGCGCCCGGCCAGCAAGCCCCGACATCCTGCTCCACCAGGCCGACCTGGCGATGTACACGGCGAAACGCGAACAAGCAGGCACACTCGTCGTCTATCACCCCGACCCGCCCACCCACGCCGACCAACCAGGCGGTTCCTAGCCGCACCGGGTCGTCGAGCGAGTCGGGAAACGTACCTGGGCCCAGCCCTCCACGATGAGACGGGTCCGTGCCGCAAACGAACTTGTCTCCACAGCCCGGAAGGCTCTCAACCGGCCGCCCCGGTCGGACAGCACCGCCGCCGCTGGGGCGCCGGGCAGAACGATCCGCCAGCGCGGCGCCAGTTGCGGAGCCGCCGGCTCGGCGCCGGCCGCCGGCTGAGCCGGCCGCAGGAACAGCCCCACCAGAACGCTGGGTCGGCACCGTCCGCCGCGAATGCACCGACCGGCTACTGATCATCTCCGACCAGCACCTGACATCGGTCCTCGACACCTACGCCGAGCACTTCAACTCCCACCGACCCCACCGCTCACTCGGCCAACACGCATCTGACCCGCCGGCCGAAACCGCGCCGGCCGTGGGGTCCACCGTCCAGCGCACTCGCGTCCTCCGCGGCCTGATCAACGAGTACCGCAACACTGCCTGACAGCACCCCCCAAAGATGGTCACGAAGGCGCGGGCAAAAGTCCAGCTCCCAGGCCGAAACCCGAATATTGGAGCCCCACAGCCTCGAAGACCCGGTCCGCCCCTGCCCTGTCCGCCCCTCCGGTCTCGGTCACGCCAAGCATTTACCTGCATGTTCAAGGCCCCGCCCGGCGGGCGCACTCGTCCCCGCCCGCCGGTCCCCTCCCGACGGCTCGTTCGCCGCCACGAGGGGCGTCCGCGGCACCTGCCCGCCGTCGCCTGACGGCCGGGCGACTGTCGCCCGGCCGTCGTTTGCCGACGTCAGCGCACCTGCCTGCTCTACAACAGGGACATGCCACGGTTGTTCGCGCTTCTGGTCACAGAGGTGCTGGTCGTCATCGGCGGGATCTTCACCGCCGCCTTCCTGCTCCCGACCGACAAGCTCTTCCTGCTGGGGCCGATCATCGCGGTGTCGATGATCGTGCTCATGTCCTCGGTCTTCCTGCTGCTGCCACGGCTGATGCGCGCCAGGCTGCAACAGCTGGGGCTGCCAGTCGGTCCGGGGTGGCACCGATCGTCGGGTTCCGCCTCCTCCGGCCGGGGCAGCCGCCTGGACAATGACTTCTCCTACTGGTTCGGCCCGGCCGCCGGCGCCGAGGCTGGCGGCGGCCACGACGACCACGACCCCGGCGACCACCACCGGCGCCACGCCGAGCACAGCGGCCACCCGAGCCACGGCTGGCACCACGGCCCGCACGGGCACCATCACGGTGACCACCACCACGGCCATCACAGTCATAGCTGGGACTCCCACGCCGGCTCCGACAGCGGGAGCTCTAGCGGCTCGGACAGCTCCTGGTCGAGCAGCGGCTCCGACAGCTCGTCTTCCAGCAGCAGCAGCTCCGACAGCTCGTCCTCCAGCAGCAGCTGGTAGCGGACGCGCCGGCCCAGTGCGTGCCGAGAATCCCATCCGCGCTGGTCAGGGCAGCCGCAGCAGTAAGGACTGCTCGTGACCCATCCAGCGTCCGGCCTCCGCCCGGCACGGCCCCCGGCTACGCCGGGATGCCGGTTCGTGCTGCTTCGGCTGACCTACCTCGGAGTCACGAACGTCTTCGCGCTACTGCGCCTGCCACCCCGCGGCGACCGGGACAAGGACATCGAGATCCTCACCCTGCGCCACCAGATCACCGTGGTCCAACGCCAGCCCGACGGCCAACGCATCCAGTTCCAACCCGCCGACAGCCCCCTGCTCACCGCACTCCTACACGCGCTACCGCGACCAACACTGCGCGGCCCGCACCCTTCACGCTATTTCACGACGATGCGGACCCGGGCGAGGTTCTGGATCAGGGTGTAGGGCGTGTTCTGGTCGCCGTTGCGCTGGGCGGTGACCCGGGTGACCGCGAAGTAGGTGCCTGGCTTGGTGAAGGTGTGCGTGGTGGTCACCGTCAGGTCGCCCGCGGGCTTGTCGACCTTGGAGGTTTCCGAAAAGTTCCCCGTGCTGTCGAAGTCCCACTCGACCTTGGTGATCTTTCCGACGCCCGAGGGCGCCTGGGCGTGTGCGGTGAGGGTGACCTGCTGGCCCTGTGCCGCGTTCGCCGTGACCGCGGGGGTGATGCCCTTGTCGCCGAGCTTGGTGACGTTCAGGGTGACGAGCGGCTGGATGCCGTGGCGCTGCGTGGCGGTGCGTGCGAGTTGGACCTGGGTGTCGGCGTCGATGTGGTAGTCGGTGCTGGCTGGCGGCGGGGTGCCGTCCGTGACCCAGGCGTCCAGGTCGAGCAGCGCCTGGTTGAGTTCGCCGCCGTAGCTGACGAGGTGGTCCAGGGATGCCGTGGTGGGCGGCCCGGTGTGGCCGGCGTTGTCCATGTACCAGATGCGGTAGTTGTCGCTCGTTTTCGAGCCCCGGTCGGCCTGCACCCGCTGGCGGTACCAGTCTGCCGACCAGCCGTAGGCCTCGGCGTCCAGTACGGAGCCGAGTATGATCATCTTACCGTGGAACTTGCCGGTCGAGATCGAGCCGGCGGTGGCCTTGGTGAAGATGGTGCCGGCGAGTGTCGGGCGCTGCGGGTAGAGGGGCTTGCCGGAGGCGTCGCGGTATTGGTTCCAGCCGTACATGTCGGGCGAGGGAAGCTGGTAGCGCGGGTAGTACTCGAGCGCGACCGTCCACGAGTTGTCCAGGCGCACGTGGTCCCCGGGACGGATCTCGGCGGTCACCGCGTTGTCTGACCCCCGCACGAAGGTGACGTCGTTCCCTTTCGCGCTCAGGATCGACAGCGTCTTTCCGGCGGCGGCGCCGCTGGTGACGATGAGATCTGCGTAGGTCAGGTCGCCGGCCGGCACCTGGGCGAGCGTCAGTCCGCTGGCTGGTGAGCCCACGACCGCCGAGACGGTGGCGTCGGCCTGGACCCGGGCGGCCCGCACCGATGGGTCGGAGCCTGCGTACCCGGGCTTGCTCCAGAAGTCGTCGGCGTACGTCGCGTCGACGGCACGGACACCGCCACCCACCTGGAAGAACGCTCCGCCGTCGAGGCCCGCGTAGTCCCACCACCCGCGCAGTGGGAACCCGAGCCTGGTCACCTCGCGAAGCGCCGCCCGCTGATCGGCGTTCAGCCCCGCGTAGGGGTCCCCGCTGCCGCCGGGCTCCATTGCGTCGGCGATCCGCGGAAGCTGGTCACGCAGAACGCGCAGCGCGAGCAGTTCGCTGGTCATGTTGGACGGGATCGAGTTCGGGGTCCCCGGCACGATCGGCACGCCGCCGTCCCAGACGCCGTCGGTGTTCTCCATCGCGCCGATCGTCTGGTAGGCGCCACCACTCGGGCCGTAGATGTAGCCACGGGGACGGCTGGAGTCGGCGTACACCTGCGCGGCCACGACCCGAGAGAACTTCGCCGACGCCGCGTCGGTCCGGTAACCACCGAGCTCGCCGGCCCCCGGCAGGCCGCCGTCATTGTTCGTCGACACTACGTAGGCGTTGTTGAGGGCGGCGAAGACAACGTTCTGCGGCTGGGCGTCCTCGACCGAGACCGTCGGGTAGGTGAACTCGAAGAACCGGCCCTGATACTTCTCCGGGAAGTAGAACGAAAACTTCGAGTTAGTGTCCTTGAAACCGCCGTGCACGTAGCGGACATCGACCGAGACCTTGTTGTCCCGGTCGGGGACGGTCCGGTGCTCGTCCTTGTCAACGTAAGGCTGACTGAGCTTCGGATCCACACAGTCCGCCGTCACCATCAAGGCGCCGGCCGCGGTTGTCGCGCAGGCCGGACCGGCGGTAGGCGCGCTGCTGATCTGCAGCGCCTTACCGACGTCGGTCCTGACAGGTTGCGGTGTAGGCGTCGATGAGGCAGCACTGGAACTGCCACTCGACCCGCAGGCGGCCAGGGCGACCGCCAGCAGCGTGGCAGTGGCCGGCAGCGACGGAAGCAATCGCCGCATCCCATGACGTGCCGCTAACACACTGACGCGCGCCGTGCGCGTATCACGGCCTCTTCGATACTCGGCCAAGGTCATTTTTCCTCCACTCGGCTATGCATAGCGTCGCCGCAACCCGGCCGCGATGCCGAGGTCACGTCTGGCGGCATGGTGCACGGAGGGTGACAGCTTTCCTGGCACCGCAGGTAAGGCTGGCGCCACCTGTCTCCCTTGTGTTGCTCATCGGCTGGCGGTTTGGCCGGTCGGCCCGGGATGTGCCATGCGCGGACGGGCGCACCTCGCCAGCAAAACGCGATCCGTGGTCCGAGCCTCTGATCGTGGCCGGTACGGCATGCTCCATTCGACGCCGTCGGGCCGCTGCTGCTGTTCGGCTGGGCGGCAAAGGTCCACCGCATATCCTCATGTGCCGATGGACGTCGTGGCACCCTCAGGCGAAGTCGTGGGGGCTCCATTCGTCGAGCCACTCGATGGACGGGCGGTCGTCGTCGAGGCGAATCGGTAGCCACACGTAGTCGGCGATCGCTGTGTTCTCGCCGCGCGCCGCCACCATCATCGCTTGATCGCTGCCGGTCGAGGGCGGCGTCTCGCCGCGCGCCATCGCCGCGACAACGTCGTAGACGTTGGGCATGTCCTCCGGCAGTTGCGGGAGCCACCGGTCAGCGAGGGCGATGAAGAGGTCCTTCTTGTGCGGATGCTTGAACACCGAGCTGATCTGCGAACGGTACGAGGTGCGCGAGGCGTCGTGGGGATGTGCGTCGCCGAGGACGGCGAAGGGCCCGTGGTGGCCGCGGCCGAGGGCGACCTCGGAGAAGTTGGGGAAGTAGCCGGTCGTGCCCGAGGTGATGAGGTAGTGGAATCCGCCGCGCTCGAAGTGCGCGGGTGCCTCACGGGTGAAGGGCGGTCCGGGGTGCGGGAAGTGGCTGCTGTAGTTCCCTGTGACGTCGGTGTAGTCGTCGGTGAGCTCGGTACAGATGAGCTCGGTGTGCACTTTCTCGAAGTAGTAGTAGGCCTTGCCCGTCTTCGGGTCGACGGTCAGATCGAAGTCGCCGGCGTCGAAGCCACACGGCCGCAGCCCGGTGCGCACGATTTCGTAGGGCCCCAGCAGATCGTCGGCGACAAGTACGGTGGATGTCTGGGTCTGCTGGCCGTCCCCGCTCATGATCTTCAGCCAGCACACGTACTTCCCTGTGCGCTCGTTGAACAGGATGTGTGGCCTGTCCATCATCTGCGCTGGATGCAACGGTGAGGTGAGATCGTCGGTCACGGGCGGGATGATGAGGCCCCGGTCGGCCCAGGTGACCAGGTCGGACGACGAGTACGCCCGCACGCCCCAGTGCCAGTTGCCGCTGCCCGGTGTCGTCCTCTCCTTGTTCTCGCCGTACCAGTAGAACAGGCCGTCGGCGCCCGTGATGATCGAGCCCCCGTGGGCCTGGATGCGCCGGCCCGCGGTGTCGAGCCAGACCTGGCCGGGCCGGATCATTGGGCACACGTCGGCGTTCGCCGGGGTCATTGAGCTCCTTCATCGTCGGATCAGAAGCCGCTGTGATCGGACCAGGCGTTCGACTGCCGTGCATTCTGGTCGCGCGTTGCTCGTGGTTATCCGCTGGCGGCGATGTGTGCTGCGGTTCGCCAGGCGAGGGCCATGATGGTCAGGACGGGGTTGGCGCCGCCGTTGGTGACGTGGAGGCTCGCGTCGGCGACGTACACGCGGTCTGTTCCCCAGACTTTGCCGAACGAGTCGGTCGCGCCGTGGCGGGGTGAGTCGGACATGCGCGCGGTGCCAGCCTGGTGCTGGCCCGCGGAGAGTGTCCTTTCCTTCATCGGGCCTATCTGCCAGGTTTGGCGGGCGCCGGATACGCGTAGCCATTCCTCGGCTCGGTCGGTGAGGAACGCGACGGTTGGGAGGTCCTCGGGATGGTGGGCGCCCTCGAACCTGGCTACGGGGAGGCCGAGGTGGTCGGTCACGCTCGACGCCAACCGGACGCGTGCGCTGCGAGTCGTCACTTCCTGGACCGGCCCGGAGACGATGGCGGTGTGTCGGTAGCCCTCCGCCATGGCGCGACGTGCGTCCGCTTGGTTGGCGTCGGGTGAGAGGCCCATGAGGCGGGTCATGAGGTAGTGCATGACGGGGAGCCTGACGAAGTCGTCGCCGAGCAGGCCGCCGCCGACGACGCTGTCGTTCCCGTGGGCGAAGCGCCTGGTCGCGATGGACGGGCCTGGTCCGAGTCCGTCGTGGATTGGCTCGTCGAACAGGCCGAGCGCGCCTGCGTAGAGGTGTCCTTGGAGGCAGTCGCCGACCCAGTCGTTGCCGAGGCCGCTGAGCTGGAGCAGTCTCGCGGTCTCGACCGCGCCGCCGGCGAGCACGACCGTTCCGGCGCGGATGATACGTGACGCGCCGCCAGCGGCGATCTCGACGTCGCCGGCGGCGGATACTCGCGTGACCTGCGCGCCGACAGTCAGGTCGGCGCCGAGGTCGACGGCTCGGTGCAGGACGGTGCTGTGGGTGCCGTTGCGGGCGTCGACGGGGCAGGTGAAGCCAACGCACATCCCGCAGCGGATGCATGCGGCCCGGCCAGCGCGGGGCTGGGTGTTCAGGAGCAGCGGAGTCGGTCCCGTCGGCCATCCGAGCCTGTCGGCGCCGGCCTCGAGCACGGCGGCCAGGGCGCTCGACGGGAACGGCGGCATCGGGTAGTCGCGTTTGCGGTGCCCGTCGTCGGGGTGCGGGCGGCCGGCCACGCCGAGTTCCCATTCCACCTGGTCGTAGAACGGTTCGAGGTCGTCGTAGGTGATCGGCCAGTCCGCGAGCGCGGATCCTTCCGGGACGCCGTACAGGGAGGCCATCCGGAAGTCCTCGGGCCGGAACCGCCAGGCCTGGGCGCCGAAGAACCGGGTGCCGCCTCCTACGGTGATCGCGTTGTGGTGGTAGCGGCCGTCATCGGGCTCGACAGCGATCTCGCCGTCGTCGCCGAGGACGGCCCGGGGGTGCCCGGCGGGCGTGTCGAGGTCGCCCCCGAGGAAGAACCGGTGGTTGCGGATGTGGTCGGTCTCGAGGTCGCCCGCGCCGTACCACTGGCCGCGTTCGACGACGAGGACGGATGCTCCAGCGGACGCGAGCACGAATGCGGCGACGCCGCCACCGGCTCCGCTTCCCACGACGATCGCGTCGTAACGCTCACGCAGGTCGGGCAACGCCCGCGTCTGCGGGCGGGCCACGACCGGTGTGTCGACGGCCGGGGGCCCAAGCGGATAGGGGATGTACCCGACCTCTTCCCAGCTGCCCGAGTCGGGGTCGGCGTAGAAGTCGAGCAGCGAACGGTGTGAAGAGGAACGGTTCATCGGGCTCGCCTTCCGTCGGAGGCTCCTGCGTGGGCCGGAACCGACGAGCGCGAACGCGCCGCGCTCGTGAGTACTTGGGCGCGGATGGCATCGAGGGTGGATGCGAGGGCGATGGTCTCGTCCAGCGGCATCACCGGGCTCTCGGTGAGTCCTTCGAGGAGGCACCGGTGCACTTCGGCGATCTCGAACTGCAGCCCGTTGCCCTCGTAGGAGCCGTCGATGTGTTCGGCGCCGCCGGGGCGGGTGGTGACGGTGAGGGCGTTCGGGCAGTGCATGAACGCCGGGAGGTCGATCGATCCGTCGGTGCCCGCGATGCGCGCCGTGCACGTCATGGTTACCCGGATCGCCGCTTTGACCACGCCAAGCGCGCCGCGGGCATGACGGAGCACCGCGGCGACCTGCTCGTCGACTCCGGTCTCGCCGATGACACCGGCCGCGGCGACGTGTTCGGCTGAGCCGAGCACGAGCGAGCAGAGCTGGACTGGGTAGATGCCGAGGTCGAGCAGAGCACCGCCACCAAGATCCGGGTCGAACAGGCGATGTTCCGGGCGTATCGGCCACCGCATCCCGAAGTCTGCTTCCACCAGGAGCGGTTGGCCGATGCGTCCGCTGGCGAGCACGTCGACCAGCGAGCGGTAGGTCGGTAGGAAGCGACTCCAGATCGCCTCCATCAGGAACAGCCCGCGGGCGCGGGCGTGTTCGGCCATCTGCCGGGCCTGCCGGGCGTTGATCGCGAATGGTTTCTCGCACAGGATGTGCTTGCCGGCCTCCAGGAAGGTGACGGTGTCCTGCTCGTGCCGCGACGCCGGGGTCGCCACGTAGACCACGTCGACGTCGGGGTCGGCGGCCAGCGCGGCGTAGTCGTCGTATCTGGTCGGGATCCTGAACCTGTCACCGAAGGCCGTCGCGCGCGCGATCGAGCGCGACGCCACCGCGACGATTTCCCCGTCAACGACCCACCGCATCGCTTCCGCGAACCCGGCCGCGATCTCACCCGGTCCCACCACACCCCAACGAATCATGGTGGTCGTCCTTCTCGGTTTTATGGGAGGGCTATTTCGACTTCCCTGGGATGGTGTCGAGCGCGTCGACGAGTTGCCAGACGGAGCGGGCTCGGGTGTAGGCCGTGTACCGGCAGATCGTGACGTCGTCCACGAACCAGGATTCTGGTGTGCCGAAGGCGTAGCCCTTGGTCGAGCGTCCGCCTTCGTCGAAGATCTGGTTCGCCACGGCTTCGCTCATTTTCAGGGCCTTGGCGACGAGAGCCTCGTCGCCGGTGCCGCGGCCGATGTGAACGGCGGCGGCCGTAGCCATGTAGGTGGTGCCGGGCCATACGTCGCCGATTTCTGGGATGTAGCGGCCGGATGGCTGGATGTAGTCCATAGAGAAGTGCTTCAGGTCCGTGTTCAGCATGACGGGTGGACCGACGGGGTTGCCGGCGGCGTCCTTCGGGGCGAGGAAGGCGTCGAGGGTGTTGTTCCAGTGCGTCCGGGCGTGCTGGAGGTCGATCAGATCCGGCAGGCCGAGCTGGGAAGCGACGCACTGTGCGTAGAACGAGTCCAGGAAGACCACGTCCGGCGGCAGGACCGGCTTCCTGTTGCCGTAGATGTCGCCGGTCCGTCCCGCGATGCCACCGGTGGCGTCGCAGAAGCGGTAGCGCCCGGTCCTGGGGTTCCAGAAGGTCTTCTCGAACTCGGCCTTCGCCGCTGCCAGCTCGGTGTCGATCTCGGTCTGCACCGCGGGTGTGGCCTCGGGGACCCCGAGTTTCCTGGCCTTGGGGGTCAGTGTCGAGAGGATCTGGAGCGACAGCAGGTAGAGCTGGCTGTTGTAGATGCCGTGGCCGTCGACGATGATCTGGTCGTAGGTGTTCGGCGGGTTGTTCGACGGTGGGTCCGCCGGGAGGTGGGAGCCGGCCGGGCGGAAGAACTGTATGTGCCGTAACGCCTTGAGCATCGGCGCGTACCCGTAGGACACCAGGCTCTCGTCACCGGTCTCCTTGTACAGGGCATACGCCCGGTAGATCACCTTGTGCGGGGTGTCGCGGAACGAGTCACCGCCGCTGGGTTCGAACAGGGTGCCGAGGTCGGTGGAGGGCGCCGCGGGCGGCGCGCCGAAGGTGGGGGCGGCGTCGGCAGGCAGACGCTGCATGGCCGATGTCGCGCCGATGAACGGACCCGTCTCGTGGAGCATCTGCTGTGGCACGCGCCCGACCGGGTTCTGTTTGATCATCTGTAGCCAGGCGCGGACGCGGCCGAGCTCCAGATTGGGGAACAGCTTCGTGTAGCAGAGGTAGCCGAAGCTGTCGACGTCCAGCTCGTTGGCCGCCGCGCCGCCGGCCCCTGCGTCGATGGTGTAGAAGAGGTGCGTGCCGGGGATCTCCGCGCCCAGGCGAGGGCCGCCGGGGGCGGGGGTGATGGTGGTACTGACCAGGCCCGCCTCCCAGAAGGAGGCGTTGAAGACCATCTCGAACAGTTCGTTCAGGGCGGCCTTCCGCAGCCACACCGGGTATTTCGTGTTCTCGGCGATCGGCTTCCACCACGACTCGACATCTGAGAGTGAGTCGTCGTGCCGCGCCAGCTCGCGCCTGGCGATGGTGAAGGCCTGCTTGAACGGATAGGAGTTCGGGACGTAGTCGTTGGTGGCCGTGGACCGGGCGCCGAGGAAGGCGGTGTACCGGCGCATCCAGATGGCGCGTGCGGTCGGTTGGGCGCCGTAGTACACCTGCGGGAAGTCCCAGGACAGGGCGTAACGGACGGTTGTCTTCTTCCCCGGATCCAGCCGCACCGTCACGGCGACGGCGCCTGCCGAGTTCGAGCTGTCCAGCGCGCGATTCGGCAGGACACCTGTGGAAGAGAACGGACGATAGATGTCGCTGCCGTCACCTGTCCCCCTCCAGGAGGTGACATATGTCAGCTTCTGGCCGGGAGCCGGGAGGGCGGCAATGGTCCACTCCGACTTGTAGCCGTCGGGGGTGTTCGTTGGGCTGTCCGAGCCCAGCGTCACGCCGCTGACACCTGAGGCGGCGTCTGTGTCGAACCGGCTGTAGAGCCCGGCGCGTGTCGTGCCGGTCGGGTGTGAGGTGGCGTTCGGGAACGTGAACATCACCGAAAGGTTGATCGCCTTGCTGGTCGGGTTGGCCAGCTCCACGTCGAAGAACGCCACCGGCATCGAGGTGCGCTGGTCCTCGCCGGCCACGATCGGTGACCAGAACCGCATGGACACCTGCGACTGGAACACCTTGTAGGTGGTCCACCCGAACGGGTAGAGCGCCGCGTAGGTGCCGTCGCCGGGACTCAGCTGCTTCCACGCCGGAAGCACACCGCCGAAGTTCCGCTGTGGGGCGATGTTGTCGTGCCGGGTGGCGAGCGTCCTGACGGTCGGGCTGTCCGTGGCGCCTTCGGCCTCCTCACGGATGTGGAACGCCGCCTGCGGGAGGGTGCGCATCTCCCAGAAGTTCGACGACTGCGAACCGGCCATGTTCCACGGCCCGAAAGTTCCGAACAGGTTGTAGTGGAACGAGCCGGCGCCGACGCCGCCGAGCGGGATGCCCAGACCGGGCACACTCAGCCCGCCGATGAGGGTCTGCAGGCCCGTAGGCGCACCCGTGGCGCACTCCTGGTCGCCAATCGCGCCGCACGGCCCGCCACCGGCGAGGCCCCAGTCGCGGACATATGCCGCCTCCGGCACGCTCCAGGTCTCCGGCCCACCGCCAGACGTCGACGGCTTACGCGAGCAGCCGGCGAGCCCGCCTGCGCCAACGAGACCGGCGGCGGATAAGACACCTCCGAGGAGGAACGTCCTCCTCGGAAGAGCCATGTCACCACGTGCAGCGATCAGTTCAGCACCATCTGACAACTTCATGCGGCCATCGCTCCATGTCAACTACTTTAAGTGACTTACCTGATCGCATCGCATTGCCGGTGCGCGAGCCACCGTCGAGGCCACGCCTCGTCCAGCGCGCAGCCCGCAGCACGTCTTACTGACAGGGCTGTAGGTTTATCGGGAGGTTCCTGATCGTGTCAACCCCACCTGGAGCGCCAGACTGATGCCACCGAAGAAGGGAACGCCGAACCGCCGCGGGGTCGCCCGACGCGAGCAGATCCTCGACGCCGCCGTCGAGCTGTTCGCCCGGCAGGGCTATCGCGGGACCGGACTGCTCGAGCTGGCCGAGCGCATCGGCATCAGCCACCCCGGGATCCTCCACCACTTCGCCACCAAGCAAGACCTGCTCCGTGCCGTCCTGGACCGACGCGACCAGTTCGTGGACCGGGTGACACGCGACTTCGCGGGTGAAGGCACCTTCGGCCTCCAGAACTCGCAGGACCCGGCCGAGCCGGAGATCGTCACCCGGCTGATGACCGTCCTGCGCGCGGAGAACCTCGATCCCGAAGACCCCCTACACGACTACTTCGACGAACGCGACCGCCAGACCCGCGACCTCATCGCCGACGAAATCCGACGCGGCCAGCAACGAGGCGAGATCCGCAGCGACGTCGACCCCGACACCAAGGCCGCCGAGATCCTCGCCCTCACCATCGGACTTGACACCCAATGGCTCCTCAACCCCACCCAGATCGACCGAGCCAAGATCTACCACTCCTACCTACGCACCCTCCGCGACGACCTCACCCGCCCCGACGCGCCCCGACGGCCGACCGATGACCCGTAGCGGAGCCGCTGCGATACCGCGGCGCGGTCGGAAGTACCCGGAAGCGGTACGTCGCCGACCGCGGAGGCCGACGCAGGCGGCCGGACGGTGGAGGCGAACCACCAGCTGCGGCTCACGAGCAGCGGCTCACCGGCGACTGGCCGGAGCAATCCGCGCGCCTGCGTTCACGCCTGTTTCTTGGGCTTGCGGGTCTTGGGTGAGGTCATTCTCCGATGATCTTCCGCGTGACGTTTACCGGAAGGATCTGTAAGAACGATCCTCGCGGCCTGCCCGCCACCACGGCACGTCGCCCACGTGCGGCGGAAGAATACGAACGGAAGACGATCATGAGCCGTGTGCGACCCGCTGCCCGGAGACCGGCAGTCATTCTTCGCCCGCCCCATGGAGCTGCTCGGATTGGCGCTGGGCACCGCAAGCATAGGAGTACACGGTGAACAGCCGGGCCGGTGGTTGCGGAAGGTACTCCGCGACGGGCTGCACCGTGCCGCGCAGGAAATTTGGTCGGTTGCGTTGACGACGTACGCCAGCACGACCCTCGGCCGCCCGGCCACGGCAGGGCGGATCGCTGGGCTGGCCGAAGCCACCGCCGTGGACCTCGCCTGTACCGTGCCAGAACTCGATCCGGGGCCGTGACCTGCGACTTCACCGCCAAGCGCGGCGGTACATGATCCAGCTTCATGGTTGTTCGGCTGGTGTATGTGACCATGGTGCGAGTGTTCGGCTGACTCCTCTTGCTGACGCGCAGCGACGCGGCGAACACGGCGGAACTGGTGGCGCTGCAATATGAGGTCGGACCCGCGCCCCGTTCGAGGCCCGCCTGGCCGGAGTCCCCGAGCCGCTGGCCGCCGGGTTCGGCGCCTACCTGCACCGCAAGAACGCCACCTGCGTCCCGGCGACCGTCTCGGGCCTGGCGACCCGGCTGGCCCACTTCGGCCGGTTCCTCGCCGAGGCCGACCCGAAGCTGGCGAGCCTGGCCGACCTCGACCGCCGCCGGCACATCGAGCCCTACCCGGACGCGCTGACAGCCGCGGCCAACACCCGCACGGGCAGCCAGCTGTCCCCGGCCGAACGCGCCCGCCGCGTGCTGGCCGTGATGAACTTCCTGACCGACATCGCCGAGTGGGGCTGGGAGCAGACACCGCCCCGCCGCCTGCTGTTCCGTTCCGACCTACCCCGCCTGCCCCGGCCCCTGCCCCGTTACCTGCCACTCGACACCGACCGGCGCCTTACCGACGAGCTCGCCAGCTCACCAAACCGGCTCGCGGCCGACGCGCTGCTGCTCCAGCGTGCCTGCGGCCTGCGCATCGGCGAACTGCTCGACCTCGAGCTCGACTGCGTCCACGAGGTCCCCGCCCGGGGAAGCTGGCTGAAGGTCCCGCTCGGCAAGCTCGACACCGAGCGGATGGTCCCCCTCGACGACGACACCCTCGACCTGCTCGACCGCATCGCCGAGACCCGCTCGCCTGGCCGGCCGCTCCCGCATCCGCGCACCGGCCGGCCCGCCGATTTCCTTTTCACCCACCACGGCCGCCGGCCTTCCCAGAACGCGGTGCGCGCGGAACTCGCCCGCGCTGCGGACACCGCCGGACTCGGCCACATCACGACCCACCAGCTCCGGCACACCTATGCCACCGCTCTCGAAATAGGCAGAGGTGCATCTGATGCAACATTCGACAGGATCTGCGATCGCGTTGCGGCAGGCCTTTTCGCGTCTGCCTAGCCGTCGGAGAGCCGCCGTCGCGACCGGGCTGAGCAGGCACGATGCGTGGGTCGTTGCATCGAATGACGCATTGTTGCACTGAGTTCCGTTGCACGGGGCGCATCAATGTTGCACTCAACACAAGCAGCATCAAGGAGGAGCGGCCATGGGCCAATACCAGTAAGTTAAGGTGGTCCTTTACCACTACTCGCCGGTGCCGTCTATATGGCCTGTGGTCATCGGTCTGCCAAATCACTGGCTACCGCTACCGGTTTTCTCGCAACACTCGTCGAGTCGTCGCCGACGTCGCCGGCGGGCGGGACGGCCTGGTTGCCATCGCGGGTGTCTTCGTCTACCTGGTCTCGGAACACGTCACGGATGCGTGGACGATAGAATGCGCTGGTGGAGCGTGGGCAGAGTGGCATTCCGCGGGCGGTACCGGGTGGCCGGCTGACCGACTGGATTTCTATCGGAGTACTGGCGAGCGTGGTATCCCGCGACGACGTGGATGAGGCGGTCAACCGCGCCGGCCGCCGCCAGACCCGGGTCCGGCTCCTGCCGGCACACGTCGTGGTCTATTTCGTGCTGGC
This sequence comes from Pseudofrankia coriaricola, assembly GCF_032027725.1. Lineage (NCBI taxonomy): Bacteria > Bacillati > Actinomycetota > Actinomycetes > Frankiales > Frankiaceae > Pseudofrankia > Pseudofrankia coriaricola. The sequence goes on along the minus strand of NZ_JASNFO010000139.1, from coordinate 2,565 downwards.
GATGTGCCTGTTCTTTGAGGACTCCTATGAGGAGGTGATGCGTAAGCTCGTCTCGTCGTTGAAAGCGTTCCGCTCGTGGGACCCGAAATGGCGGGTACCGACGACGCCGGCGATCTGCCAGGCCCGGGAACGCCTCGGTTCCGAACCGTTGCGCCTGCTGTTCGACCGGCTCGCCCTCCCACAGGCAGGGCGGGGCACGAAGGGCGCCTGGCTGGGCGGGCGGCGGTTGATGGTGATCGATGACACCCAGTCCGACCTGCCCAACTCCCCGGACAATGCCGCCGAGTTCGGCTATGCCGGCGGCGAGGCCGATCCCGGCGCCTTCCCGTAGCCGTCGCCATGGGGTCATTTTTCGGATGTCGCCGACAGATCCGACGAGGGCTTTCTCTTGGTTGCATGCGCGCGCTTACCGGCGAAGCGCGGAAGTCGTAGCGTCTGTATCGAGAACCAGGAGCTACGATGATTGTTTCAGTCGGCAATTTGGACCATATTCTCCCCGTCCGGCGATTCTCAACCCAGGCGGGACGGGTGATCGTTCTGTCTGCCCTGGTCGTCGGCGGGTTCATGGAGACCCGACCCGCCCTTGCGGCATCGCCTCGGTCCGGCGCCGTCGCCGCGACATCCGTCGCGTCGGCCGCGGGCGGATACTGGGCCGCGGCCAGGGACGGCAGCGTCGCGAACCTTGGTGACGTTGACCTCGGCGCAGGCCTGCCCGGACTCCATGAAGGTGCCTCGTACGTGGATGACATGGCGCCGGCGTCGGATGGCAGAGGACACAGGCCCGTCGCGGCAGACAGCGAAATCGTTACCTTAGGCGGCGCCGGCTTCTGCGTCCGTCCGTCGGACGTCCTACCCGCTCCTGATCGGGTGCGGGCAGCGAATCAGGTGTTGGGTATGAGCTCGATCAGGCTTGCGGCATCTCATCCATCCGGCGCGCAAGACAACGCCACGGCCCATCAGAACGTCGTCGCCACGGCTCACGGGCGGCCGGCTTGTCGATCAAATTATGGTACGGCGCCCGGCGGCCAGGTGGTCCTGAGCGGGACGGTTCTGCGCGCCCTCGTCGACATCGGCAGCCGGTGGACGATCTCCGTCAGTGAGATCGCCGGGGGTTCCCATGCCGTCGGCTCACATCACTATCGCGGACTCGCCTTCGATATCAACTCTGCCTCGGGCGGATTCGATGCCGTGGTGATGCGGTGCGTCCAGCTCGGCGCGAGCGACAGCGCGATCGAGGACGGAAACCACGTGCACTGCCAGTGGCCGCTCGGGACGACATAGCTACGAGATGGCGGTTGCATCGGCTGGGCCTCACAACCTGGTGAACCCGTGCGGCCAATGCCCGGTTACGGTCTGAACCGCGCCGGGTTTGATGGAGGGACTCAAACCAGGAGGAAGCGGACGACATGGGTGCGCCGAGGAAGTACCCCGATGAGCTGCGGGAACGGGCGATCCGGCTGGTGCTGGACGCCAGGGCCGAGTCGGGGACGAGCGCGAAGGGCGCGTGTCAGCGGATCGGCGCGCAGCTGGGGATCTCACCGGAGACGCTGCGGGTGTGGGTCGCGAAGGCCGAGGTCGACGCGGGCACGCGGCCGGGTGTGCCGAGTGAGGTGGCCGAGCGGCTGGCGCAGTTGGAGCGGGAGAACCGGGAGTTGCGGCGGGCGAACGAGATTCTGAAGTCGGCGTCGGCTTTCTTCGCGGCGGAGCTCGACCGCCCGCGCCGGTAGTCATCGACTATATCGACGGGCACAAGGAACGGTTCGGGGTCGAGCCGATCTGTGCCGTGCTGAAGGATGCCGGTATCCAGATCGCCCCGAGTACCTACTACACCTCGAAGAAACGGTCGCCGTCGCGACGGGCGGCTACCGATACCGAGACCTTGAAGGAGATAGAACGGGTACACACTGATAACTACGGTGTCTACGGTGTGCGGAAGGTCTATGCGCAGCTGGCCCGTGAGGGCGGGGTCGGCGGTCGCCACATTGCCCGCTGCACGGTGGCCCGTCTCATGCGCCACGCCGGCCTGCGGGGCGTCTCCCGGCTGCGGGCGCCGCGGACGACGGTGCGTGCCCAGGGGCCGGACACCCGGCCTGACCTGGTCAGACGGAAGTTCGTTGCCCCGGCGCCGAACAGGCTGTGGGTCGCTGACATCACCTACATCCGCACGTTTTCCGGCTGGGTCTACGCGGCGTTCGTCCTCGACGTCTTCTCCCGAAGAATCGTCGGCTGGCAGCTTTCCAGAAACCTCTACAAGGAGTTGGCGATCGACGCGCTGAACATGGCGGTCTGGACCCGCCGGCGCGCCGGCGCCGACCTGGCGAAGCTCATCCACCATTCTGACAGGGGCTCGCAATATATCTCGATCAAGTACACCGAGACGCTCGGCGAGGTCGACGCGGTCGCTTCGGTCGGTTCCGCCGGTGATTCCTACGACAACGCGATGGCCGAGGCGTTCAACTCGCTGTTCAAGGCCGAACTGATCCGTAGCAGAGGGCCGTGGACCGGCCACTCCGATCTCGAGATCGCGGTCGCGGAGTACATCGACTGGTACAACCACCGCCGGCT
>NZ_JASNFO010000138.1:0-23440 GCF_032027725.1 Pseudofrankia coriaricola | reverse complement strand
ATGTGCCCCGTGAACGGGGTGTCTTCGGTTTGGTGACGTGACAGCGGCGGGCGACCGTGCTGGGCGCGGAGGCGCGCCTCCGCGGAGGCCTGCCTACGAGCGAAGCGATGTAGGCGGGCCGCAGCGGAGGTCGCCGCAGCGCCCGTGAGCGCAGGAGGACACGGCGCGGAGGTCCCTTGGGAGCGAAGCGAGTAAGGGCCGGAGCGCCGTGCCCGGACGGAGCGAACCAGCAACACAGCCCGCACGGAGCGAACCAGCAACACAGCGCGTCGGGGTCGGGGTGTCGCATACTTCGGGTCCGTGACCTCCGACCCGCGCACCGAGGCGCTGTCCGAGCCCACCGCCCGACTCGCGAGCGACGAGCGCTGGGGCATCACCGTGCCCCTCTCCGGAGTGCCGCTGGCCGAGCACCCGGCCCGCTACGCCGAACTCGCGGACCTCGGCTACACGGACCTGTGGTCCGCGGAGGCGACGGGCACCGACGGGGTGGTCCCGCTCGCGCTTGGCGCGGCGGAGCGGCGGCTGCGGCTGGGCACCGCGATCCTGCCCGCGTTCACCCGCGGCCCGGCCCTGCTCGCGCAGACGGCCGCGACCCTGTCGGCGGCGGCCGAGGGGCGGTTCGTGCTGGGCCTCGGCACGTCGTCGGACGTCATCGTCCAGAACTGGAACTCGATCCCCTTCGAGCGGCCCTACCAGCGGATGCTCGACACGGTCCGTTTCCTGCGCCGCGCGCTCGCGGGCGAGAAGATCACCGAGACGTACCCGTCGTTCACCGTCAAGGGCTTCCGGCTCGGTGTCGTCCCGGCCGACCCCGTTCCCCTGCTGGTCGCGGCCCTGCGCCCACGGATGCTCGGCCTGGCGGGCCGCGAGGCCGACGGCGCGATCCTCAACTGGCTGTCCCCCGACGACTGCGACCGCGTGATCCCCTACGTCCGGGAACACAACCCCGACGCCGAGATCGCCGTGCGCATCTTCGTCCTCGTCCACGACGACCCGGCGGCGGCCCGCCAGCTGCTTCGCCGCCAGGTCGCCGCCTACCTCACCGTCCCGGTCTACCGGGCCTTCCACGAATGGCTGGGCCGCGGGCCAGTGCTGAGCGGCCTGTGGGACGCCTGGGCCGCCGGCGACCGTGCAGGCGCCCTGCGGGCCATCCCCGACGAGGTCGTCGACGAGCTCTGCGTCCACGGCTCGCTGGAGGAGTGCCGGGCGGGCATCCGCCGCTACGTCGAGCACGGTGTGACGACCCCCGTCATCGCCCTGCTCAACGACGGCCCTGACCTGTCCAAGCTCCTCGCCGGTCTCGCGCCCCAGACCGGCGGCTGACCGCCGCCGCCGGCTTTCAAGTGGCACATAGTCGGACCTTGCCGGCGTTTCGGTGACTCCACCGCGACGGGCGATGAGTTTGGCGTGATCCGGGAGTCTGTTCCTGTCGACGGGCTGACTAGCGTGCCGGCCACAGGTCGGCATGATCGCGGAACTCCGGGAGGTCTGATGGCGGCGACGGTGCTGCTGGTTATCGGCACTCGCAAGGGGCTGTGGCTGGCGCGCAGCCAGGACGGGCGGGCGAGCTGGGAGGTCACCGGCCCGCACCACCCGATGGTCGAGGTGTACTCGGCCGCGATCGACACCCGCGGCCCGGTGCCGCGGGTGCTCGTCGGGCTGTCGAGCGAGTGGTTCGGGCCGAACGTGGTGATCAGCGATGACCTGGGGGTGAGCTGGCGGGAGCCGGCGACCGCGCCGATCGCGTTCCCCGCGGGCACCGACGCGGCGCTGCGGCGCGTCTGGCAGATCACCCCGGGGCCCGTCGACGAGCCTGATGTCGTCTACGCCGGCGTCGAGCCATCCGCGCTGTTCCGCTCGACGGACGGCGGGCGCGGCTTCGAGCTGGTCCGTGGCCTGTGGGACCACCCGCACCGCCCGGACTGGGCGCCCGGCTACGGCGGCCAGGCGATCCACACCGTGCTTCCCGACCCGGCCGACCACAAGCGGATCACCGTGGCGATGTCGTCGGGCGGCGTCTACCGCACGCTCGACGGCGGCGAGAGCTGGTCGGCGGTAAACAAGGGGATCAGGGCGGGCTACCTTCCCGACCCGTACCCCGAGTTCGGCCAGTGCGTCCACAAGGTCGCTCCCTGCCCGGCGCGGCCCGAGCGGCTGTACGCGCAGAACCACGGAGGCGTCTACCGCAGCGACGACGGCGCCGACAGCTGGGTCTCGATCGCGGACGGCCTGCCCAGCGACTTCGGGTTCGCCATGGTGGCCCACCCGAGCCGACGAGACGTCATCTACAACTTCCCGCTGAAGGCCGACAGCGAGCGATTCCCACCGGACGGCCGCTGCCGGGTGTACCGCAGCGAGAACGCGGGCGCCTCCTGGGAGGCGCGCACCGCCGGCCTGCCCGACGAGGGCTTCTGGACGGCCGTGCTGCGCGACTCGATGTGCTCCGACGACGCCGACCCGGCCGGGGTCTACTTCGGCTCCCGCACCGGCGAGGTCTATGCCAGCCGGGACGAGGGTGACAGCTGGGCCCGGGTGGCCGCCCACCTGCCCGACGTCACCTGCGTCCGCGCGGCCGTCGTCTGAAGGGCCAAAGGAGGCGCGAAAATGTTCTTCCTTCGCGCCTCCGGCGGCCTCCGTTCCCGAGGCATCTGAAGGGCCAAAGAAGGTGCGAAAATGTTCTTCCTTCGCACCCCCGGCGGCCTCCGTTCCGGAAGCATGAGAGGGGCAGGTCATGCGAGTGACGGTGCTGCTGCCCGGGGTGCTGCGCCAGCACGCGGGCGGCGCGCGCCAGGTGGAGCTGGACCTGCCGGGGGCCGGGGCGACGCTCGCCGCCGCGCTCGACGTCGTCGCCGCCCGCCATCCCGCGCTGGAGCGGCGGCTGCGCGACGAGCGCGGCGCGCTGCGCCGCTACGTGAACCTGTTCGTCGACGGCGAGGAGTGCCGCCGCCTCACCGGGGCGGACACCCCGCTGCGCGACGGCGCCGAGATCCAGGTGATCCCGTCCATCGCCGGAGGCTGACCCGGCGGCCTCGTCAGACGTTGTGGGGAATCCCCACAGACGCTGTGGGGCGAGGAAGGCTCGGGATCGCCCCACAGCGCATGACAGGACGAGATCCGTGGCTGGTCAGGCCAGGACCGCGCCGACGCGGCGGCGGACCTCGGCTTCGCCGAGGGCATGGGAGACAAGGTGGAAGGCGGGGCTGCGGTTCGAACCGGTGAGCAGGACGCGGATGACCTGCGACGCCTCCTTCGTGGAGCCGTGGAAGGCGTCCTTGTTCGCCTTGTACTCCTTGGGACTCCCGGCGAAGCCGGTGGCCGCCGCCGCGGCGCGCAACTGGCCGAACCACGCGTCGCCGTCAGTCAGGTCCTGGTAGTTCCGCAGGAACTCGACGCACAGCGCCCGGACGACCTCGGGCGCGAGCGCGCCGAGCCGGCTGTCGGCCGGGTCGGTCACAGGCTCGAACAGCCCGGTGAAGAAGTAGCCGTACACCGGGCGGAAGTCCGACCACTTGCGCAGGTCCTTGCGCGGGTTGTCGACGCCGGTCCGCTCGATGTCGAGCGCCCGCACCGCGAGCTCCGGCTCGGCGCGCACCGCGGCCGCGAGCTCGGTGTCGTAGGCGTCGGCCCAGGCGAGGACATCGTCGAGGATCGTCGGGCTCGGGATGGCCGCGATGTGGTCGGCGGAGATGTCCTCGAGCTTGACCAGGTCGACCAGCGCTCCGGAGACGCCCGCCTCGGACAGCCGCAGCGGCTCGCGCAGCGCCTGCTCCAGGGGCAGCTCCGCGAGCCGCCCGTTGATCAGCCCGCGCAGGTAGTAAAGGACGGCCGGCGCCGGGTAGCCGGCGCTGATGAAGAACTCGACCGAGGCCTCGGGGTCCTTGCGCTTGGAGAGCTTCCGCCTCGCCGAGCCGTCCTGCTTCAGCAGCGGCGCGATGTGCGCGTACGCGACGGGCTCGAACCCCGCGGCGGCGAACAGTTGCAGATGCACCGGGACGGACGAGAGCCACTCATCGCCGCGGATCACGTGGGTGACCCGCATCAGGTGGTCGTCCACCACATGCGCGAAGTGGTAGGTCGGCAGCCGCACCGGGTTGTCGGAGCTCTTCAGGATGACGACGTCGTTGCGGTTGGCGTCCGTCGACAGCTCGCCGCGCACCAGGTCGGTGAACCTGGCCCGGCCGCCGCCGGGGGAGCGGAACCGGACCACGTACGGCCGGCCCGCCGCCAGCGCCTCGCGAACCCGCTCGGCGGGGGCGTCGCGCCAGGGAGCCCAGCGGCCGTAGTAGCCGGTGGGCACCTTCGCCGCGCGCTGCTCGTCGGCGGCCGCGGCGAGCTCCTCCCTGGTGGCGAAGCAGGGGTAGGCCTGGCCGTCGCGCAGGAACTGCCGGGCGTAGCTGAGGTAGATCCGCTCCCGCGCCGACTGGGTATACGGGCCGTAGGCGCCGTTCTCCTCGGTCTCGTCCGCCGTCACGCCGAAGTAGCCGAAGGCCGCGTCGAACTGCGCCGTGGCGCCCTCGACGGTCCTGGCGGCGTCGGTGTCCTCCACCCGGATGAAGTACACGCCGCCGGACTGCCGGGCGAGGTCCTTGTCCAGCATCGCGACGTACACGCCACCCAGATGTGCGAAGCCGGTCGGGCTCGGGCCGAGCCGGGTCACCATCGCGCCCGGCGGCAGGTCCCGCGGCGGGTACCGCTGCTCCCAGTACGCCGGCTCAGGCAGATCGGACGGGAACAGGGCGTCGATCTCGTCCCGGTCGATCATGACGGGTACCTCCACGGAGCATGAAACACACTGAACTACCTGGAATTACCTGGAGCGGCCTCCGGGCCCGCGAGACTTCGCCATCGTCGCGGCGGGGTGCCTTCTCGATCGGCCAAGCCTATCGAGAAGGTCCGCTTCGGCTTGGCCCGCGGTCACCGAAACGAGGTTGATCGGCCGATCGTAACCTTCAAGATCCGCCCGGCTTGGTGCCGACCGCTCGTAAACTGCCCTTTTGTGACGTCGCCCCGCCGGACGACCGGGCCGGATCAGCTGCCTGGGAGTCCGCTCGTTCCCCAGCGGCGGCCGGCCCTGCGCGCCCTGCCAGGGCAGGCCGAGGTCGACCTGCCGCGTTCCCAGGAGGGGTCGCATCCGCAGCGGCTGCTCACCAGCCTGCTCGGTGACTACTGGCACGGCCGGCGCGAGCACCTCCCATCGGCCGCCCTCGTGGCGCTGCTCGCCGACTTCGACGTGACGACGGTCGGCGCGCGGGCGGCGCTCTCGCGGCTGGCCAGGCGCGGCGTGCTTGAGTCGTCCCGTGTCGGGCGCAACACCTACTACGGGCTGACCGCCCAGGCGTCCACCGTCGTGCTGGAGAACGTGCACCGGCTGCGGGCCTTCGGTGAGCGGCACGAGCCGTGGGACGGCCGGTGGACCGTCGCGGCCTTCTCGCTGCCCGAGGACCTGCGCGACGTCCGGCACGCGGTGCGCAGCCGGCTGCGCTGGCTCGGCTTCGCCCCGCTCTACGACGGCATGTGGGTAAGCCCCCGCCCGGTCGCGGAGGCCGCGCGGCGGGCGTTCGCCGAGCTGGGTGTGCTCGCCTCCACTGTGCTGACGACGACGGTCGACGCCCGCCGCAGCGACCCGCGCCCGCCGATGGCCGCCTGGGACCTGACCGAACTCCGCGCGCTCTACGAGGACTTCGTCGCCACCAACACCCCGCTGCGTGACCGCGTGCGGGCCGGCACGGTGACCGGCGCCGAGGCCGTGTCCGCGCGGACCGCCCTGCTCGCGACCTGGCGGCGTTTCCCCAGCCTCGACCCGGACCTGCCGCTGGACCTGCTGCCCGAGCGCTGGCCGCGCCGCGCCGCGCGCGACCTGTTCGCCGAGATCTGCGACGGCCTTGGACCGCCCGCGGCCGAGCGCTTCCGCGACATCATCGCCGAGACCGCCCCCGACCTCGCTCACCTCGCCAGCTACCAACGCGTCGGCGGCTAAGGAGGCGGGCGCGGTGCCCGTGCCATGACCCCTCGCCGTACGGTTGACGGGTGAGCCTGTTCGACACGGTGTCCCCGGCCACCGACGCCGCGCCCGCTGGTGCCGTACCGGAGGCCCCGACAGGGCCGCTGGCTGACCGGCTGCGCCCGCGCGGGCTCGACGAGCTGGTCGGCCAGCGCCACCTGCTCGGCCCAGGCAGCCCGCTGCGCCGGCTGGTCGAGGGCGGCGGGACGACCTCGGTCGTTCTGTGGGGCCCGCCTGGCACCGGCAAGACGACGCTGGCGCACATCGTTTCCCGGGCGACCGGGCGGCGGTTTCGCGAGCTGTCGGCGGTCACGGCCGGCGTGAAGGACGTCCGGGCGGTGATCGACGAGGCTCGGCAGGTGCTGTCGAGCAGCCGGTCGAGCCAGTCGCGTGGGCTGGCGCGCGAGCCGCGCCTGTTCGGCCCGGACGCGCCGGCCGGCGACGGGGAGCGGCCGGCGGACCTTCGTACGGTGCTGTTCATCGACGAGGTCCACCGGTTCACCAGGACCCAGCAGGACGCGCTGCTGCCCGCGGTGGAACGCGGCTGGATCACCCTGGTCGCCGCCACCACCGAGAACCCCTCGTTCTCCGTCGTCGCGCCGCTGCTGTCGCGCTCTCTGCTGTTCACCCTCACCCCGCTCACCGACGACGACATCCGTGTCCTGGTGCGCCGGGCGCTGGTCGACCCACGCGGCTACGGCGGCCGGGTGCGCATCGCCCCGGACGCGCTGGAGCACCTGGTCCGGCTCGCGGGTGGCGACGCCCGCCGGGCGCTCACCGCGCTGGAGGCGAGCGCCGAGGCGGCCCTGGCCGCCGTCGGCCCGGCGCCGGCCCGGCGGGCGCCGGCCTCACGACCACCGGCCGCTTCCGGTATCGGCGGGGATGCCCCGGCGTACCGCGTCCCTGCCACGCCGGCTGGTGGCACGACGGCCGCGGCCAGCGACGAGGCCGCCGGTGGCGACGCGCTCAGTGGCGAGGCGCTCAGTGGCGAGCCGGTCGGGGCTGGGACGGTCGGGGCCGCGGCGGCGCCGGCGGCCGAAGCGGCGCCGGCGCGGGACGCGGTCGGTGGCGCGGCGGTGGGGGAGCCCGCGGCCGGCGAGACCAATACAGCCCGGGAGGCCGAGCTGGCCGGGGAGCCCGCGGCGGAGGACGAGCCCGCGGCCGCCGTGGACCTGGCGCTGCTCGAGCGCTCCGTCGACCGGGCCGCCGTCCGCTACGACCGGGCCGGCGACCAGCACTACGACGTCGTCAGCGCCTTCATCAAGTCGATGCGCGGCGGTGACGCCGACGCGGCGCTGCACTACCTGGCCCGGATGCTGGAGGCGGGGGAGGACCCGCGTTTCATTGCCCGACGCATGATCATTCTTGCGAGCGAGGACATCGGGATGGCCGACCCGGGCGCGCTCGGCGTCGCCGTGGCGGCGGCGCAGGCCCTGGAGATGATCGGGCTGCCCGAGGCGCGCCTGGCGCTCGCGCAGGCCGTGATCCACCTTGCGCTCGCCCCCAAGTCCAACGCGGTGATCCGCGCGATCGACGCGGCGACGGCCGACGTGCGGGCGGGCAGGGGCGGCCCGGTGCCAGCCCACCTGCGCGACGCGCACTACCAGGGCGCCCGCCGGCTCGGGCACGGCGACGGCTACCACTATCCGCATGACCACCCGGGTGGCGTGGTCGGTCAGCAGTACGCCCCGGACGAGCTGGTGGGCGTCGACTACTTCCGTCCCGGCGAGCTTGGCTTCGAGCGGCGCGCGGCGGCCCGCGCCCACGAACTGCGCGCCGTGGTTCGCGGCGTGCGGCAACCCGAGCCCCCCGACAGGCGTGATCAGGGTGCCTAGAATCACCACGGTCTCCCAGCTCGGCAGCGCTGCGGAGTACCTCGTCCTGGTGAGTGATCCACGCTGCTCAGCCGCCACTGGTGACGGCGCTTCAGCGCAGCGCCAACTCAGCCACCTGGTTCACCCAGACAGGCGCTACCACCGCCATATGCCAGGGCCCGGAACCACGTGAGAGGGCGCTCAGCGCCCGATGGCGGTGCCCGGCGCCGGGCGCGGAGCGTCCGGCGCGGGACCGCCGCATAGCGGGGCGCGCCGTGCTTGGGGGCGTCCGGTCGGTAAGGTCCTGACACGACCGGTGTTCGCGTTCCGGGCAGATCCCGGCGACGCAGGGGCCCGGACCACCATAGAGGAGGAGCGAAGATGTCCGGTGGCGCGATGGCGGGGCTGATTGCCTCCGGCGCCTTCGCCGTGCTCGTCCTCTTCGGCTGTTACGCCCTCTACAAGCTCGGCAAGATCTTCGACGAGACCGCGGCCCGGGTCCGCCAGACCGGCATCGCCATCGACGAGGGCACCGCCAGGGTCCGCCAGGCTGGCGCCACCGTCGACGAGGTCAACGTCGCGCTCTCGCACGTCAACAAGGAGCTGGACCGGATCGACGCGATCACGGCCAACGTGCAGACCATCAGCACGAACGTGTCGTCGATGACCTCGCTGTTCGCGGCGACCGTCGGCGGCCCGATCGTGCGGGTCGCGGCCTTGTCCTACGGGGTGCGGCAGGCCGCCGCGAAGCGAGTGCGCGCCGAGGTCGGCTCGCGGGTCGCGGCCGAGATGAAGGCGGAGAAGAAGGCGGGGCGGGCGAGCCGCCGCGCCGCGCCCGCCCAGCCCACGGCGGCCGACTTCGACGAGCCGGTGCGGGGCCGTTAGATGTCGCGCCGGCTTTTCTACGTCACCTTCGGCGCGGTCGCCGGGGTGCTGGTCGTCCGTCAGGCGGCCAAGGCCGCGGCGGCGCTGTCGCCGGGGAGCATGGCGGGCTCGCTGGTGGCGTCGCTGTCGGAGTTCATGGCCGACGTCCGCGAGTTCATGGCGGAGCGCGAGGACGAGCTGCGAGACGCGCTCGGCCTCTACGACGACGAGGACGACGAGCTGCCCGCGGGCGCGTCCGAGGCGCCGAGCCTGCCGGATCCGCGCCGCCTGTAGCGCGTCGGGCGTCACCTGGCGTCACCTGGCCACCGGCGAAACTCCGTGGTCTCGTCACGAGGCGCGGCGGTACGGTGACGTGGGTACGCCGAGGCCGCGTGCCGTAGCGGCCCCGATCTCACGTACTAGGTTGTACGGGGCTGACGCGCGGCTGGGGGGCCGTGCTCCACACCGTGCCGCTCCGTCGTGTCACCCTTGACCGCCGCCTTGGCCGGTCGCCGCCACTGCCCGTTACCAACTCGACTCTGGACGACGTGAATCCGATGGAAACGGCCGAGATCCGCCGGCGCTTTCTCTCCCACTTCGAGCAGCGCGGCCACCTTGTTGTCCCCAGCGCCTCGCTGATCGCGGAGGACCCGACGCTGCTGCTGGTCAACGCCGGCATGGTGCCGTTCAAGCCCTACTTCCTCGGTGACCTCACCCCGCCGTCCCCGCGCGCGACCAGCGTGCAGAAGTGCGTCCGCACGGTCGACATCGACAACGTCGGCCAGACCGCCCGGCACGCGTCGTTCTTCCAGATGTGCGGCAACTTCTCCTTCGGCGACTACTTCAAGGCCGACGTGATCCCGTGGGCCTTCGAGCTGCTGACCGAGGGGTACGGCTTCAAGGCCGACGACCTCTGGGCGACGGTCTACCTCGACGACGACGAGGCCGAGGAGATCTGGAAGGGCCTGCTGCCGGCGGAGCGCATCCAGCGCCGCGGCAAGGAGGACAACTACTGGTCGATGGGTGTGCCCGGCCCGTGCGGCCCGTGCAGTGAGATCTATTTCGACCGCGGCCCGGCGTACGGCGGTGACGGCGGCCCGGAGGCCGACGAGAACCGCTACCTCGAGGTCTGGAACCTCGTCTTCATGCAGTTCGAGCGGGGCGAGGGCGCCGGCTACGACTTCCCGATCCTGGGCGACCTGCCGGCGAGGAGCATCGACACCGGCATGGGCCTGGAGCGGATGGCGACCCTGCTGCAGGGCGTCGAGAACCTCTACGAGATCGACATCTCCCGCCCGGTGCTCGACCGCGCCGGCGAGCTGACCGGCCGGCGTTACGGCGAGAGCCACACCGACGACGTGCGGCTGCGCGTCATCGCGGACCACACCCGCACCGCCGCGATGCTGATCTCCGACGGCGTCGTCCCCTCCAACGAGGGCCGCGGCTATGTGCTGCGCCGGATGCTGCGCCGCGCGGTGCGCAACGTCCGCCTGCTCGGCGGGCGTGAGCCGGTGATGGAGGACCTGTTCGGCGTCGTGCGCGGCGCGATGGGCTCCATCTACCCCGAGCTGGTCGACCGGGCCGCGGCGATCACCAGCGTCGCCGTCGCCGAGGAGCGGGCGTTCCTGGAGACCCTGCGTACCGGCATCACGATCTTCGACACCGCGGTCGGCAAGGCGCGCGCCGCCGGCGCCTCCCAGCTCGCCGGTGACGAGGCGTTCCAGCTGCACGACACCTACGGCTTCCCCATCGACCTGACGCTGGAGATGGCCGCCGAGCAGGGCCTCACCGTCGACGAGCCGGGTTTCCGTCGGCTGATGGAACGCCAGCGCGAGCTCGCGAAGGCCGACCGCGCGGCCCGCCGGATCGGCAACGTCGACCTCTCGGCGTTCCGCCCGATCCTGGCCCGTTCCGGCCCGACGTCGTTCACCGGCTACGCCGAGCTGACCCGTACGGCGACCGTCGTCGGGCTGGTGTCGGCCGCGACCGGGCAGGGCGTCCCCGCGGCGGGCGAGGGCGAGGAGGTCGGCATCGTCATCGACACGACGCCGTTCTACGCCGAGTCCGGCGGCCAGGAGGCCGACCTCGGACGGTTCGCCTTCGACGGCGGCGAGGTGGAGATTCTCGACGTGCAGAAGCCGATCCCGGACCTCGTCATGCACCGCGGCAAGGTGCTGCGCGGCGAGTTGCGCCTCGGCACGGAGGTCGAGGTGACGGTCGACGCCGACCGGCGCCGGGCGGTCTCCCGTTCGCACACCGCCACCCACCTGGTCCACACGGCGTTCCGCCGCGCGCTCGGCGAGTCCGCCACCCAGGCCGGGTCGCTGAACTCGCCGGGCCGGCTGCGGTTCGACTTCCACTCGATGGGCGCGGTGCCGGCGGCGGTGCTCGCGGACGTCGAGGACGAGGTCAACGAGATCGCGCTGCGTGACCTCGAGGTGACCGCGTTCGTGACGACCCAGGACGAGGCCCGCCGGCTGGGCGCGATGGCGCTGTTCGGCGAGAAGTACGGCGAGCGGGTGCGCGTCGTCGACGTGGGCGACTACGCGCGCGAGCTGTGCGGTGGCACGCACGTCGCCCGCTCCGCCCAGCTCGGCGCGGTCAAGCTGCTCTCCGAGTCGTCGATCTCCGCGGGCACCCGGCGGGTCGAGGGCCTCGTCGGCCTGGACGCGTTCCGCTACCTGGCCCGCGAGCACCTGCTGGTCTCCCAGCTGTCCGGCGCGCTCAGGGCCCGTCCCGACGAGCTCGTCGACCGGGTCGCCGACGTGGTCACCCGGCTGCGCGACGCGGAGAAGGAGCTGGAGCGGCTGCGCGCCGAGGCGGTCCTCGCCGGCGCCGCGGGCCTCGCGAACAGCGCGGTCGACGTGAACGGGGTCGCGCTCGTCGCGGCCGAGGCGCCGAACGGGACGTCCGCGGACGACCTGCGCAGGCTGGCGCTCGACGTCCGCGGCCGGCTCATCGACCGTCCCGCGGTCGTCGCGACGGCTTCCGCGGCCGGCGAGCGGGCGTTCCTCGTCGTCGTCACCACCGAGGGCGCGCGCGGCCTCGGCCTGAAGGCCGGCGACCTGGTCAAGGTCGCCACCGCCGAGCTCGGCGGGCGCGGCGGCGGCAAGCCCGACGTCGCCCAGGGCGGCGGAGGGGATGTCGCCGGCGTCGGCCGCGCGCTGGCCAGGGTCCGCGACCTGGTCGCCGAGGCTGGCGCCGCGCGCCAGCATGCCGGGCACTGAGGCTGGCGCCGCGCCGGGGCCGCTGGCCGGGCCGCCGGTAGAGCCGGTACCGACCGAGCCGGCGGCTCCGGCGGCGTCGGCGGGACCAGCGGGACCAGCGGGGGCGGCGGGACCAGCGGGGGCGGATAGGGGTGGATCGGCGCCGGATCGGCGGCGCAAGCCGCGGCATCGCGCGGAGCGGCGGGAGCTGCCGCGCGGGGTCTGGCTCGGGGTCGACGTGGGCACGGTGCGCGTCGGTGTGGCCGCGAGCGACCCGGATGGGGTGCTCGCGCTTCCGGTCGGTACCCTTCGTCGGGACGTGTCCGAAAACAGAGATATAGCCCAGCTTGCCGAGATCGCCCGGGAGCGGCGGGCGGTGGCGGTCGTGGTCGGTCTGCCCAGGACCCTCTCCGGCGAGGAGGGGCCGGCGGCCAGCGCGGCGCGTCAGTATGCGCGGATACTGGCCGACCGGGTCGCCCCGGTACCTGTCAGGCTCGTCGACGAACGGCTGACGACAGTGGCGGCGCATCGCAGAATGGCCGAGCGTGGGATGCGATCGCGTGCCCGTCGCGATCTCGTCGACCAGGAGGCAGCCGTGCAGATCCTGCAACACGCCCTGGACACCCGTGGTGGTGCGCCCGGCGCGCCCGGCCTGCCCCCCGGGGGCCGGCCGACGGAAGATCGGTGAGCCAGTACTGGGACCTCGACAACGGTGTCGGGGGCGGGTACGGGAACGGGAACGGGAACGAACCATGGTCGAGCTCTCAGCGAGATGGCGCCCGGCCCGTCGACCCGTTCGCGGTGAGCGGCCCGGACGATGACGCGGCGGACATCACCGTCGGTGGCTCACCCATGGCGGGTGGCCCGCCGGGCATGCCCGCCGCCGGCGGTCCCGCCACCGACTTCCCGGCCGCCGGGCCCGGCTACGGCGATGTCTTCACCGTCGACGACCAGCCCCGCTACCCGGGTGGCTACCCGAATGTGACCTCGACCGGGTCTGACCTTTTCACCCCGAGGGCCAGGCCGGCCTTCCCCGCGGTGGACGTGTCCGGCCCGTCCGTGTCCGGCCCCACTGTCTTCGGCGCGTCGGCGGCCGGGGCGGGGCAGGCCGTCTCCGGCCCGTACGCCGGTCTTCCGACCGCTGGTGGCGCGTACCCGGGGCCGATGGTGACCGGCCCGCTCGTGACCGGTCCGCCCACCGGCGTGACCGTCACCGGCTCCGCCGGATACGGCGACGCGAACTACGGCGCCGCGGCACCGGGCCACGAGGTGCTTGGCTACCAGCCTTCCGCGCCGGCCTCTGGCCAGGCGCCCACCGGCTACCAGAGCGGCTACCAGGAGAGCGCATACCCGACGCCCGGCCGCGTGGCCGGCGACGGCCACCAGCCGACGGCCTACCGGAGCGGCGGCCACGAGGCCGGCGGCGGCGCGTACGGCGCGACCGGCTACCAGCCGGCGGCCGAGGGCCCGTCTGGTCACCATCCCGCCGGGGGCTATCCGGCCGCCGGTTACCAGCAGCCCGTGGCTGGCCAGGGAGCCGTCTACGGTGCGACCGGGTACCAGGCCGCGGTCGACCACGGCCGCGGCGGCGGGCCTGGCCACGACGCCGCGGCCGGCGGTGGCGCCGACGCGGCCGTTTACCAGAACCCGTTCCTCGTCGACCCGTACCCGCGGACCGGCGACCAGCAGCCGGGCGGCTACTTCACCGCGAGCCGGCCTGTCCACCCTGACACGGGACCCGGCCACCAGGAAACGAGCTATCTGGACGCCGGGTACCTGACCGGCGGTGGCCAGCACGCTCCCGCCGATCCGTACTCGTCCTCCGCGTACCCGTCCTCCCAGGGCCAGACCGGGCCAAGCGGGGACACCGGCTTCGGTGTCGCCGGTTCTGATGGCGGCTACGGCACGGCCGGATACGCCTCCGGCGCGGGGCGCTCCGGTACGGGTGGCGGGCCCGCCGTCGACTGGTTCCCCGGAGCGGCCGGGCTCTCCGGCTCGACGGGGCCCTCCGGTTCGACGGGGCCCTCCGGCTCGGCCGGGCTGTTCGGCTCGACTGGGCCCTCCGGTTCGACCGGGCCGTCCAGTTCCGCTGGGCTGTTCGGTTCGACCGGGCCGTCCAGCTCGGCCGGGCTGTTCGGCTCGACGGGACCCTCCAGTTCGACCGGGCCGTCCGGATCCGCCGGGCTGTTCGGCGCGGGCGGCGCCGGTGGCTCCTCCGCCGCTCAGGCGGCCGGACTGCCGCCGGACGGGTACCGCGACCCGGGCGGAGGCTACGGCGAGCAGGCGCGGCCCGAGCCGGCATCGCCCGTCGACTACCCCGCGGGCGCCAGGAACCCCGGCACCGGCGGGTTCCACGCCCCGCCGCCCCCTCCGCCGGGTGAGGGCGGCCGGCCGTCAGGCCATCCCCGCCATGCGGGGACTGAGCGGCGCACCGAGGCGCTGCGTTTCCGTATCACCGCGCCGGAGGACGAGTACGACCCCGGTGACACGGGTGACACGGGTGACGCGCGGTATCCGGACGGCCCGCACGCGCCAGGCGGCCGGACAGGCCAGGATGGCCGTCGCGGCGTACCTCGCGACGACTTCGACGACGACGACTTCCTGGACGACGATGACCTGGGCCGCCCCGGCCGGGGCCACCACGATGAGCTGGATGATGACCTGGATCACGACGCCGACCTGGCGGACGAGCACGACCGGCGACGCGGCGCGCATCCGCTGGGTGGCATGAGCCGGCGCGGGGACGCGGACGACGGGAGCCGGCGCGGCGGCGCGCTGCCGAAGCTGCTCGCCATGCTCGTGGTGGTGGCGCTGGTGCTGGGCGGTCTGATCTTCGTCGGCGGCAAGATGATCGGCAAGATCGGCGGCTCGCCGGAGATTCCCGACTATCCCGGGCCCGGCAGCGGCAGCGTGTCCGTCACGATCGCCAAGGGCGCGAGCGCGACGGACATCGGGAAGGTGCTGTTCGACGCCGGCGTCGTCAAGAGCGAGAAGGCGTTCCGCACGGCCGCCGCCAACAACCCGGACTCTGTGAACGTCCAGCCGGGCACCTACACGCTGATGAAGCAGATGACCGCCGCCGGGGCCATCGAAGCGCTGCTCGACCCGAAGACGAAGGCGAACAAGTACCGACTCACGATCCCCGAGGGCAAGACGGTCGACTGGATCATCACCGAGCTGTCCACGAAGCTCGGCGTGCCGAAGGACCAGTACGAGGCGATCGTCAAGGACCCGGCGGGCCATGGGCTGCGGCTGCCGGCCTTCTGGAAGGACCCGGGCCCGAGCGCGAAGAACAAGGTCGAGGGCTACCTGTTCCCGACGACCTACGACCTGAACCCGAACGACACGCCCGTGCAGACCCTGCAGCACATGGTCGACCAGTTCACGAGCATGGCCGCCACGCTCGATTTGGAAGGTAAGGCGGCGCAGCTCGACAAGACCCCGGCCGAGATCATCACCATCGCGTCCATCATCGAAATGGAGGTCAACGGCCACGACGAGGGTCCGAAGGTCGCGCGGGTGATCTACAACCGGCTCAACGACCAGACCGGCCATTTCAACCGGCTCGACATGGACTCGACGACGCGGTACGCCTTCGACAGGCCCACCGGGCCGATCGGAGACCTCATCAACAGGTACAACCCCTACAACACCCGTAGCCCTCAGGTGCGGGGGCTGCCGCCGGGCGCCATCGCGAACCCCGGGCGGTGGGCTTTGGACTCGGCTCTGAACCCGTACCAGGGTGCGGATGGGGGCTGGTACTACTTCGTCTACCTTCCCAAGTCGCTGCGGACGGAGTTCGCCACCACCGACGCGGAGTGGGCGACCCTGCTCTCCCGGTATCAGGCGGAGGGCGGCAGCAGCGGTGGCTGAGCCAGGCCACCGGCCGCGATCCTTGGACGCGTCGTGGCTCGCGGCTGGACCAACGCCCTCGGCTGTGTCAGGATGATCCGTCGTGTTTGCGTTCGCCACCATGCCGGCGGTCTCGGGCCGGGAGAAACCCCTACCCACGCGGGGCGGTGACCACTGTGGCTGAGGTTTCCCGGCCGCTGCCGGCGTCCCGGCGGGCCGCCGTGCTCGGCTCGCCGATCGCGCACTCGCTCTCGCCGGTGCTGCACCGGGCGGCCTATCAGGCGCTCGGGCTGGACGGCTGGTCCTATACGGCGATCGAGGCCGACGAGGCGGCGCTGCCGGCGCTGCTGAAGCAGATCCGCGGCGAGTCCGGCTGGGCCGGGCTGTCGCTGACCATGCCGCTCAAGACGGCCGCCGTCCCGCTTGTCGACCGCCTCGACGAGAGCGCCCGGCTGGTTGGCGCGCTCAACACGATCGTGGTCGAGCCGGACGGGACGCTGACCGGCCACAACACCGACATCGCCGGCATCCGGCACGCCATACGCCAGGTCCTCGGCGCCGGCCGGCAGCCCAGCGGGGCCGAGACGATGCTCGCGCCCACGCTGCCCGCCTGGTCGCCGGCCACGCCCGACCAGCCGGCGATGCCGGCGCTGCCGGGGGCGCTCATGGCGCCGCCCGTGCGAGCGCTCGTGCTGGGCGCCGGCGGGACGGCGCGCGCCGCCGTGGCCGCGCTCGCGAGCGTCGGGGTGCGCCGGGTGGGCGTCATCGCCCGCCGGCCCGCCGCCGTCGCCCCGCTCGCCGAGATCGGCGAGCGCGTCGGCCTCACCGTCACCGCACTGCCCTGGGAGATCGTCGCCGGCGGCCTGCGGTCCGGCCCCGACCTGGTGGTCGCGACCACGCCCGAGGGCATCACCGACCAGGTGGCCGAGTGGACCTGGCCGGCCAGCTGCCCCCTCGTCGAGCTGCTCTACCACCCGTGGCCGACGGCGCTCGCCGTGACGGCGTACCGCTCCGGCGCCCGCGTCGCCGGCGGCATGGTGGTGCTGGCCGCCCAGGCGGCCGAGCAGGTCGCCCTGTTCACCGGCCGCGTGGTCGACGTGGGCCTGCTCATGGCCGCCGGCACCCAGGCCCTGACCCACCGCGCCGCCACCTCGTCCGCCTTCCCAGGCCCCGACGGCCTGGGCCTGACCAGTCGCGCCCGCTAGCGCGCGTCGCGGGGTTGCGAGGTGGGGCTGGTCGTCGCCGCGATGCTCGCGGTGGCCGCGGTCGCGACGGTGCCGCTGATGCCCCGGGTAGTCGGCGCGTTCGCCCCCTACGAGGGCGCTCCGGTGCGCCGCCCTGTCCCGTCGACGGCGGCTTTCGCCGCGGTCACGGCGATCGCCGTCGCGGCGGTCGCGGCCGTGCTGCGCGACCGTCCCGGCTGGCTGCCCGCCTACCTTTACCTGACCGTCGCCGGGATCGTGCTGGCGGCGGTCGACCTGCGGGTCCACCGGCTCCCGGACGCGATTGTCCTGCCGAGCTACCCGGTCCTCGCCGCGCTGCTGGGCCTCGCGGCGGTCGTCGACGGTCTCAGCCGGGATACCTGGGACGCCGACCATGCGATCGCCGCCGCCGCGGCGGCGGGTGTCCTGCTCGCCGTCTTCGGCACGATGTACCTGATCCCGGGCGGTGGCCTCGGCCGCGGCGACGTCAAGTTGGCCGGCCTGCTGGGCGCCGCCCTTGGCTGGCTCGGTCCGTCGACGGTGCTTCTGGGCCTGCTCACCGGCCTGGTCATCGCCGGTCTCTACGCCGGGGTCCTGCTCGCGACCCGTCGAGCCACCCGCTCGGACCCCATCGCCTATGGGCCGCACCTGCTGCTCGGCGCCTTCGTCGCGATCCTCGTCACCGGCGCGGGTGCCTGAGTCCTCCGCTGTTGGTCCGGGCGCGCGGTCCCATAGGTGTGGTCGATGGCCCGGCGCACCAGCTTGGCGAGACCCAGCCCGCTGCGCCGCGACTCCGCGCGCAGCCGCGCGTACTGGTCGTCGGCCAGCGTGATCTGAGTCCTGTGGGTCATGATGTAGGCCTACATCGCCTCGGTGATGTAGGCATGCGCCCGGTGCGGTGCTGGTTGTGGGGGCTCGGTGCTCGCGACGCCGTGGGATGATCTCCGCTTATGGAGGATGCGGGGGCGGCTCCGGAGCCTGGCGCC
Organism: Pseudofrankia coriaricola; assembly: GCF_032027725.1. Lineage (NCBI taxonomy): Bacteria > Bacillati > Actinomycetota > Actinomycetes > Frankiales > Frankiaceae > Pseudofrankia > Pseudofrankia coriaricola. The sequence continues at coordinate 5,515 of NZ_JASNFO010000138.1, read as the reverse complement.
TGGGACTTTTTCGTCTCGTACACGGCGGTGGACGGCCGGTGGGCCGAGTGGATCGCCTGGCAACTGGAGGAGGCCGGCTACCGGGTCCTGATCCAGCTCTGGGACTTCGTGCCCGGCTCGAACTGGCAGTTCCGGATGCAGGAGGGAATCCGGTTCGCCCGGCGGACGATCGCGGTGCTCTCCCACGCCTACCTGGCCTCGGTCTACGGGCAGGTCGAGTGGCAGGCCGCCTATGACGCCGACCCTCGTGGCTTCACCCGCAGGCTGGTCCCGATCCGCCTTGAGGACTGCCCGCGGCCCGGTCTGCTGAGTGGCGTCGTGTCGATCGACCTGTTCGGCCGGCCGCCCGACGAGGCCCGCCAGCGGCTGCTCGACCAGATCCGGCACGCCGTCGACGGCCGCGCGAAGCCACCGGCTCCGCCCGCGTTCCCCATACATGAACCGCCGGCACCCGTTGTCGCGGCGCGTGAGCGGCCCGACGGCGTGCCGCGGGACGCTCCCGGTGACCTGGCTCCGGCGGGCCACCGCGCGAAACCGGCCGCGCCGCCCGCGTACCCCGCGTTCCCCGCGCCGCCGGCGCCTGCCGAGACGCCCTGGTCTCCCGGGCCCTCGACGAGGTCTCCTGAGCCGTCCGTGTCTCCCGCGTCGTCCGTGTCTCCCGCGTCGTCCCTGTCTCCCGCGTCGTCTGGGCTCCTCGCGTTTCCCGCACCGACCGCACCGCGCGCGTCAGAGGATCCGGTGCCCGGTTCCGCCGGACCTGTGGGTCCTGTCGTCCCGGGGGCGCGGCGGCCTCCCGCACGGTGGTCCGACATCGCGGATCCTCGCCTGGTCGCCGAGCTGTCGACCGGCCATGAGAACGCCGTCCGGGTCACGTTCGCTCCGGACGGCCGGACGCTGGCCACCTCGTGGGCCGCCGCTCTCCCCGGTCAGAGCTCCGGGGTCCAGCTGTGGGACGTCGGCGATCCGGCCGACCCCGTCCCGCTCGGCGCACCCATGGAGGGCCGGAACGCGATCTTCGCCTCCGACCGCCGGACCATGGCGACCAGGTCGTTCCGAGGCGTGGACGTGTGGGACCTGGCGAACGATCGGGCCCGTCCCGCGCGGCTCGCCGTGATTCGGTCCGCCGGGGTGCAGTCGGCCGCCTTCGCTGCCGACGGCCGGGTCCTGGCCACCGGGCACCGTGACGCCAGGGTCTGTCTGTGGGACCTGCATGCCCGTGACCGTCCTGTTTCGATGGGTGAGTTCTCGAGCCGCGACGGCGGCAACTGGACGGTCGTCGCGTTCGCTCCCGGCGGCCACCTGCTCGCCACGCACGGCACGGGTAGCCGGATAGTGCGGCTGTGGGACGTGAGTGACCCGGCGCGACCGGCGCGGGCGGGTTCGGTGCCGGTCGTCGGGTACCTCGGCGATCGTGGGCTGGGGCCGACGTTCGACTTCTGGCGGCCCACCCAGGAGCGGTTCTTCTACGTGTCGACGCTGTGTTTCTCCCTGAACGGCGGGCTCCTGGCGTTCACGGTCGCGGCCGGCCTCAACAGACATCCCCGCGACAGCAGCGTCGCCCTCTGGGATGTGAGCGACCCCGCTCGGCCGGTGCAGGTCTGTAAGCGCGTCCAGGCCTTCCGCAGGGCCGGCGCCACCGACCTCGACGCGAGCTCGGTGGCGTTCGCCCCGGACGGCCGCACGCTGGCCGCGGGCGGCCGCGCCATGCCCGGAGCGACGTTCGACCAGGTGCGCTTCTGGGATCTGAGTGATCCCGGGAACCCCCACGAGGACGTCGAGCCGATGAACGGCCCCGTCACCGGGACCGCGTCCGCGGCGGTGTCGGTGGCGTTCGCCCCGGCCGGGCACACAGTGGCGGCGGGCAGCTGGGACGGTGTCGTGCGGCTGTGGCGCGCGCGCTGAGCCCGGCCCGGGCGGCTCGCGGGCCGCTACCGCGGACGGCGGGGCCCGGCGGGGTCTCGTGGCGGGCAGCCTCGCGTCCGGCGCGTGAAACACTGGTGGCATGGTGCGGTGGTTGACGGCAGGGGAGTCGCACGGGCCCGCGCTGGTCGCGACGGTGGAGGGGCTGCCCGCCGGGATCCGGGTGACGAGCTCGGACATCGGGGACGACCTGGCGCGGCGGCGGCTCGGTTACGGCCGGGGTGCCCGGATGAAGTTCGAGCGGGACGAGATCGAGCTGCTCGGCGGCCTGCGGCACGGGGTCAGCCTCGGCGGGCCGGTGAGCGTGGTGGTGCGCAACACCGAGTGGCCGAAGTGGTCGAAGGTGATGTCGCCGGACCCGGTGGACCCGGCCGAGCTCGAGGGGCTCGGCCGCAACGCGCCGCTGAGCCGCCCCCGCCCGGGGCACGCGGACCTGGCCGGCATGCAGAAGTACGGCTTCGACGACGCCCGCCCGGTGCTGGAGCGGGCGAGCGCCCGCGAGACGGCCGCCCGGGTGGCGCTCGGGACGGTGGCGAAGGCGTTCCTGCGGCAGGCCTACGGCGTCGAGGTGCTCTCGCATGTGCTCTCGATCGGCGAGGCCGCGGTTCCGGCGGGCACGCCGTTGCCAGGCCCGGGCACGCTCGCCGCGATCGACGCCGACCCGTGCCGGTGCGCCGACCCGGCGACGAGCGCCCGGATGGTCGCCGCGATCGACGAGGCGCAGAAGGACGCGGACACGCTCGGCGGCATCGTCGAGGTGCTGGTCTACGGCCTGCCGCCGGGGCTCGGCAGCTACGTGCACGGCGACCGGCGGCTCGACGCGCGCCTGGCCGGCGAGCTGATGGGCATCCAGGCGATCAAGGGCGTCGAGTTCGGTGACGGGTTCGAGACGGCGCGCCGGCGTGGGTCGGCGGCGCACGACGAGATCGAGGTGCTCGCCCCGGAAGGTGGCGTCCAGCGGGTGCGGCGGGCGACGGACCGGGCCGGTGGTGTCGAGGGCGGCATGACTAACGGCGAGGTGCTGCGGGTCCGGGCCGCGATGAAGCCGATCTCGACGCTGTCCCGGCCGCTGTCGACGGTCGACGTCGCGACCGGTGAGACCGCGGTGGCGATCGCGCAGCGCTCCGACGTGTGCGCCGTGCCCGCGGCGGGCGTCGTCGCGGAGGCGATGGTCGCGCTGGTGGTCGCCGGTGCCGCACTGGAGAAGTTCGGCGGCGACTCGGTCGAGGAGACCCGGCGCAACTACGAGTCGTACCTGAAGTCGCTGGCGGTGCTCTCGTGAGCGCAGGAGTGAGCGAGCGGAGCGGTCGTCCGAGGGACGAGGACGCCCGCGGAGGGAGTGAAGCGACGGAGCGAACTCGAGACACAGTGAGCGATGTCCGGCCGGTGGCCGTGCTGGTGGGGCCGCCGGGGGCCGGGAAGACGACGGTCGGTGAGCTGCTCGCCGGGCGGCTCGGGGTGACGCTGCGCGACACCGATGCCGACATCGAGGCGGCGCTGGGCATGACCGTGGCCGACATCTTCATCGAGAAGGGCGAGGACGCGTTCCGGGCCGCCGAGCGCGACGCTGTCACGGCCGGGCTCGCCGAGCACCCGGGGGTGCTGGCTCTCGGCGGCGGCGCGGTGACCGACCCGGGCACCCGGGCGGCGCTCGCCGGCCACACGGTCGTCTACCTGGAGGTGGACGTCTCCGACGCCGCCAGGCGCGTCGGCCTCGCCCGCGACCGCCCGCTGCTGATCGAGGCGCCGCGGGCGCGGCTGGCCGCGCTGCTCAGGGAGCGCCGCCCGCTCTACGAGGAGGTGGCGGTGTTCGTGGTGGACACCAGCGGGCGCACCCTCGAAGAGGTCGCCGAGGACGTGCTTGCGAGGATCTCCGCGTGAGCGGGACGAGCGGCGCCACGCGGGCGGGGACGGCGACCGAGCCGGTGCGGGTGGCGGTGGCGCCCGCCGGCGACCGGCCGTATGAGGTGCTCGTCGGGGACGGCCTGGTCGGTGAGCTCGCCGGAATGGCCGCCGGGCGGACCAGGGCGGCCGTCCTGCACCCCGCGGCGATGGCCGCCCAGGCCGCCGGCGCGGTGGCGGACCTGTTGGCCGCCGGGGTGGAGGCGCACCCGGTCGCCGTGCCGGACGGGGAGGCGGCCAAGGAGCTGGCCGTCGCCGGGCGCTGCTGGGACGAGCTGGGCCGGCTCGGTTTCACCCGCGACGACGTGGTGATCGGGTTTGGCGGGGGCACGGTGACGGACCTCGCCGGATTCGTCGCGGCCTGCTGGCTGCGCGGCGTGGACGTCATCCAGGTGCCGACGACGGTCCTGGCGATGGTCGACGCGGCCGTGGGCGGCAAGACCGGCATCGACACGGCGGCGGGCAAGAACCTCGTCGGCGCGTTCCACCAGCCGGTGGCGGTGCTCTGTGACACGGCGCTCCTGGCCACGCTGCCGCCCGCGGAGACCGCGGCAGGGCTCGCCGAGGTGGTGAAGGCCGGCTTCATCGCCGACCCGGCGATCCTCGACCTGCTGGACGCCGACCCGACGGGCGCCGCCCACCTGTCCGAGCTCATCGAGCGGGCGATCCGGGTCAAGGCGGACGTCGTCTCCGGTGACCCGCGTGAGGCCGGCCGCCGCGAGATCCTCAACTACGGCCACACCCTCGGGCACGCGATCGAGAAGGTCGAGCACTACACCTGGCGGCACGGCGCGGCGATCTCCGTCGGGATGGTGTTCGCCGCCGAGCTGTCCCGGCTCGCCGTCGGTCTGGACGCTGCCGTCGCCGGGCGCCATCGCGAGCTGCTCGTCCGGGTCGGCCTGCCCGTCAGCTACCCCGAGAAGGCCTGGCCGGACCTGCTGGCCGCGATGCGGGTCGACAAGAAGTCGCGCGGGCGGATGCTGCGCTTCGTCGTCCTCGACGCGCTCGGCTCGGCCCGCATCCTCGCCGACCCGGATCCGGCCCTGGTACGGGCCGCCTTCGACGCGGTGGCCTCGGGGGAAGGAGCGCGCTGATGACGCCGATCCTGGTGCTGTCCGGGGTGAACCTGGGCCGGCTCGGCAGGCGGGAGCCGGCGGTCTACGGGCCCACGACGTACGCCCAGCTGGTCGCCGAGGTCGAGAAGACCGCGGCGGAGCTCGGCGTCACCGTCGACTGCCGGCAGACCGACGACGAGGCGACGATGATTGGCTGGCTGCACCAGGCCGCCGACACCGGCGCCGCGGTGCTCCTCAACCCCGGTGCGTGGACGCACTACTCGTACGCGCTGCGGGACGCCGCGGCGGCGCTCACCGGGCCGCTCATCGAGGTGCACCTGTCCCAGGTGGCCGCGCGCGAGCCGTTCCGGCACGTCAGCGTCATCGCCCCGGTGGCGACCGGGACGATCACCGGGCTCGGCGTCGAGAGCTACCTGCTCGCGCTGCGCGCGCTGGCGGGTCGCCTATCCAGAGACGTCTGACCAAGCCACGAGCGAAGCGAGGCGGCCGGTCGGGTCGGGTCGGTCGGGGCCGGGGCAGAAGGTTGTTGCTGGTTCGCTCCGTGCGGGCGGGGGGGGGGGGGGGCCCGCCCCCCCCCCCCCGCCCCCCGCCCCCCCCCCCCCCCCCCCCCCCCCCCC
>NZ_JASNFO010000137.1:0-25452 GCF_032027725.1 Pseudofrankia coriaricola | reverse complement strand
ACTTCCCGCACGCCGCCCAGGCCATCCAGATCACCCGCCGCCGCGGGCCCCTGACCGGCGGCCAGACAACGACCGAGACCATCCACGCGGTCACGAGCCTGCCGACGCATCAGGCCAGCCCCGCGCTGCTCGCCGCACTCGCCCGCGGGCGCTGGGGCATCGAGAACCAGCTCCACTGGGTCCGCGACGTCACCTACGACGAGGACCACCACCGCGCCCGGACAGGAAACGCACCCCAGGTCATGGCCAGCCTCCGCAACCTCGCGATCACCATCCTGCGCCTGACCGGAGCCGGCAACATCGCCCACGCCCTACGCCACCACGCCCGCCACCCCGAACGACCACTCGAAACGATCAAGAAAGTCAGTTGCTAACAAGCAACTTTGCCGGCGCCCTGCCTCGACAGCAGCGTCGATATCCGGCCACGGGTACACCAGATGGACACCGAGAAGTCGGGCGGGAGCGTAGAAGCAGTACTCAGTCGCGAACCGGTTGTGCGCGCGAGCGCCTGCCGCGCGAAGCTCGGGCGACACCACGTCGTGGCGAGACCCGAAGAAGGGCGGCTGCGAGATGGGGCCGTTGTGGTGCAGGATCTCGGCGACTCCCCCGTCCGCCTCCGTCTCGCGCAAACGGCGGGCAGGGTCCATCCCGCCATCTCACCGCCACCGCGGATCGCTCCCCGTGTGTCGACGACGTCCAGGTCCGAATCAGGGAACGGGTAGCCGACGAGACCCATCATCTCGTGGAATCGGGTGAGATAACTTAGGTAGATTTCGTCGTACTGCCGATACTTCGGGTCGAGGTACTCGAGGTACTCGCGACCCGGCAGGCCAATGTGCGAATCCGACGAGGTGACAATCACCGGATTGATGTTCTCGAGCGCTTGACGTCGGGACTCTACGGCTCGGATGTCGAAAGACGAACCGTATTTGTCGTCCATTGTTGCTCCTCAGTCTGACCGTCGCGGATGGTGCTCGACGAGCCCGAGGCCCGAGATGGGAGCGCCTACACTGCTCGAGGTGGGCGATCCGCTCGAATATGCCCGGACACTCCGGCGAACGATACTCTTGAGGTCAACTATTTGACAACAGAGGAAAATCTTTACGTCCACAGCACGGTGGACCACGCGGCGAACCTGCGGATCAAGACCCCTGCACCGTGACGGCCCTGGCCCGCTCTAGCCCTCGGCGAGGAGCTTGCGCAAGGTCGGCATGACCGTCTCCCCGAATGCCTGGATCTGCACGGCGACCTCCTCGGGCGACACCCCCGGCATGTGCGGTCGCAGGTTGATACAGGTCAACGAGGCCTCTTTCATCGTGTGAGCGAGCTGCTCAGCTATGGCGTCCGGGTCGCCGCTGTCGATGTCGGCCACATTCCCGCCGCGGGCCGTCCCCGCCGTCCGGTAGACCGAGTCGAGTGCCTCGACGACATGCGCGGGGGGCTTACCGACCCACACGCGCCGCATCCACCACAGCGGACCGGTCTGGCCGGCGTCGTGGTAATAGGAGACGGTCCGCTTGACCTTCTCCAGGTCGCCGCCGAGAGCCAGCCCGAAGCCAGCGCGAACGGCCCGGTCGACTGCCGGGCGACTCTGGGCCGCGCTCACCACCGGAACCCGTTCGAGGCAACCCTCGCCGATCGCCCAGTCCTCAGCCATGGGGCCGTCGGCGCGCATGCACTCGGACAGAACCTGGAGCTGGGCGCCGAAGTCCTTGAAGCGGTTCTCGAACGAGCGGCCGAAGAACTCGAAGTCCGTCACGCGGTTGCCCGGCGCGAGCCCCAGGCCGACCCGCCCGGGGAACCGGGCCGACATCCAAGCGACCTGCTCGGCCACGACCCTCGGGTCGGTGAGGGTCAACAGCATCGGCGAGGCGCCGGACCAGATGCGGCTGGTCTCCGACAGTATCCAGTTGGCGACGGTCAGCGGCTGGGGTGCGTACATCGGCATGCCCACGTGGTGCTCGCTGATCGTGACGCCGTCGAACCCGACCTTCTCGGCCAGGACCGCCTCGCCGATCATCTGGTCGATCTTCGCGGCCGTGGTGCCGGCCTCGCCGAGATGGAGTCCCAGCGAGATGGACTTGCCGTGGAAAGGTCGCGTGGTGGTAGTCATCGACATCCTCCCTGTGGGTAGACCCTGGGCCGGCACGGCAGAACGCAGCGGTCAGCTGGGCCCGCGAGGTCGGCGCGGTGCGGACCGGACGGCCCCCGGCCGGCGGCCCGCGTGCTGATGGTCGACCGACCACCGCTACACCAATACTCTAGCAATGAACTATACATGGGTCAGTAGCTTGGTGTGACAGGCGCCAGCCGGACGGGGGAACAAGCAGTGCCATTCTTCGAGCGGGACACCGTGCGGATCTACTTCCAGGACACCGGGGAGGGCTACCCCCTTCTGATCATCCCGGGCGGCGGCCTCAATTCGACCATCTCGTTCCTCACACGGGAAGCGCCCTTCGATCCGATCCAGGAGCTGTCGGGAGAGTACCGGTGCATCTCGGCGGACCTGCGCAATGCCATCGGCGGCCGGTCGAGAGGTCCACTCGACGGCGATCGCCCCTGGGATTCCTACACCGACGACCATCTGGCGCTGATGGACCACCTGGGCATCGAGCAGTTCGCGGTGGCCGGCTTCTGCATCGGAGGCCCGCTCATCTGGAACCTGCTGCGACGGGCGTCCGAACGCGTCGTCGCCGCCGTCTTCGTTCAGCCGAGCGGATCGCGCCCCGAGGACCGACGGTTCTTCTACGACATGTACGCGAGCACCTGGGGGCCGAAGACGGCCGAGCTTCGCGACGACGTGACCCCGGAGGCGGCCGACCAGTTCCTCGCGCGGATGTACCTGACCGACCCCGACTTCGTCTTCACTGTGAGTCGCGAATTCGTGCGCCGATGCCAGACGCCGCTGCTGATTCTTCCCGACGACATACCCGCTCACCCGTACGCCGTCGCCATGGAGTGCGCCATGCTCGCCCCGAGGTCCGAGGCGAGCCTGTATCCCTGGATCGAGCCGAGTGAGCGGGTGCCCCTCGCGGTGCGCCAGATCCGCTCGTTCCTCCGGGCGCACCGCGTCGAATCCGTGCCGTCGGGTTGAGGCGCCCGCCCGGAGGTGTCATCACAGCGGCGGCCCGGCGACCGGGTCCCGGATCAGGCGACGGGCGCGCGCACCATGCCGATCAGGCGTTCCAGGACGATCTCCTCCGCCTCACGCACGATGCGCCTCACCAGGTCGGCGCATGTCGGGATATCACGGATGAGCCCCTGCACCATGCCGGCGGACCAGATGCCGTGGTCGAGGTCGCCCGTCTCGTAGACACGTACTCCTCGGACTCCGGCGACCAGCTCGCGGATGTCCTCGAACTGGGCGCCCTCGCCGAGGCGCTTGACGACCTCACGGGAGACGGCGTTGTCCGCGACCCGGGCGGTGTTACGCAGCTGTCGGAAGATCAGCTGGGTGGACAGCTCGTCGGCCTCGACCAGACGCTCCTTCACGTTCTGGTGGATCTCCGACTCCACGGTGCACATGAAACGGGTACCCATGTTGACACCGTCGGCGCCCAGCGCGAGCGCGGCGGCCAGTCCTCGGCCGTCGGCGAACCCACCGGAGGCCAGGAACGGGATGTCGATGGCGTCGGCGGCGGCCGGGATCAGCACCAGGCCTGGGATGTCGTCCTCACCGGGGTGACCGGCGCACTCGAACCCGTCGATCGACAGGGCGTCGACCCCGAGCGCCTGGGCCTTGAGGCCGTGACGCACCGAGGTGCACTTGTGGATCACCTTGATCCCGCGGGCTTTGAAGTGCTCCAGATGCACCGCAGGACTCGATCCGGCAGTCTCGACGAAGGGCACCCCCTCGTCGATGATCACCTGGCGGTACTCGACGTACGGCGGCGGGCTGATAGTCGGGAGGATCGTCAGATTCACGCCGAACGGCTTGTCGGTGAGCTCACGGCATCGCCGAATCTCTTGCCGGAGATGCTCGGGCGTCCGCTGCGTCAACGCCGTGAGGAATCCCAGACCTCCGGCCTCGACCACCGCCGCGACCAGCGGCGCTCGCCCGACCCACTGCATGCCGCCTTGGGCCACCGGGTGCTCGACGCCGAACAGCTCGGTGAACCTCGTCCTCATACGCCACTCCTCAGTTGTCGGCACTCCCGCATACCCGTGATAGACAGGACCGTCACTCGCGGCAACGCGGGGGCCCTTGCCGCGTGGGCCAATAAAAGTCTAGCCTTAGACTATCGATCACGCGAGCACAATAGTAGGGCGTCCGGCGTGGCACGGGTCCGCACTCGGCTCGCGGGAGGGGCGTGAGTGCCGGCCCCCCAGGTCCGCCCGTCGAGGTCGGTCGCCCGCGATCAGGGCCTACCGCATCCAGACGTACCGACCGCGGCGGTGCAGGCGCGGCACCACGGAAGCACTCACCAGGGAGGCACAGCATGGCCCAGACATCCAGGGACGCGCTCCACGAGGTGGTTCTCCGCGAGCTCACCGACGGCGTTCTCACCGTCACGATCAATCGGCCCGATCGCAAGAATGCAGCAAACGACGTCGTCTGGGCGGGCCTCCGAGATGCGTTCCAGGACGCCAAGGACGACCCCGCGGTCCGCGCCGTCATCCTCACCGGTGCCGGCGGCGCCTTTTGCTCGGGCGCCGACCTCGAACAGGGTGCCGGCGCCGGACACCCACTGACCCAGATGAACTGGGTCAACCAGACGGCCGTGGCGCTGCACGAGCTCCCGAAGCCGATCGTCGCGAAGGTCCGCGGAGTCGCAGTCGGCGCCGGGTGGAACCTCGCGCTGGGCTGCGACCTGGTCGTCGCCGCCAAGGACGCCCGCTTCTCGCAGATCTTCACGAAACGTGGGCTTTCGATCGACTTCGGCGGGTCGTGGTTACTGCCGAGGATGGTCGGCATGCAGCAGGCGAAGCGGCTGACGTTCCTGGCCGAGATGGTCTCCGCTGAAGAGGCGGCCGCGCTGAACCTCGTGACCTATGTCGTCGAGCCGGACGAGCTCGACGGGTTCACCACGGACCTGGGCCGCAGGTTGGCCCAGGCGCCGCCGATCGCCATCGCGGAGTCGAAGGCCCTGCTCCACGGAGGAGTGAACTCGACCCTACGGGAGGCACTCGACCACGAGGCGCGCTCTCAGACGATCCAGTTCGCGTCAGCCGACGGACCAGCCGCTCTCGCCGCGTTCCTGGAGAAGCGCGAGCCCGTCTTCACCGGTGAATGGATCGCGCGATGACCGTGGAAGGGACCAGCGCACCGGCGATGCTCACAGAGATCGCATACGCGATCGAGGACGGCATCGCGACTGTGACGCTCGACCGTCCCGACCGGCTCAACGCCTTCACCGAGGTCATGGCCGGCGAGCTGAGTGCGGCCTTCGACGCTGCCGATGCCGACGATGACGTCCGCGTCGTCGTCGTCACGGGTCGGGGACGAGGATTCTGCGCGGGCGCGGACCTGAATCGGCCCAGCTCCGCGTTCGACGACTCCCCAGCGCAGGACGCTGTTCCTGCGACGTTCGGCACCATCGGTGGCGTGCCGCGTGACGGCGGCGGAACCGTCGCCCTGGCCGTGGCCCGCTGCCGCAAGCCGGTCATCGCGGCGATCAACGGACCCGCTGTGGGCGTCGGCGCGACCATGACGTTGCCGATGGACATCCGCCTGGGGTCCGCGACCGCGAAGTTCGGGTTCGTCTTCGCTCGTCGCGGACTCGTCCCCGAGGCGGCGTCGAGCTGGTTCCTCCCGCGGATCGTCGGCATCTCGCGTGCTCTGGAGTGGGTCACGACGGGTCGCGTCTTCGATGCGAAGGAGGCCCTCGCCGGCGGCTTGATCTCGAAGGTCCTACCCCCGGAAGATCTCCTCCCGCACGCCGTGGCCATCGCCCGTGAGATCGCCGACAACACGTCGGCGGTCTCGGTGGCGTTGAGCAAGCAGATGCTCTGGGCGATGCTCGACGCGGACACCCCGTGGGAGGCTCACCGCCTCGACTCGGCCGCGCTGCACGACCTGTCCGGGAGTGCCGACCTCGTGGAGGGAGTCCAGTCGTTCATCGAGAAGCGAGCACCTTCCTTCCCGAACCGGGTCAGTTCGGACTATCCCGACGTTCTTAGCCGCTGGCCCGTGCGACCCGAGGACCTGATCTGAGCCGGAGGACCTGACAGCACGCCCCAACAGGGCGTCCCGTCAGCGGATCTCGTACCCCCGATTGTCGTTCCCTCAAGGAGAGCCAGTGTGAGCGACGCCCCCATTCCCACCGTCGACTCGTCACGCGCAGCACTGCTCGTGATGGACATGCAGCCGTCCGTCCTCACGGACGTCCCCGACTCCGATGCAGTCCTCGCCAAGATCGCGCGCGCCATCGCGGTTGCCCGGGACGCGGGCGTACAGGTTGGCTTCGTCCGCGTTGGCTTCGACGATGCCGACTACGCGCGGATCCCGGCGACCAACAAGGCGTTCGGCCCGCTGGCCGACATGGTCGGCACACTGCACGCCGACAGTCCCGAGACCGCGATCCACCAGCAACTTGCTCCCCGACCCGAGGACATCGTCGTTCGCAAGACCCGGGTCGGCGCGTTCTCCACCACCGACCTCGACCGGCGGCTGCGCGACCGGAGCATCGACACTGTCATCCTGTCGGGAGTGCATACCAGCGGCGTCGTCCTGTCGACCGTGCGCGATGCCGCGGATCGCGACTACGCCGTCCTCGTCCTCGAGGACGGCGTCGCCGACCCCGACCCGCAGCTCCACAGTCTGCTCACCGGCAGCGTCTTCGCGGGTCAGGCGTACGTCATCCCCACGCACGGCCTCGCCCGGGTGCTCACGCCTGGGTATCCCGAACGTCCGACCCGAGGGACTGGGCCACAGCGGCGGCGAGGGCGTTGACCATGTGCCGGGCGCCGTCGCGAGGCGAGAGCAAAGCCGTCTTCGCCGAGCGCCAGTCGTCGGACGACTGGTACCCGTCGAGCCATTGTCGTACAACCTCGAGCGCCCGGGTCCGGGAGACCGTCGTCAGCTGCCCGTCAGCGTGACGTTCCCACGTCGACGGCTCGCCGATGTACGCACGGCGCGCGTCGGCGACCTCGAGCAGGTCGTCGACGCCCGTCCTGTCCGTGGCCACGGTCCTCAGGACCGTGGGTTGCCACCCGTCGCGCCGCGGCGCATGGTGAATGAGCGACTCGAGATCTGCCTGCAGGCTGTGGGCACCGTCGCGATCCGCTTTGTTGATCACGTACAGGTCTGCGACCTCGAGAAGCCCGGCCTTCAGGGACTGGACGACATCGCCGGCGCCCGGGTTGAGGACCACGACCGTGGAGTCGACGGTCCCGTTGATGTCGACCTCACCCTGCCCTACTCCGACGGACTCCACCAGGACCCAGTCGTAGGCCACGCTCAGCAAGGCGACGGCGTCGGCCGCCGCACCGGCGAGCCCCCCGGCTGCGTTGCGCGAGGCCATCGACCGGATGAACACTCCGTCGTCAAGGTTGTGCTCACGCATACGGAAGCGATCCCCCAGGACCGAGCCGCCCGAGAGCGGCGACGAGGGGTCGATCGCCAGCACCCCGACGGTCGCACCACGCTGACGCAAGGCCCGCACAACCGCCCCGATCAGGGTTGACTTGCCGGCACCAGGTGGCCCAGTGAAGCCGAGCGTACCGGACCGCCGGTGCTCCCAGGCCAGTCGGGACAGCGTCAGAGCCGTAGCGTCGCCGGACTCCAGCAGCGTCAGAGCACGGCTCAAGCCCCCGACGTCACCGCCCCTGACACGCTGGAAGGCCTCCTCCGCGACCTGGGCGGACAATCCCCACCCCACGTTCCCCACGACGACGTCAGAACGTCGGCGAATCGAAGCGGCCGAGGACCTGCACCAGCGCCTCGGTCATCTCGCCCATGGTGGCGTCAACCCGCACACAGTCCATCAGGGGTGGGATGACGTTCTCGCCTTGCTCGGTCGCCGTACTGAGCACCGCCAGCGCCTGCTCGACCGCCGCGCTGTCGCGTCGTTCGCGCACTGCCTGAACGCGGGCGATCTGCCGGTCCCGGGTCCTGGGGTCGTACTCGAACAGCTCGATCGGCGCCTCGTGCTCGGGGACGAACATGTTTACCCCGATCACCACGTCCTCACCGGACTCGATCCGCCGTGCCCAAGCGTAGCTCTGTCGGGCGATCTCCCGCGCCAGAGCGCCGGACTCGATCGACGCCACCGCCCCGCCCCAGCTCTCGATCTCGGCCATGTGCTCCTTGATCTTCGCCTCGATCTCGTCCGTCAGCGTCTCGACATAGTAGGAACCACCCAGCGGGTCGACGACATCGGTGACGCCGGTCTCGTAGGCCACGAGTGCCGAGACAAGGTTGCACAGCTCGGTGCTCTCCTCGGTGGGGATCGCGTAGGCCTCGTCGTAGGCCGGCACCGACACCATCTGGCTCCCGCCCAAGGCCATGGTGAGGGCGTGGTAGGCGATCCGCGCGATGTTCAGGAGCGGGTGTGCCCGCGTGAGGCTGGTGCCCGACCCGCCGCCGCCGCTGTACTTGAACTGCATGGTCCGGGTCTTCTCGGCCCCGAAACGGTCACGGGCCAGGTAGGCCCACAGTCGACGGGCGGCGCGCTGCTGGCAGATGTTCTCGAAGAACTCCATGTCCCCGTACAGGTTGAACGTCATGTTCGCGCCGAAGTCGTCGATGTGGTATCCGCGACGCTTCATCTCCTCGATGTACTCGACCGCGTTCACGAACGAGGCCGCCAGCGCGAACGCGCTGGTCGCGCCGGCCTCCTTGATGTGCACCTGGTTGAAGGTGATGGCGTTGAACTTCGGGGTGTGCTTCCGCGCGAACTCGACGACGTCGCACGCGAGACGCACGGCGGGCTGCGGGGGGAACACGAAGTTGCCCCGAGCTACGAACTCCTTGAGCGGGTCGTTCTGGATGGTGCCGCGGAGGACCTCCCACGGGATCCCACGCCGCTCGGCGAGAACGAGGTGCATCGCGTAGATGATCGGAGCAGGTGCGTTGATGGTGAAGTTCACGCCCGCACCGGCGATGTCGATCTCGTCGAACATGGCCGTGTAGTCGTCCATCGTGCTGATGGCGACCCCCACGCGCCCGACGTCGAACTCGACCTTCGGGTGGTCGGGGTCGTAACCCAACTGGGTGGGCAGGTCGAAGGCCACACTCAGTGCGTTGTAGCCCGCCGCGATCTGGCGGCGGAACATCCCGTTCGTCTCCTCGCTCGTGCCGGCGCCGGAGTACTTCCGGAACGACCAGAGGTGAGTGCGGTACATCGTCGGATGAATGCCGCGGGTGAACGGGAAGCCGCCGGGCTCTCCGAGATCTTTCGACTCGTCGAAGTCCTGGAGGTCGTCACCCCGGTAGACCGGCTTGATCTCGATCCCGGAGCACACCGACGCCGCCGGTACCTCGTAGGTCTGCCCACCGATCTCGTACTGCGCCGACTCGGTGGCCCGACGCACCACCTGGTGACGCCGCGTCTGCCGCTGGGTTGACGTTCGCTCAGTCGTCATCTGTGCTCCTTGGTCCCGAGCCCACCGAGCGCTGGCGCTTCTTGTCGTCTCGCCCGGCCCGGGGGTGTCCTGAAATCGGTAGCTGGCGGGATGCCGCGACGGCCGGACGGATCCCGTACCCGGGGCCGCAATCGCATCCCAGCGTCATCGGGATCGTGGGCAGCGGCGGTGCACCAGATCGCTCACGAGCAGGACGCGTGGTGCTCGCAGGAGCGCCCAGTGGTCGTCACGCGATCACTTCGCGCTTGCGGCCAGCGGACTCGACGAACTCCACGATCGAGTCGATCGACGACTCGACGGGGAACACGCCGTCCACTCCCATGCCGAGTAGAACGTCGACATCGGGACCGAGGATGATCCCCCCGACCACCAGTGCCGGGCTGGCCCCGCGCTTCTCGAACTCGGACAACACCCGCCGCGCGATCTCAACGGGACCGCCGGCCATGATGCTGAGGCCGACGACATCGACGTCCTCCTGTTGCGCCACGGCGGCGATCTCTTCCGGCGTCCAGTGGAGGCCGGTGTAGATCACCTCCATGCCGGCGTCGCGGAGCGCCAGTGTCAGAACCTTCGCTCCACGGTCATGCCCGTCGAGGCCCGGCTTCGCCATCAGAACCCTCACTGGCCGTGCAGACATCAGGTACTCCCTTACTGCTCTGCTCTCCTCGCGCGCGGCGGTTCCAGCCTAGTACCCAACCAGCAATTGGTCTACATCTCGACTATCTGGCGAGCACCCAGAAGGGGGGCCTTCCTACGAAGGGTCCGACCGGCCCTCGGTCGGCGCCGCTGCGGCAGACACGCCCCGCAGCCAGATGACGCCGGTTCCCGCCAATTCAAGACTTCCCTTGTCTGATCTTCACCTAAAGTCTAGCCTGCGACTGTCGGATGGTGTAGCAACTGGGAGCTGCCGGCTCGCGCCGTCGAAGGGCCCCGTTGCGCCAGAGGTCCACACCGGGGGTCCATATGGGTTTGCTGCACTGACGTCCAGGGTGCGTCGGTCCATGTAGCCTCCGCGTTCGGCTGTCACGGATAGGCCGAGCCTCACAGCTGCGAGGGAAGAAGCGATGTCTGTCGTTCATCAGTCCGTGTGCCGGACCTGCCAGATCTACTGCCCAACCCTCGTGACGGTCGACGACGGTCGGATCACCAAGGTCACGGGGGACCCGACAGTTGAGCTGTACCAGGGCTACACGTGCGTGAAGGGGCGCAACTCGAAGAACCTGTACGGGCACGCCGATCGCCTGACCCATCCGCTGAAGCGGATGCCGAACGGTGAGTTCGAGCGCATCTCGCTCGACGACGCGCTGTCGGAGATCGCCGAGCGGCTACAGGAGCTGCGACAGCAGCACGGCAACGACTCTGTGGCCATGTACTGGGGCAACCACCTGCCCGAGGACCACCCCTCGAACATGGCGATGGCCGAGGCATTCATGGCTGCGATCGACGCGCCGCAGGCCTACAACGTGCTGACTATAGACCAGCCAGGTAAGGCCATCTCCACGGCCCTCCACGGCGTGTGGATGGCACCGGAGGGACACAAACTCGAGCCCGACGTCGTCATGGTGGTCGGTTGCAACCCGCTGGTCAGCCACCAGCACCAGGCCGGACCGCCCGCCGACTTCATCCGGGACCTCAGTCGCCGCAACGGCCAGCTGATTGTGATCGACCCGCGTCGGACCGAGACCGCGAAGCGCGCGGCGATCCACCTCGCCCCCAAGCCGGGCGAGGACGTCGCGATCCTGGCCGGCATGTTACGGGTGGTCTTCGAGGAGGACCTGTGGGACCGCGAGTTCGTCGCGGAGAACGTCGACGGGGTCGAGGCGCTGCGGGCCGCGGTCGCGCCGTTCACCCCTGACGTGGTCGCCCGACGCGCCGACATCGACGCCGTTGAGCTCGTCCGGGCGGCGCGTCTGTTTGGTAGCGCGGGACGCGGCTACGTGATCGCCGGCACCGGTCCCAGCATGAGCGGATGGTCGACCCTGGTCGAATACCTTGTCAAGTGCCTCGACACTGTGACCGGCCACCACCTGCGGGACGGCGAGCCGCTGGTCAGTCCCATCTCCTTCCTGCCCTACGCCCAGCCGAAGGCGCAGGCGCTGGCTCCCTGGCCTGCCTTCACCGAGAGCGACCAGATGCGGGTGCGCGGACTCGTCCGCTCCGCCGCTGGCCGGCCGACGGCGGCACTGCCCGACGAGATCCTCACCCCCGGCGAGGGCCAGGTCCGGGCCTTGCTGAGCATCGGTGGCAACCCCGCGACGAGCTGGCCCGACCAGCTAAAGACGGTGAAGGCGCTGCGCTCCCTGGACCTTCTGGTCCACGTGGACGTGCAGATGACCACGACGGCCCGGCTGGCCGACTACGTACTCCCCACCACGTTGCCCTACGAAGTCCCGGGAACAAACGCGCTGGCCGACTTCCTCCCCCTCTTCAACTCCGTGTGGGGCTTCGCGAAGCCGTTCGCCCGCTACACCCCGCCTGTCGTGCAGCGTCCGGCCGACTCCGACCTGGCAGAGATGTGGCAGATCCTCTTCCGGCTCGCCGGCAAGGTGGGCGTCGGACTGGAGGTCTACCCCGGCGTTGGCAAGGAGGGCGCGGCGCCCGGCACGGAGCCGGTCAAGCTCGACATGTCGGCCGAGCCCACGAGCGAGGAGATGCTCGACCTGACCTTCGCCGGTAGCCGGGTCCCGCTCGAGGAGATTCGGGCGACGCCTGGCGGCGTGACCCGCGAGGACCACAACGTCGTGGTCGCCGCCAAGGACCCCGGCTGGACCGGACGCCTCGATGTGGGCAACCCCCTTATGGTGGGTCACCTGAACGAGGTCGCCACCGGACAGTCCGACGCGCTGGACGACCCGCGGTTCCCGTTCCGGGTCACCTCGCGCCGGCTGCGGCACGTCTGGAACACCCCGACCTACGCGATCCCGGCCGACTACCCGACCTACAACCCCCTCTACATACACCCCGCCGACATGGCCGAGCTGGGCATCGAGGCCGGCGACCTGGTCGAGGTCCGCTCGGAACGGGCCTCGGTACGCGCCATCGCCGACGCCGACGACACGCTGCGACGCAAGATCGTGTCGCTCTCCCACGGTTTCGGCGGTCTCCCAGACGAGGACGAGGACCCGGCCAGGGGTGCGAGCATCGGCCGCCTACTGGCCAACGACCGGGTGTTCGAGCGGTACTCGGGTCAGCCGCTGATGAGCAACATCCCCGTCGCGCTCGTGCCCCTCGCGGAATGTGCCACCTCCACCAGCGACCTGGACGCGGCCGACTGCGCTCCGGCCGCCCACTAGCGCGCCAGAGAGACACAGACACCATGCCGCACGTCATCATCCAGAACTGCTGCAACGACGCAGCCTGCGTACCGGTTTGTCCGGTCGACTGCATCCACCCGACCCCGAACGACCCCGACTACGCCACGACCGAGATGCTCTACATCGACCCCGACGTGTGCATCGACTGCGGCGCCTGCCTCGAGGTGTGCCCCGTCGACGCCATCAGCCGTGACTCGGATCTGTCACCGGCGACGGCGCGGTACCAGGAGATCAACAAGGTCTACTTCGCCGCCACGGGCGCCAGGTCGAACATGGACCCCACCCCGTGGCTGGTGCCGGGCGCGGCTGCGGTCAGCACCGAAGGCGCAGCCGATGCCGAGGACCCGGCAACGTTGCGGGTCGCGGTCGTCGGCACCGGCCCAGCTGGCCTGTACACGGCCGAGGCGCTGCTTGCTCAGGGCGATGTGCCCGTGCGTGTGGACATGTTCGAGAAGCTCTGCACGCCCGGCGGACTGGTGCGGTTCGGGGTCGCACCCGACCACCAGAAGACCAAGGGGGTCCAGCGGACCTTCGCGCGGACCATGCAGCGCGACGGGCTGCGGGCCTTCTTCAACGTCGCGGTCGGCCAGGACATCTCCCACGAGGAGCTCATGCGCCGCTACCACGCCGTCGTCTACGCGGTTGGGGTCAACACCGGCAAGCGCCTGGGCGTCCCCGGCGAGGACTTGGCGAACAGCCACGCTGCGTCCGACTTCGTCGCGTGGTTCAACGGGCACCCCGACCACGCCGACCGCACCTTCGACCTGTCGTCCGAGCGCGCGGTGGTCCTGGGCAACGGCAACGTCGCCGTCGACGTCGCGCGGATCCTGACCGCCGACGTCGACGACCTCGCGCAGACCGACATCGCGGACCACGCGCTGGCGGCGCTACGCGAGTCGAACATCCGTGAAGTCGTGGTCGTCGGTCGGCGGGGGCCGGGCGACGCGGCCTTCTCCTCACCCGAGCTCCTCGGCCTGGCTCAGCGCCCCGACGTCGATGTCGTCGTGGACGGCACGCACCTCGGTTCGCCGTCCGAGGACGTCGCGCCGTCGGACAACGCGGCCTTCAGCCGCGCGCTCAAGATCGAGATCCTGCGCGAGCTCTCGACGAGGCAACCGACCGCCGCCCGTCGTGTCGTCTTCAAATTCTTCGCCTCCCCGGTGGACCTCTTGGGCGAGGACCAGGTGGAGGGCATCCGGCTCGTCGAGAACAAGCTCGCGGCCGAGGGCGCGGCCATGACGGTCCAGCCCACGGAGCGGCTAGAGACCCTCGAGTGCGGTTTGGTCCTCCGAGCGGTCGGCTACCGGGGCACCTCCACTCCCGGCGTCCCGTTCGACGAGGCGCGGGGGATCATCCCGAACGACCACGGACGGGCGCTGGAGTCGGTCGAAGGAACCCACATGACCGGTGTCTACACCACCGGATGGATCAAGCGCGGCCCCACCGGCGTCATCGGGACGAACAAGAAGTGCGCCCAGGATACCGTGTCCTCGATTCTCGAGGACTTCTTGAGAGGGCGGCTCAGCACCCCGACCGTCGCGCTCGACGGACTTGAGGAACTGCTCCCTGAGTCGATCGGTCTCAACGGGGCGCAGGCCATCGAGGCATTCGAGCTGGACGCCGGACGGCAGCAGGGGCGGCCTAGGGTCAAGCTGGTGCGGCCCGAGGAACTGATCGCGATCGGTCGCTCGGCTCTCGAACGGTGACCGTCGATGCCCCGCGCGAGGCGCCGCGGCGCACGACAACAGCCAGCCCCAGCTGGCCTAACCGACACCGGTCGTCCTGAGGGCGCTGCGCCGGCCTGCCTCCCGTCGAGAAGGCCGGCGCGCACCAAGAGGCCCGAGCCTCGATCGGCTAGTACGGTGCTTTGATCTGCGGGGGCGTCAGGTCGTCGACCGCCGCTACCGCCGACGGCATGTCGACGTCCGTGGCGACCGCTCCGACAAGCCCGGCGACCTGCTCGGCTCGATCGACACCGAGGATCGTCGCGCTGACGGCGGGACGGGAGAGGACCCAGGCCACGGCGACCGCCGATGTCGTCGTCCCGTGGTCCGCGGCGATCTTCTCGACGGCGCGGACGCAGGCGAAAGTCTCGTCGTTCCAGTACTGGTCCTGCAGGAGCTTGCGATGCGCGAATCGCGAGCCCGGGTCTGGTGCTTCGGCCTGGTGGAAGCGACCGGTCAGCATGCCTCCCGCCATGGCTTGGAACGCGAGCACACCCACCCCAGCGGCGGCGCACGCGGGCAACAGTTCCTTCTCCGGACCGCGAGACAGGGCGTTGAGCGGGGCCTGCTGGCTCACGATTGTGTGGAGCCCCATCCGGTCAGCTGTCCACAGGGCGCTGTAGAGCTGCCACGACTGGAACAGCGACGACCCCACGTACCGCACCTTGCCCGCGGTGACGAGGTCGTCGGTCGCGCGCAGCGTTTCCTCGATCGGCGTGCTTTGGTCCCAGTAGTGCAGGGCCAGGACGTCGATGTGGTCGGTCCCGAGGCGACGAAGGGACTCCTCGACGGACCGAATGATGTTGATGCGCGACAGTCCGTGGGAGTTCGGCGGGATCCCTCGCGACCAGCGTTCCGAGAACGCCGCCCGGCCGCTCACCAGGTCGAGGTTTGCCAGCTCGTCATCGCCAGCGCGGAGGCCCACCTTGGTCATCAGGACGACGTCGTCGCGGCGGCTGCCCAGCGCAGCCCCGAGAAAGCGTTCGCTGTCGCCGTTGCCGTAGACGGACGCGGTGTCGAACGCGACGATGCCGAGGTCCAGCGCGCGGGCGACGATCTCCCGAACCTCCGCCTGGTCGGCGAGCTCTCCGAAGGTAGCGCCGCCGAGTACGATTCTGGACAGGCGGAGGCCTGTCGTACCGAGCCGTGTGAAGTCCACTCGTTCTCCCTCTTCTTCCGTTCTCCCGTTCCTCGTTGGTCCCGACGGTCAAGACTCCCGACGGTCAAGACTGAGGGACCGAGCCGGGGCATCATTCAGACGGTGGTCAGCGTGGGGCCTGTGCGCCGCCGGTCGTCGCACAGTTGCGTGTGCGTTCGGCCCTCTGCCGGGTGCTCCTGGGGGTGGCGTGCCGTCGGGGACGTAGCGGAACGTGTTGTCACACGTCGAATGCCTCCGGAGCCGCTGCGATGCGGGGGGCATCGCTTGCCCACCGACTGAAGGCGCCCGACCGGCATACTCCAAGCCTAGACTGTTGAGGACGCGACTACAATCGCACGTCTGCGGTGCGCTCGGTCAGGACCGAACCTCCTCAAGACCTCCTCAAGCGAGACGCCCAGTCGATCGAGTTCTTGAGACCACCGGGCACATCGCGCCATGGACATGCTCGAAACAGAACTGCGAACTCATGATCGGATCTGGACGACGACGCGGTCACGACCGGCCTGCTTGGCCGAGTACAGCGCGCGGTCAGCGCGGGCTAGAAGATCTGCCAGGCCGCTGTCGTGGGGTGACAGCAGGGTCAGGCCGACGCTTACGTGCACGTTGAGTGGGCCGGCGGAGGTGTCGATCGGGTCGTTGGCCACCGCGCGCCGCAGCCGTTCGGTGACCGCTTCGGCGATGGGCAGTGGCCCGGGCAGCAGCGCGGCGAACTCCTCGCCGCCCACGCGTCCGACGACGTCCTCCTCGCGCAGGCAGGCCCGGATGCGCTGGGCGATCTCGGCCAGGACCGCGTCACCGACGGCGTGTCCGTGGGTGTCGTTGACCCGCTTGAAATGATCGACATCGATCATCGCCGCGCTCACCGGCTGGCAGGCGGCGGCGCGGCGCTTGATGGCGTGTTCGGCCTGCTCGAGGAATTGCCGCCGGTTGGCGAGTCCGGTCAGCGGGTCGGTGGATGCGTGCTGGCGCAGCTCCTCGAACAGCTGCGCGTTCCGGTAGGCAATCAGGGTTTGCTCGATCACGGTACGGGCCGTCTGGATGTGCGTCTCGCCGTAGCAGCCCGGCGTGCGGGAGGCGAGCACGACGACGATGTCGGCGTTGTGGCGCAGCGGCAGGGGCGCGGCCAGCCAGCTCGACGCCGGATGCCGCTGGCCGGGCAGTTCCGTGGTGTCGTCGTCGGCGGCTACTACTCGGGTGCTGTCGAAGGCTTCCCGCAGTGGCCAGTCGTCGGGGACGACGAGTTCCGTGCCGACGACGACCTCGGCGACGTCCCCGTGGGTCGAGTCGACCCGGATGGTGCCGGACACGCGGGTCATGACCCAGGCAGCGTCGAACGGCAGGATCGGCTTGGCCGCGCTCAGCACCTGACCGGGGATTTCCCGTGCGTCGAGCGTCGCCGTCGCCCGCGCGGTGACGGTGCGCAGTGTCTCGGCGAATTCCCGCTGGCGTCGTTCCGCCGCGACGAGCGCCTGCAACTGGGCCGTCTCGGCGGTGTGGAGTGACTGTCCGACCTGTCGCGCCAGGAGGATGAGGATCTGGGCGTCCTCTGTGGTGAACAGGCCGCGGGCGACTCGGCTGTCAACGTAGATGACGCCGCTGCGCTGCTCGTCGAACGGGATCGGCGCGGCGAGGATGCTGCGCAGGCCGTACTGGACAGCGCTTTCCGATCCCAGGGCCGCACCCTCGTCCGTACCAGTCACGACCAGCGGCCGCTGCTCGGCGAGCACCCGTTCGACGACCGTTGTGGCGAACCGGGTGAGCCCGCCGTTGCCCGCCTCGGATTCGGCCTCGCTCTCGGGTTCGGCCTCGTCGTCGCCGGCGCGCTTCGCGGTGCGGCTGGCGTAGAGCCGTAACTGACCGGAACCGGGCTGATCTGAGCCGGGCGTGCCGTCGGGCAGCAGCAGCAGCGCCCGGTCCGCACCCAAGATGCCGATGATCTCGTCGAGAGCCACGGCGGCGACGGACTCCGGGGCCAGATGCCCGCTGGCCGCCGTACCGACCCGCAGGACCGCGTCGAGGCGGCGGCGGTCTCGGCTGGACTCGACGAATGTCGACCCGCGGGTGAATCCCTCCGGGAATGATCTCTGCTCGAGAGCCGTGAACTCGCGCAACACTGCGCGTTCCCGACCGACCCAGCCGCGGCGTCGGGCGAGCTGGGCGGCCAGCTCCGCTTCGGTCTCGGCGCGGTCGGTGTCGCCCTGCGCGCGCAGGCACCGGGCCCGTTCTAGCAGCGCGTCGAAACGGACGCGCGGCAGATCAAGATCGCGCGCTCGGCGCTCCGCGGCGTCCAGGAGGTCCAGCGCCGCGTCGTGGTCGGCAGCGAGTTGGCGTTCCATGGCCCGCAGCACCCGCAGCTCGGCCGCTAACGGTGGGTAGGTCGCCGCCCAGCGGGCTTCACGCAGGGCGTGGCGCGCGATCCGGGCCCGCCGGGTCCGTTCCGGCCCGGGCGGCGTGCCGCGCGCCTGTTCGAGGCGTCCCCGCGCCTTCGCGACCCAGAAAGACCGGAAGAACTGGGGCACCTGGAATGGACGAAGACCGACAGCGTCCCCGGCGGCGACCGCTGTGTCGAAGGCTGGGCCGAATTCGCCGTCCTCGACCTCGAGTTCGACGAGTTGATGACAGATCATGTAGCGACGGAACCGTTCGTACGCGGGTTCGGTGGCGAGGGCGGCTAGGCCGGGATGCGCAACCGGCGGGTAGCCGAGTATCCGTGCGAGCCGCGCCCGCACGAACGTGAGCTCCTCCCGTATGCGGTCGCCTCCCGCTGCCCCCAGCGGCGCCTCACAAACATCCCAGGCCTCTCGAAAACAGCCCCGCAGAACGAGACTAAGTATCAGGACCATATAACTGGCGACGAAGTAGGAAGTCTCCATCCACCTGGCTTCACGGCGAAAGACATCCGCAAAGTCCGGCTCCGCCTCGACATTGCGGCCCATAAACACCAGCACCCCGCAGGTGTAGAGGACCACCTTCGTTCGCAGCACCGGGTCGTTGCTCTCCTCCGCGAGCCCCCGCAACCAGCCGAGGTCACGCACCACGGCTCGGCTACGTCCGAGCTCCGCCGCGACAAGGGCCGAGACAAGGTGACCGAGTATGTACGTCTCCCCCGACCCGAGCCGCTGGCTGGGCGTCACGGCCGACATCATGAACGCCAGCACCGGTCCCGGCCGCCCGCAGAACCATTCACACAGGACGCCGATCTCGTAAAGGCGGCGTCGGAGTTCGTGCAGATTCCTGGTGTCGCCACGGGCCCCGCCGAAGCCGGTCCACCGCGACCGGCAGGCCATGCCGACCACCCATCGGCCCGCGCTGACCGCCGCCATCGCCGCCGGATTGGGAGGCAGGCCGCGGCCGATCTCGGCCAGGCCCCGGTGGACGTACTCCCGCCCGGCAGCCACGCGAAACTCGCCGAACTCGACCCAGGCCAACTCGAGCAAAATCCCCGCGCGCCGACGGGGATCGCGCTGCCCGCCAAGCGCGCGGGCGAAGTGCATCCGCGCGTCCTCGGGCTGGACCGTGCGCGCGCAGGCGAACGCGAACCCCTCCTCGAAGTCGGCGTCAGGCTCGAGGCCCGCCTCGGTGGCCGCCGTCCACGCGGCACGGTAGAACGTGACCGCCTCATATGGCGCCGGAGCGGCGAGCGCCGCCGCCGCCGCCGCGGCGGTCAGCCGGAAACGGCGCTTCGGGGCCACGTCCCCGGCGATCGCATGCCGGGCGAGTTCGTACGGGCGTTGCTGTCCTCCCGTCTCGGCTTCCAGGACATCGACGACGCGTCGATGCACCGTCTGCCGCGCCGCCGCGTCCATCGTCGACAGCAGTGCCTCGTGCATGCAGTCGTGCACGAACGACCAGATTCCCTCCCCGCTGGGCGCGGCCAGCTGGTGCGCTTCGGCCTCAGCCATCGCCCGCGCGACCGCGGCGGCGGTGCTCGCGCTCACGGCCGACAGCAACGCGAGGTCGAACCGCCGGCCGATCACCGCGGCGGCACCGAGGACCGATACGGCGCTGGGGCTGAGCGTGTCCGCCCGGCGGCGGATCAGGTCAAGGACCTCCACCGGCAGCGGCAACGAGTCGAGGCCGGACCGGTCAAGGACGAAACGTCCCCAGTCGGGACGCACCAGCCCAGCGTCGATCACCGCTCGCACGTACTCGACTACCGCCAGCGGATTGCCCGACGAGCGCACGGCAACCTCACGCGCGAAGGCCTCGTCAGTGACTTCACCGAGGTAGTAGTCGATCACTTCGGAAACCTCGGCGGTGTCCATCGGACCCAGCGCGACGTCCCAGCTCGTCGCTCGCCCAGCCGCAATCCGCAGCGACGGGTCCCGGGTGGAGTTGATGACCAGTAGTGGCGCTGTGTCGACGGACGCCGTGAGGTCCTCGATGACCCGCCGGTCCGCCGGCCCTAGCCACTGGGCGTCGTCCACCCAGATGACCATCCCGTCGGACAGCCTCGCCAGCCGGCTGAGAAACCCGACCACGACCGAGCGGAATCGCAGATCGCCGACCTCCGGCCCGCCCACCGCCCCCGCCACAGCCGGGGCATCCATCTCGATGATGCGGGCGAGAAGGGGATGCAGTCGGGCCAGGCTCGGCGCATCGGCCCCCGCGGCGGCCACGATCCGGTCGGACAATTCCCGCCGCCGTGGCTCGGGCACGGACTGAAGCTCGCGAACATAGCTGCCGATCAGATCGCCCAACAGGACGAGCGGAACGGAGGCGTGCGCGGCGCACCGACCACGCAGCACCGGGCGTCCGGCCACCAGACCAGGCGAGGCGAGCAGATCCTCAATGAGGACGGTCTTGCCGGCGCCGGCCTGCCCGGTGACCGTCACCACACCACGACCGCCCTCGAGACAATGCGCCCAGGACCGCCGCAGCAGCGCGCGCTCACGCCGACGTCCGATCAAGTGGTCGGTGGTCCACGCCCCGCCCGCCCTGACAGGCGGCGTCGGTGTGCCAGGGCCGAGCGGAACGAGGGCGGCGAGCGGGGTGAGGGCGGCGACGACATCCAAGGCCGACGAGTAGCGATCGTCCGGGTCCTTGGCCAGCAGCCGGGCCACCACAGCGGCGAGGCCGTCAGGAACGTCCGCGCGCACCTGGACCAGTGGACGCGGCGCCGCGACAGCGTGCATGCGCATCAGCTCAGCAGTGTCGGATGCCTGGAACGGCGGCGAGCCAGCCAGACAGTGGTACAGCACTGCTCCCAGAGCATAGAGGTCGGCGCGCGCATCAACCTCCCGGTGCAACATGCCTGTTTGCTCCGGGGCACTGTAGACAATCGTGCCGACCGCGACGTCATCGCGCTGCCGGCCGGCCCGCGTCATCAAGCCGAAGTCCAGCAGCGTCGCATCTCCGGTTGGACTGATCAGGATATTCGCCGGTTTGACGTCCTGGTGAACCAGACCCCGCCGGTGCGCTTCGGACAGCGCCGAGGCTACGTCCAGCCCGATCCGCGTGGTGTCGATGACGCCCAGGGGTCCCGCCCGTATCCGTGACTCCAACGGCTCACCCTCGACGAAATCCATGACGAGATATGGATAGTCAGCCGTCCGCCCGGCGGCCCGGACCGTGGCTATATTCGGGTGATTTATGCACGCAAGAATTGTTGCCTCACGGGCGAAAACAGACGCCGTACGCTCGTCGTAGGCTACCGCCCGGACCGGGACTTTGACCGCATAGTGTCGACCGGCCCGCTCCGCCCGATAGACGACCGAGTATGAGCTCCGCGCCGCCTCCTCCCTCACAACCACACCGGGTATGACGATCTCCGCCACAAACCATCACCTCACCATCCGCAACCCAGTCGTCCGTTCCCAGACCGCAGCCACTGCGTCACCGCGGACAAAACTACTATCTCGTCAAGCAAGACCGACCGCATGTCGATCTTGAAAACACGACCCGGATCAGACGCATCGGCCATACCCGGGGCATGGCCAGGCAATCGCCGTGCGCGGTCGCGGAGCTTCGCCCACCGAGGGTCAGCCAGGCGCGCCGCGGCGGCCAGGTCACCGGGATGCCGGGCGGACCGGTGCGGCCCGCGTCGGCGGCGGATTCGGGGTGGCGGTGAGAGGGGCCGCCCTGTGGGGCTGTGGCTGGTCGCTGGTTGGTCAGGTCGGGGCAGGTGGACGTACGGTTGTGGTGTCTGGCTGGGCCGTTTCGGGGGAGCCCGATGGCCACACCTCGCAAGCCGACCGCGCCGACGGCGGAGGCGATCGACCGGTTCTGTGGCGACTTCGATGACCTGTTCTGCCGTGTGGCTGAGCGCACGGCGCTGCGGCACTATCTGATCGGTCTGTTGCTGCCCCGGGAGCGCAACAAGACGTTGACGGAGCTTGCCGCTCTGGTTCCCGGTGCTGACCGGCAGCGGCTGCATCACTTCCTGCACGACGCCCCGTGGGATCCCGACGCGCTGGGCGCACGGCGGGTGGACCTGTGGCGTCGGCACCCGGACCTGGGGCCGCATGGCAACGGCGTGCTCATCATCGACGAGACCGGGGACCGCAAACGCGGCCATGGCATCGTGCTGGCCGCCCAGCAGTACATCGGCAAGCTCGGCCGCACCGCCAACGGCGTCGTCTCGGTCACCAGCCACTGGGCTGACGGCAGCCGGCACGTGCCGCTGGGGGTGCGGCCCTACCGGCCCGCCTCCCGACTACCCGCCGGCAAAGCGGACCCGGCGTTCGCCACCAAGCCGGAGCTGGCCTGGGACCTGATCAAGCAGGCCCAGGCTGGCGGTGTGCCGTTCCGCGCGGTGGTGGCCGACTGCGTCTACGGCGAGAACCCGAAGCTGGAAGGGCGTCTGCGGACGGCCAGGATCCGCTACGTGCTGGCCCTACGCCCCCGCCACGGCACCTGGCAGTTCGTCGCCGACCCCGCCCATCCGCCGGCGTTCACCCCCGCCGAGGCCGCCGCCCGCCTGCCACTGGAAGCCTGGCGGCGCCTGGTACTGACCGACAGCCACAACCGACCGCTGGCCCGCTATGTCGCCGAGCTGGAGCTGGGCCCCTGCTACGGACCGGCCCAGGGCACCCGCCTGATCGCCGCCACCGCCGACCCGACAGCGCTCACCGCCGATTCGACCTGGTTCATGGCCACCAACCTCTCGAGGGCCGAGGCGGACGCGGCCGAGGTCTACCGGATCTACCGACTCCGGGACTGGGTCGAGAGGAGCAAGCCGCAGTGCTGTTATAACTGCGACTCGCTGGCATCGTGGGTGTTTCCTTCCGGTTCTGTGTTCATGTCGGTGTTCGTGGTGGCCTGCTGGTTGGCCAGCCAGGGCCGGCGGGTGTGTCCCCCGTTGGGCATCAGGTGCAGGGCGCGGAGCCGTTCGACCTCGGCGGGGTCGGCGTGCAGGACCCATCTGCGGGGGGCGTCGGGGTGGCGGTGGGCGTCCACCCAGCCGCGGCCGATCCAGGTGTAGAGGGTGACCTGGGGCATGTCGAGTTCGCGGGCGAGGTCGGCCAGCCACCACTTGTGCTCGCCCAGCGGCGGGCTGGTGTGGCGCTGGGTGGCTGGTTCGGTCAGGCCGAGGGTGCCCATCAGGTCGCGGACTGCCTGCGGTCCGAAGCAGGCCCGCCTCTTGGGCGGGCGGAAGCCCTCCCGGTTCAGGCAGTCGGCGATCTGGGTGGCGTTCTGCCCGGCGGCCGCGAGCTCGCGGACCCGCGCGGCCAGCTGCGGGTAGTAGCTGAGCTGGGTCAGGCGGGCCACCGGCCGCACCACCTCGCCGTCGCTGCGGTGGCCCCCGGCCCAGGTCACCTGCACCTTCACCTTCTCGCTGGTATCGAGGACCTCCACGCGGACCTGCTCGACGAGCAGGCGCAGCAGCTGTTTGCGGTCGGCGTCGGCGGTGGTGGGCGCGTGCCACAGCGCGGGGATGTCGGCGGCCAGGGCGCGGATGTGCTCGCGTTCGGCTGCGGTGAGGGTGCGCGGGCGGGCCGCGGCGAAGCGGTCGTACTCCTCACCCAGGCGTTGGCGCTCGGCCAGCGCAGCCTCCCAGTCCCTCTCCAGCTGGCGCACGACCAGCCGGTTCTCCGGCTCGGCCAGCTGGTACTGGCGGCGGGCCCGGTCGGCGACGTAGTCAGCCCGCTCCAGGCGCTGCCGCCAGATCCGGTCCACCTGCGCCCGCTGCGCCTCGACCTGCTCGGCCGCCGCCAGGGAGACCTCGAGTGCGGCCGGGGCCACGGCTGCCAGCAGCAGCGCGGTGACGTAGGCGTCCACGCAGCCGCCGGCCAGCTGCTGGCACCGCTCGGCACCATATTCGATCTTGTCGCGGGAGCAGACGTAGACCGGCTGCTGCCTGCTGCCCGGCCCCCGCCGGTAGTGCGCCGCCATCTTCCTGCCGCAGCGGGCGCAGACCACCAGCCCGCTCAGCAGGGCCGGGCCGTTACGCGCCGCGCCCATGCTGCGCGCCCAGGACCGGTTGGCGTCCAATCGCTGCATGTTCCGCTCGTACTGCTCGACGCTGATGTAGGACGGCAGCACCCCGGGCAGGTAGGCCACCCAGTCCTCGCGGGGCTGGCGTACCCGCCCGGTGTCCGGCCGCCCGGCCTGCCGCCGCCGGGGGTCCAGGCCGGTGCGGCCGTAGGCATAGATACCAGCGTAGGCCGGGTGGTGGAGCATGTTCTGGATCCCGGCCCGGCTGGGCCGGCGCCAGGTCAGCTCCCCGCGCCGGGGCCCGTGGTGCAGACGCCCCCCGACCTGGATGTGGTTGTCGGCCAGGTAGGCCAGCACCGCGTTCACCGTGCCGAGCCGCTCGAACAGCTCGAACACCAGGCGCACCACGGCCTGGACCTGCTCGTCGGGGTCGAGCACCACCTCCCCCGAGAGGCGGCGCACATACCCGGCCGGCAGCTCCAGCGCCAGTTCCCCGCGCCGGGCCTTGTTCACCCGCCCGGACGACATCCGCTGCCGGATCAGGTAGAGCTCGGCCTGGCTGATCGTCCCCTTCAGCCCCAGCAGCAGTCGGTCGTTGTGGTCGTTGGGGTCGTAGACCCCGTCCGTATCAGCCAGCAGCGTCCCCGACAGAGCGCACAGCTCGAGCAGCTGGTGCCACTCCCGGCCGCCGCGGGCCAGCCGGGACATCTCCGCGCCCACCACGATGCCGACGTGGCCCAACCCGACCTCGGCGACCAGCCGGGCGAACCCCGGCCGGTCGGCCACCCCCGACGCCGAGCACCCCAAATCGTCGTCGATGACCAGTACCCGCGACCGGTCCCACCCCAGCGCCACCGCCCGCTCGGCCAGCCCGTACTGCACCCGGGTCGACTCGGTGTTGCGCTCGACCTGCGCGAGGGTGGACTGGCGGACATACACCGCCGCGAGAAGATCACAGTGCCGCGGCTGCACCTTGCCGTGCACCCGCTCCCACGGCAGGGCCGCCGTGCTCACCCCGCTCACCCCCGCTCCCGCCGCTCGTCGGTGCCGACCCTGCCACCGCCCGCTCGACCAGCAGGCCCAGCAGGCGCCGCACGGCCAGCCGGTTCACCTCCGGGAACGCCCCCCACGGTGGGACGACAACCGCCGGGCCCGCCACCCCGGGGGGACAGCTGTGTTTCCTGACATCGCAACAAACCTCCCGGTTCTTCGTCATTTTCTTCGTCGATCTGCGCATCCCGCAGCCGTCGGACGGCCGCTACCAGCGCCAACAGAGCGTCTACCCCGATCACGGGAGCGCTCATTCCCTCCACTCCCGAAGAATTTATGCGTGCAGTGCGGCTTGCTCTTCGAG
>NZ_JASNFO010000136.1:0-26203 GCF_032027725.1 Pseudofrankia coriaricola | reverse complement strand
AGCGAAGTGACTGGTCAGGCGCTTTGGAAGCCCCGGCGGTTGGACCGCCGGCGGGGCCGAGCGCGGATGCCCGGCCCCGGTTTCCTGTCGCCCGGCGGATGCGGTCGCCGACGCGGACGCTCGGTTTGGGTGGTGGTTATTTCGCGAGTTGTCCGGCGTCGACGGGCAGGACGATGCCGGTGACGTGGCGTGCTTCGTCGGAGGCCAGCCAGAGCACCGCCTCGGAGATGTCCCGTGCCTCGTTCCAGGGGACTGGCATGATGTTCATGGCTTGGAAGGCGTCGATGGTGTCCTCCTTGGTGGGTGCGGTGAGGTCGGGGCGGAACAGCTGGTAGATCGCGTCGTTGAAGATCATGTCGGTGTCGACGGAGCAGGGCGCGATCGCGTTGACGCGGATCGAGAACGGGCCCAGCTCGTGTGTGAGCGCGCGCATGACCCCGACGGCGCCGTGCTTGGCGGCGATGTAGGCGACCATGTTGGGCAGGCCCTTCAGGCCCATCGTCGAGGTCGTGATGATGATGGATCCGCCGTTACCCTGCTCAATCATCACGGGTGTCGCCGCTTTGGCTGTCTGCCAGACGCCGGTGAGGTCGACGTCGATGACGGCCTGCCAGTTCTCCCTGGTCAGCTCGCAGGCGGTGGCGTAGGTGCCGCCGATGCCCGCGTTGGCGCTCACGATGTCGATGTGGCCGAACCGTTCCTTCCCGGCGGCGACCGCGGCGTCGAGGGATTCCTGGTCGCGGACGTCGACGTGACGGGTGAGGATGTCGCGTCCGGTCGCCGTCACCAGCCGCGCCGTCTCCTCGAGGTCGGCCTCGGTGGCCATGGGGTACGGCGAGAATCGGCTGATGTCCTTGCTGGCCGTGTCGGAGAGGTCGACGGCGATCACAGCCGCGCCTTCCTCGGCCAGGCGGATCGCGTGGGAACGCCCCTGACCTCGGGCGGCTCCCGTGATGAACGCGACCTTGCCCTCGACCCGCCCGCGCCTTTGTTGGTTTGTCACTGTTTCCTCCGGTCCGGAGTCGATGGTGTTGCGCAACCGCGGCGCAGCCGGTAAGCCAGCCGCGCCCCGGGCCGGCTATACGGGCGCCGGGACGCTTTCCGCCGCGGCGAGGATCTCGGCCGGCAGATCGGTGGCGGGATCGACCGAGATGGTCTTGGTCTGCAGGTATTCCGTCAGGGCGGTAATGCCGTGCTCGCGCCCGATCCCGGACTGCTTGTAGCCGCCGAACGGGCTGTTGAGATCGCAGACGTAGGTGTTCACCGAGAACGTCCCGCTACGGATCCGCCGGGCGATCTCGAAACCGTGCAGGGCATCCGCGGTGAAGACGGTGCCCGCCAGGCCGAACCGGCTGTCGTTGGCGATCCGGATCGCATCCTCCTCATCTTCGTAGCGGATGAGGGCGGTAACCGGGCCGAAGATCTCTTCCTGGGCGACGCTCATGTCGTTGCGGACGTCCGTGAGCAGCGTCGGCTCGACGTACCAGCCCCGCGGTAGGTGGGCGGGACGGCCGCCGCCGACGCGTACGGTGGCGCCCTCGGCCAGGCCCCTGGCGATGTGGCCCTCGACCCGGTCGCGATGCGCCGCCGTGATCAGCGGGCCGATCGCCGTGTCGGGTTCCATCGGGTCCCCCACCTTCAGGCTTGAGATTGCTGCCGCCAGCCGATTGGCGATCTCGTCGTAGCGGGCGGCGGGAGCGAGGATCCGGCTCATCGCGACACAGGCCTGGCCCGTGTTCATGGCGACACTGCTGCCGATCAGTGCGGGGACCGCCAGCCCGAGGTCGGCGTCCGAACAGATGATCGCGGCGGACTTGCCGCCCAACTCGAGGACGGCCCGTTTGACCTGCGAGCCGCAGATCTCGCCGATGCGCCTTCCGACGGTGGTCGAACCGGTGAAACTCACCATGTCCACACCGGGATGGCGGACCAGGTACTCGGAGGACTCCGGTCCCGCCGCGACGATGTTCAGCACGCCAGGCGGGAATCCCACCTCGTCCACCAGCTCGGCGAGCACGAAGGACGACAGTGGGTCCTGCTCCGGCGCCTTGAGCACGACGGTGCAGCCCGCGACGAGCGCCGGCGCCGCCTTCTGGGCGGCGCAGGCGAGGGCGAAGTTGAACGCGGCGAAGGTGGCGACCACACCGACCGGCTCCTGGACTACGAGGCTCTTCCCGGCGAACGGGATCGCGCTCGCCCCACCCTCGCCTCCGGCGAGCGGGGACAGGTCGCTGACCCGCATCTCCTCGAAGCGGTAGCTGCTCGCCAGCCGCGCGTAGTAGTTCAGGCTCACCGAGGGGGCCACCGCCTGGTAGAGCTGCGCCTGTAGCAGCGGGGTGCCCATCTCCTCGGTGATCAGCTCGGCGAGCTCCGGCGCGCGCTTTGCGATCGCCGCGGCCAACCGCGCGCACAACTCGCCGCGCTCGGCAGCCGGCCGGCGGGACCAGTCGGTCTCATCGAAGGCCCGCCGCGCGGCCGCCACCGCCGCGTCCATGTCGGCGGTCGTCGCGGCCGGGACGGACCCGATGCGCTCCTCCGACCGCGGCGAGATCACATCGAACGCGGCATCGGAGCGAGGGGCGCTCCAGGCGCCGTCGATGTAGAAGGATGAATACTCACGAACAGCCATGCCTGGCTCCTTTCCTTGCAGGTATCGCGGCCTCACCGCGTTACTCTTGTGACCGCGTTTCTTCTCGCTGCCTTCTCCCGCCGCTGTGGTCTTCCTGTCACCGTGTCGCTTCAGCGGCGAGCGCGGTCCGCGCGGCGGCGAGGCCGAAGACAAGGGCAGGGGCCAGCCCGCCGGCGTAGGCGCCGTGGTAAAGCCCGCCCGCGTCCGCCCCAGCGGCCAGCAGGCCCGGCACCACATCCCCGTCCCGGGCACGCACCCGCGCGTGGCGATCGATGAGCAGCCCCCCGAACGTGAAGGTGATGGCCGGGGCGGCCTCGATCACGTAGAACGGAGGCTCGTCCAGGGGACGCCGGTCGAACTCCCGGGGCGGCGACAAGGCGTCCCCGCCGCGCGCGGCCAGGTTCAACGCGTTGATCGCATCGCGGATCTTCGCCCCGGGGTAGCCCCACTCCTCCGGAATCAGCTCGAACTCGTCGACATCGTTGGCCACCGCGGCCCGCGCGCCCCGCCGACGGCAGATCTCGAACGTGTTCACGGCCGGGATGCCCTCGACGTACTGCCCTTTCATCCAGCTTCGGTAGGCCGCCGCGTCGGCGACCAGCAGCCCCCGTGCCTCCGGCTGCTCCAGCAGGGCAAGCGTCGTCAGATGGTCGCCCACCGTCTCGTCGACGAAACGCTCGCCGCCAAGGTTGAACAACAGACAACGCTCGCTGTAGTAGAGCGTGACGTCGGTGAAGTGCGCCGGATTGTCCAGGGCGACCCCGGCCGGGATCAGATGGCCGTAGAAGCCCGCTCCGTCCTTGCCGAAGGTGCCTCCGGCGGACCGGCCGAGCCGAAGCCCGGCCCCCATGCTGTACGGGTTGGACCGCAGCTCGATCGCCCGCGCCCGCGGATGGATGTGCTCGGCCCGCAGGTCCGGGTCCGCCTGAAACCCTCCCGTCGCCAGCAGCGTCCACCGTGCCTCGATCCGGCGGGTCGACCCGTCGGCAAGCACGCACTCCGCGC
Organism: Pseudofrankia coriaricola; assembly: GCF_032027725.1. Classification (NCBI taxonomy): domain Bacteria; kingdom Bacillati; phylum Actinomycetota; class Actinomycetes; order Frankiales; family Frankiaceae; genus Pseudofrankia; species Pseudofrankia coriaricola. Next base: position 22,569 of record NZ_JASNFO010000136.1, on the reverse strand, counting down.
CGCGCACGGCGCCGTCGGCCAGCAGCAACGATCGGGTCTGGGTCCCGGTCAGCACCTCGGCACCGTGCGCGTGCAGTAGTTCCGCGCACGCACCGATGTAGTGGTTGGTATCTACCTGGTGCCCGCGCCCGAAACGCAGCACTGTCACCGTCGGACGGCACTCGACTCCCAGGGACCGTATCCACTCGGTACCAGCGGGGAAGCCCTCCACCAGGGCCGCGGCCAGGGTGGAGTCGCCCCGCGGATTGACGGCGCGCAGAACATCGAGTGTGGGCGCCGTCCAGACAAAACCGGCCAGCGCGGCGGAGCCACCGAGCGTGCCCGCCCGCTCGACGACGACAGCCCGGCCGCCGTGCCGCGCCACCCACGCGGCAGCCGTAAGGCCGGCCATGCCGCCACCTATCACCAACAGGTCAACCGGCGGGCCCTGTCGGGCAGCACCCATCTGGGACTCCCTCAATGTCGTCGCGGTTCGTGCTCACCGATTCGGGCCTGGTACTTCACGACCAAGCCGGATGTGAGGTAGGCGCGGCCCGGGTCACGGAACCGTGTCACGGCCACAACCTGCGGCCGCCGGTGTCAGAGGACACCCCACAGCTTCTTGAACTTGTCCTTGAAACCGGCCGGTCCAGGCCAGCCAATTTTTCCGGCGAGAACGACCTTTGCCTGTCCGGCTCAACCAAAGACACTCTTCCCTTGGTGGTCCGGCTCCCGACCGTCGGTCGGTCGGGTGATCGGCCGTGAGTTTACTAAGGGCCCGCGCCAACGGGAAGGGGGAATTTTGGCGGGCGTCCTCGACGCATCTCCTGGCGGGCCTACCCACGCTCTTGACGGGTCTGTCAACGTGGCCTATGGTTCCTCCGACCGTCCGATGGTCGGCCCGGCGCGAGGATTTCGGTCGGGGCTTTCGGATGGGACAGCCAGGCCGACGGCATGCGGCGGCGCGCCGGATGCCACGGCTGGCGCAGTCCTTTTCCAGGATGGTTCCGGCGGCTGGAGAAACAGCCGCTCACCGGTCTTGCGACGCCCGAAGCGGCGCGAACCTGCACTCCTGATAGGGTCGGCAGCGCTCTGTCACCACACGCCGGTCCCGATACCAACAACGGACGACAGGGCACAGTTCGTCAGGAGGAGACCTGAACGCCAGGAACGGCAGCTCGTTCGAGGCCGTCAGGCGCGCGATTGAGGCGGCGGTCGAGCGGGGTGAGCTGACCCAGGCTCAGGCAGCGTGGTCACTCAGCCGACTTGCGGAGGGCTCCGCCGCGCCAACCCCCCGCACCGACGGGACGAACCGCCGCGACGACCTCATCCGGGCAGCCATAGAGATCTTCGGTCGGCGCGGTTACTCCCGCGCCACCCTCGAGGAGGTCGGCAGCCGGGTCGGCCTGACGAAGTCCACCGTGTACCACTACTTCGCCAGCAAGGCAGAACTCCTCGACGCGATCTGCGACGAGGCGACGACCAATGCGGAGGATGCTCTCAGCGGTGGCCTCGCCGTGCCCGGTGATCCCGCTGACCGGGTCCGCGAAGCTCTCCGCCGTTACACACAGACCATGATCCGGCACGGGTCGCTGCCCATCGTCATGCGCCACTTCGACGAACTGACGCCGAACTTCCGCCGGTACCATGAGCGCCGGCGGGAGGCGCTGGTACGTCAACTGGCGGACGCACTCGACGAGGGCGTCCGGGCTGGTGCGCTGGCCAGCGACGACACCGAGATCTCAGCGCTCAGCGCGCTTGGCTCGATCAACTGGCTGTACACGTGGTACCAGCCCCCAGGCCGGCTCTCACCAGACCAGGTCTGCTCCCTGTTGGTAGCCCAGATCATGAACGGCCTGACGCCGAGGCCAGGCGGGCAACTGTCCGCGTCACGGCCGCCCCATCCCGGCAACGTCGCATCACGTTAGCCTCAGCCCCCGGATGCTCTCCCGGTGGCAGGCGGACGACAGCCGGTGCGCCCTGTTGTCGACCGCGTACCGGTCTTGCCGGCCGTGAGCCGATGTGCCCCTCACCCGGCGTAGGGCACGACCGCCTGGCCGCCGTCCACGGGGAGCACCGCGCCGGTGGTGAAACTCGACGCGGGTCCGGCGAAATAGAGAGCCGCACCGACGATCTCGCTTGGCCGACCGCCCCGGCCCAGCGGGAACCGGGCAGCCATCTGCTCGAACGCGGGCATGTCCCAGGCATTGCTGATGTCGGTGAGGAACGGCCCGGCCATGATGGTGTTCACCCGGACCGACGGCCCGAACGCCTGGGCGAAGCCAGCGGTCAGGACGTTGAGACCCGCCTTGGCCGCGGCGTACGGGAGGTCGGTCGGCGTGGGCCGGACCGACGCGACACTGCTGATATTGATGATCGAGCCGCCACCGGAGGCGGCCATCCGGGCGCCGACGAGCGCGGTGAGCCGGAACGGCCCCTTCAGGTTGACCCCGATGACCTTGTCGAAGAGCTCCTCGCTCACCTGGTCGAGGCTGGGGTAGAGCGGTGCCATGCCGGCGTTGTTCACCAGGATGTCGAGTCGGCCGAGCTCGTCGTAGACGGTGTCCACCAGCCGGCCGAGGCCGTCCCAGTCGCCCACGTGCGCCGGGTACGAGAAGGCGCGGACGTCGGTGGTCTTTCGCACCTCGTCGGCAAGCGCCTCGCATGCTTCTGCCTTCCGGCTGACGATCGCCACGTCGGCGCCTGCCTCCGCGAAGGCCAGCACCATCTCCCGGCCAAGCCCGCGGCTACCACCCGTCACCAGGGCCAACCTGCCCGCGAGCGACCGGTCGCCGCCCGCCGCCTGATCCCGTAACACCTTGTCGTCTCCTTCTCCAGACCTAGGACGGCCGACCTGGGAAAACATGGTCACGCCGGTTCGTCGCGGAGCCCTGGGGCACTCACCACAAGGACTCGCCGCCGTCGACGACGAGGTTGACGCCGGTGACGAAACGGGCGGCCGGGCTGCACAGGTACACCGCCGCGGCTGCCATGTCCCGCGCGGTGCCCGCCCGGCCGAGCGGTACCGACGCTGACGCCTCGGCGAAGACCTCCGGGTTTCCCTCCAGTGCCAACGGGGTCGCCGTGATGCCAGGGAGAAGGGCGTTGACCCGGATCTGGTGCCCGGCCAGCTCGTAGGCGGCGACCCGGACGAGCTGGTTGAGAGCCGCCTTGGTGGCCGAATAGGCGAGACGCCCGGGACGGACGCCGAGCGAGCGGATCGACGAGACGACGAGGATGGCCCGGTTCGCGCCGCCGTCCACCGGCCCGCCGTCCACCGGCCCGTTGTCCGCCGGTCCGTTGTCCACCGGCCCGTTGTCCGCCGGTCCACCGGCTGCCAGCATGGCCTGCGCCGCGCGCTGGCAGCCGAGGAAGGTTCCGGTGAGGTTCAGCGCGACGGTCTGGTTCCATTCCTCGATCGGGATCTCCAGGAATGGCCGCATGACCCCGCTGCCCGCGTTGGCGACGTAGACGTCGAGGCGGGGGAAGGCGGCCCGGATCGTACCGAACAACTGCTCGATCGAGTCGGTGTCGCTGGTGTCCGCACGGGCGGCCAGCACGACCTGGTCGGCGCCCGCCCGCCGGCGTAGCGCGTCGCCAGCTCGATTGAGATCGTCAGCGTTACGGGCAACGATCATCACGTTCGCCCCGGCGGCGACGAAGCCCTCCGCGATGCCGAGGCCGATCCCCTTGCTTCCACCGGTCACTACGGTCCAGAGACCGTCGAGTCGGTGATCCGCCTGCCCGGCCGCTCGTCGGGGCTCCGCGAGCAGGGCCCCGTTGACATCGCTCATGGCCTGGTCCTCTCTGCCGGCGCACCGGGCGGCACGGCGATAGCTCGAGGTCGAAGATCCGTCATCGATGCACTCCCCCTGCCGGGCCAGCGGCAGCGGCCGTACTCCGTGGCCAGGGGCGCCGCCGCTCCGGGCTCCCGGTGCCAGCCGGTCGCATGGCCACCCGGGGACTTGCAGTGTTTCATCATGAGAAATAGAGTGCAACGTGTCACACGGCGCGGGCGCATCGCCCGCCCATCCGGCCAGTGTCGGCCGCTCAGCCGTTTCCGCGGGCACCGGGGTGAGCTGTCGCTGTCGCCAGCCGCCCGATCTGCGCAGTCGACCACGAGGAGGACGAGGTGGAGGTTGGGCCGGTCTCCACGGATGAAGGGAGCGGTGCGGTCCTCTCGGGTGACCGCACCGAGCGCGGGGCCACCGGATCCCCGCGGATAGGAAGCGGCCTGGACTACGTTCCGCCGCGCTCGTGGATGCCGTCTGAGGGTGATGGGATGCGTGCCGATCCGATGGTCGACGATGGCAACCGGCGGCCGAGGGGACGGCGCGGGCCGCTCTCCGGCATCCGGGTAGCAGACTTCTGCTGGATGGGCGTCGGTTCGGTGGCCACGCGAATGCTGGCCGACTTCGGCGCCGAGGTCATCAAGATCGAGAACCGTGCCCGCTTGGACACGCCGCGACGCCTTCCCATCTACAAGGACGATCCCCGGTCCTACGGAGCCGAGGACCCGAACCCGGACCCGAACAAGGGCGGCCTGTTCAACAACTACTGCCGCAACAAGCTCGGCGTCACCATCAACATGCGGTCGCCACAGGGCCGCGAACTGGTCGAGAAGCTGATCGGGAAGAGCAGCGTCGTGACCGAGAACTTCGCTCCCGGGGTCATGGAGCGATGGGGGCTGACCTACGAGCGGGTCCAGGAGCTTTCCCCGGAGGCCATCTACGCGCATATGAGCGGGTTCGGCCAGACCGGCCCGTACAGCTCCTACCGCAGCTACGGCCCGATTGTTCAGGCGGTCAGCGGCCTGACGTTCATCAGTGGGCTTCCCGACCGGGAACCGTCCGGCTGGGGCTTCTCCTACATGGACAACCAGGCGGCCTACTACAACAGCGCCGCGCTGCTCATGGCCATCATGCAGCGGAACGCGACCGGAAAGGGCGCCCAGATCGATGTCTCCGCCGTCGAGGCCGGCATCAGCCTGCTCGGTCCCGACCTGCTCGACGTCGCCGTCAACTCACGGCCGACCCGGCGCCCTGGCTTCCCGCCGGGTAACCGGCTGGAGTACCCGCGGGCCGCGCCGCATGGCGTGTACCCGTGTGCCGGGGAGGACCGGTGGGTCGCCATCGCGGTCTTCGACGACACCGACTGGGAACGGCTCGTCGACATCATGGGCGGTCCGGCCTGGACGTCGGATCCCCGTTTCGGGAGCCAGCAGAACCGGTTCGACAACCAGGATGTGCTTGACGCCCACCTGTCGGAGTGGACGAGAAGTCGCGAGCCGCACGAGGTGATGCATCTGCTGCAGCGCGGTGGCGTCTGTGCCGGGGCGGTCCAGGATGCGCGTGATCTGAACGAGGTCGACCCGCAGGTCGCGCACTATGACCTGTTCTTCGAACTCGACCATCCCGTGATAGGGCCGGCCCGCTTCGAAGGAAATCCGATCAGGTTCTCGCGCATCGAGCAGGACAACTGGCGCTCGGCCCCGCTGCTCGGCGAGGACAACTCCTACGTCTTCACCGAGATCCTCGGCCTCTCGGACGACGAGGTGCGCGAGCTCGCCGCCGTAGGCGCGATCTAGCCGGGGCGACGGTCCTGAAGAAATATATGTGATCATTTATTTCGGCCAGCTGAAGGGCCAGAAATGAACGAAACCGACGGCCGGGATGCCACGCCGTACACGGGGCTCGTCGTTGTCGAACTGGCCGATGACCTCGCCGGCGAACAGGCCGGAAAGCAGCTCGCCGAGCTCGGCGCCGATGTCATCAAGGTGGAAACACCGGAAGGATCGCGGTCCAGGCGAACCGGGCCGTTCGCCAAGGATGTCGTCGGGGTCGACACCAGTCTGACGTTCTGGACCTACAACGCCGGCAAACGCAGCGTCATCCTCGACGGTTCCGACTCCGGTCGAGCGGCCCTGCGGGCCCTGATCGCCAAGGCGGACGTCCTGCTGGCCACCCTGCGGCCGAGCGAGCTCGCCGAGGCCGGGCTGGACTACCAGCAACTGCTCGAGACCCACCCGCGCCTGATCGTCCTGTCGGTCACCCCGTTCGGCCTGGAGGGGCCATGGGCCGACTACCGCACATCCGACCTGGTCGGGCTCGCCGCCGGCGGCCCGCTGATGAGCTGCGGCTACGACGATCACTCGATCCCGCCGATCAGGCCCGGCGGCAACCAGGGCTATCAGACGGCGGCGAGCTTTGCCCACTGTGGCCTGTTGCTGGCGTTGATCGAGCGACAGCAGACCGGCGTCGGTCAGCTGGTGGACGTATCGATGCACTGTTCGCTCGCCGTCAGCGGCGAGCTGGCGAACCCGTACTGGTTCTATCCCAAGGTCCTGGTGCAGCGGCAGACCAGTCGGCATGCACAGCCGGAAATGACTCAGCCGGCGCTGTTCCGCTGTGCGGACGACCGATGGATCTATTTCGCGCTCATCCTGGCCGAACAGAAGCCGTGGGAGGCTCTGGTCGAATGGATGGACAGCTTGGGCCTGGCCGTGGACCTGACCGATGCCGAGTACTCGAACCTGACCCACCGGCAGCAGAACTTCCATCACGTGCAGGACCTCATCGAGGTGTTCTTTCTCCTCATGGACTCCGCCGCGGCCTACCACGAGGGGCAGCGGCGCGGCCTGCCCATCGGGCCGGTGCAGGCGCCGGAGGACCTGTTCGACGACCCCCACCTCGCGGCCCGGAACTTCTTCGCACCCGTCTCCGGTGACGAGGGGGTCACCGCGCTCGTCCCCACCAGCCCCTTCCGGTTCTCCTCGTTCGATGTTCCGTCCCCCAGGCGTGCTCCGAGACTGGGTGAGGACACGGCGGAGATCCTCGCCGACCTGGGCGAGGCACAACATCGCGGGATACCCGGATGAGGCGTGGACCCGGACTCACGGGAGGAGGAAACGAGGCGTGACGAAGAGCCGACTGATCGACGACGGACTTTTCATCCAGGCCGACGACGGCCCACGGCTCGTCGGCAGCAGCTGCCGATCCTGCGGGACGACAACGTTCCCCCGGCAGGAGTCCTGCCCAAAGTGCACCCGGGTGGACATGGCCGACAGCATTCTGCCCCGCCGTGGCACCCTCTGGTCGTTCACCGTTCAGGGCTTCCGGCCCAAGCCGCCCTACGCGGGCCCGGCCGAGTTCGTCCCGTATGGCGTCGGATATGTCGAGCTGCCCGGCGCGGTCCTCGTGGAGGCGGTGCTCACCGAGAACGACCCTGAGCGCCTTCACATCGGGGACGAGATGGAGCTGGTTCTCCGGCCGCTGCGGCGCGACCCGGACGGAACCGAGGTTCTCACCTTCGCGTTCGCGCCAGCCCGCTAAAGCGGAACCCGCGGTCGCCATGGGGCATCGAGGCCGTTCTTCAGAGGAAGGGGTCACGTCGTGGACGTCGCCATCGTGGGAATCGGCATACATCCGTTCGGCCGTCACGAAGGGGTGAGCGGGCGGCAACAGGGAGCCTATGCCGTCCGGGAGGCGCTGAAAGACGCCGGTGTGTCCTGGGCGGATATTCAGTTCGCCGTGGGCGGCAGCCACTCGGCCGGCGACGCCGACTCGCTCGTGTCCGACCTCGGGCTGACCGCCCTTCCGTTCGTCAACGTCTACAACGGGTGCGCAACCGGTGGCAGCTCGCTCATCATGGCCGACACCCTCATCCGGTCCGGTGCCCACGACCTCGGAATAGTCGTCGGGTTCGACAAGCACCCGCGGGGGGCCTTTGACACCGATCCGGCCACTCTCGGGATCGGGAGCTGGTACGGCGAGACCGGTCTCATGCTCACCACCCAGTTCTTCGCGCTGAAGGCACAGCGTTACCTGCATGACCACGGGATAAGCCGCTCCGCGTTGGCCAAGGTCGCGGTCAAGGCCTACTACAACGGGTCGCTGAATCCCAATGCCTGGCGTCGCCTCCCGCTCGGCGAGGAAGAGGTCAACGCCTCGGTGATGCTGAGCCATCCGCTGACCCAGTACATGTTCTGCTCGCCGGGAGAGGGCGGGGTGGCGCTGGTGCTCTGTCGAGCAGACCGGGCCCGTAAGTACACCGACAAACCGGTCTACCTCCGCTCAGCGGAACTACGCTCGCGGCTGTTCGGCTCGTTCGAGGTTTTCAGCCCGTGGCTCGCGGTAGAACGGGCGGAGAGCCCCTCCGAGCAGGCTTCGCGCGCCGCTTTCGAGGCAGCTGGGATCGGCCCGGCCGAGGTCGATCTTGCTCAGGTCCAGGACACCGACTGCGGAACGGAGATCTCCCATCTCGCCGAATGCGGCCTGTGTAAGCACGGCGAACAGGAGGAGCTCCTGCGCACCGGCGCGACCAGCATCGGCGGCAGCCTGCCGGTCAACACCGATGGCGGGTGCATCGCGAACGGAGAGCCGATCGGGGCGTCGGGTCTCCGTCAGATCCACGAGAACGTGTCTCAGCTGCGCGGGGCCGCCGGCGCCCGGCAGGTACCCGGCGAACCGAAGGTCGCGTTCAGCCACGTATACGGCGCACCGGGCGTCAGCGCCTGCACCGTGATCACGACCTGACCTGAAGCGCCAGGAGGCGGCACGATCGTCGGGTGAATCCGGCTGGTTGTGCCGCCTATCCTCCCTGTTCGGTGGTGCTTCCTGCTCGGTGGGTCGGCTCGGTGAGGCCCTGCGGTCACCTCCCGGCATCGCCACCCGGCCGACCACTCGAGTCACGCCGCGATGCCGCGGTCCCTGCTCCTGTGCGTACGACCCGAGCGGACACCGACGAGCTTTTGAGCCCGGCGTCGGAGCGTCAGTGCCATTCGATGAGATCGTCGATCTTCGAGCCCAGCCGCTCGCGGTTGTAGGCGCTGATCTCGCCGATGTGCTCCTCCATCAGCATGCGCGCGGCCCTGGGGTGCCCAGCCGCGATCTCCTTGGCGAGCCGGCGGTGCCCCTCGGCGAGGAGGTCGTGCAGCACCCGCGGGTCGTCGGTCGAGGCGACGTGGTGGCTGACGATCAGACCCATGGTCTGCAGGATCAGTTCGAGCACGCGGTTGGACACCAGCGAGGCGACGACGCCGTGGAAACCGCCCTGTTCCTGTACGAACTCCTCCAGGTCTTCGGACGCCACGTGCTCGGCGGTCGGTTCGAGATACGGCGCCATGGCCACGGCCCGGGCCTCGCGGTCGGGGTTGCGGGCGGCAAGTTCGGCTAGCGTGCATTCGGCCAGCGACCACGCGTCGAAGAGCTCGTCATAGGTCGCGCCCGCCATGTGGAAATACAGCGTCGACACCCGCCCGAGATTGGCTGGATCGACGGTGCCGACCACCGGGCCGCCGCCAGGTCCACGCCGAATGGTGATCAGCCCCTGCACCTCGAGCAGACGCAGGCCCTCCCGGAGGGATTCGCGACTCACCTCGTACTGCCGTAGCATCGCGGCTTCGGATGGCAGGCCGTCTCCGGGCTGGAGACCATTCGAAATGATGTCGTGCACGATGTCGCGGGCGACCTTCTCGGAGGTCTTGAGGGAGCGCATCACCGCATTGCCCGAGCCAATCGCGATGCATCCTCGCGACAGCGGCAGATCGCGACCCGCCGCCCGACTACGCGACGCCGTCGCGTTACGACGATCAGGCATGATGTGAGCCTACCGCCTTTCCCGGCGATCGATCATGCCGTGGCGGTTCGGAGAAGTCGCCGCGGCGTTGGGGCAGTTCGGCGGCACCAGCAGACTCGCCGCTCATCCCAGCTCTTCTCGGGCCATGCGAAGAGCGCGGGCGGCGAGCCCCGGAACGCTCTCGCCGCGGCTGACCATGCGTTCGTCGGTGCTGTCGCCCTGGAGATAGCGGTGGTAGAGCTGCTGGCACACGACGGCGGTCCGCCAGCAGGCGAAGGCCTGGTACCAGGAGATCCGCGACACGTCCGCACCGGTCCGGGCCGCATATCGTTCGATGACCTCGGCGCGTGTCGGCAGGCCGAGGGTCTCAAGGCCGGGCACATGTAGCGCGTGGTTGTCCGGGGTGTCGGACGGATCGGGCCAGTACCCCAGCAGGGCGGCGAGGTCGGCCAGCGGGTCGCCGAGGGTCGCCATGTCCCAGTCGAACACGGACGTCACCCGGTCTGGTTCCCCCGGCGCGAACTGGCAGTTGTCAATCTTGAAATCGTTGTGCAGGATCGCCGGTGCCGGCGAGGGTGGGAGCGTGCGTTCGAGCCGCTCGCCGGTCTCGGTCATCGCCGCGTCGGATTCGGGGGCGGCCACGAGTTCCCAGCGGTGGCGCCATCCGGTGACCTGGCGGGTGAGATAGCCCTCGGGCCGGCCCAGGTCGCCCAGGCCGCAGCTCGCCGGGTCGACAAGGTGCAGGTCGGCGAGGGCGTCGACGGTGGCGAGACCGACCCGGCGGGCCGCGTCGGGCAGCGGGCGCATCGAGTCGGGCAGCGCCCCCCAGATCACCACCCCCGACCGGTACTCGGAGACCACGAAGTCGCTGCCCACGACGTCGTGGTCGTCGCAGAACAGGAAGGCGCGGGGCGCCCGGTCGTACCGCCGCCACAGCCTGGACAGCACCCGGTACTCGCGCCGCATGTCATGTGCGCCCGGCGCGATCTCACCGAAGGGCGGCCGGCGCAGCACCAGCCGGACGTCGCCGAACGACAGCAGATAGGTGAGGTTCGCCGAGCCGTTCGGGAACTGCCGCACGGACAGCTCCGTGGGCACGTCGAGCCCTTGCGCGGCCAACCTGGGCACCAGGTAGTCGGCCAGCCGGTCCCACGGCAGCTCCTCGCCCGGCCGGACCGGCGCCAGCTCCGGCGGGTTCTCCGGCGCGCTGTGCTGCACGGTCACGCTTGCCCCCTCCTGTCGCGCCTCGGAATATTCATCATGACATAAACCCCTGCGTCGCGCCGCCACGCCCGACCAGGTCAGAGCTTATTATCATGATGAATATCCCCAGGTCGGGGGTGCGGCCGATGCCGGGCGCATCCTCGGACGATGTCATAGGGGAGCAGCCGGTCCACCTGTACTTCCGTCGAGCCAGGACTGCGACCTGCTGTCTGGTGGCGCCAACTACCGCCGGGAGCATCCGGTCAGGAACCGTCGGAGAGTCGGATCACTCCCCGGACCACGGCGCCGTCGGCCTGGTCTTGATATCCCTGCGGCAACGCGTCGAGACCGTCGTAGTGACGGGTGACGACGAGGTCGAGGTCGTAGCGGCCCCGCTGGTAGAGATCGGCGAGAAAGCCGATTCCCCGCCGCCCGTCCCAGGAGCCGGCGAAGCAGCCGACGACCTGCTTCTCCAGGCTCTGCAGGTTCCGCAGACTGACGGTGGCCACGGTCTCGTCGGCGGGGTGGACGTTTACCACGACGACCCGCCCGCGCTTGCCGACCAGGGCCAGCGCGGGCTCCAGCTGACGCCCGTCACCGGCGGCGGCCGCCATGACGACGTGGTTCGCCATCCGACCGGCCGTCATGTCCCGCACGACGGGCAGCGCGTCGGCGAGACTCGGCACCGCCGCCGCCGCGCCTAGCTTCGTCGCGACGGCGCGCTTGAACGGGACGGGATCGACGGCCACTGTCGCGCGGGCGCCGGCGAAGTGGGCGGCCTGGATGGCGTTGGCGCCGATCCCGCCGACGCCGACGACCACGACCAGGTCGCCGGGCCGGACCTCGGCCGTGTTCAGGACCGCTCCCCATCCGGTGGTCCCCGCGCAGGCCATGGTGCACGCGATCTCGAGGGGGATCGCGCGGTCCACCACGACGCAGCTCGTCTCGTGGACGACCGTGTGTTCGGCGAAGGTGCCCAGGAAGACGAAGATGCCCAGGTCCTCGCCGCGGGCATGATGCCTGGCGGTGCCATCCGAGATCTGGAATCCGGTGCCGGTCAGCGCGCCGCGTTCGCAGAGGTGGGGGAGTGCGTCGAGGCAGGCCGCGCACGCGCCGCAGGGCGGGACGGGGACGCTGAGCACGACGTGGTCGCCGGGCTGGACCCGGTGCACTCCCGGCCCGACGGCCTCGACGACGCCCGCTCCCTCGTGCCCGCCCACCATGGGCAGCCGCATGCCGGGGTATCCGCCCGCGAGCAGGTGTTGATCGCTGTGGCACAGGCCGGTGGCCACCAGCCGGACCAGGACCTCGCCGGACGCGGGCGGATCGAGGGTGATTTCCTCGGTGCTCCATGTCGACTGGCCGGGCCACAGCACGGCCGCGCGTGTCCGCATCCGGACGCCGTCCTCTCGTCACTCTTCTCGTGGGTCCCTTGTGGGTCCCCTCATCGACGTGTCGCGGACCGCCCGTCCGCGCGGGTCAGTCGAAGACGATCACACCGCGGATGTCGCGACCCGCGCTCCGGCCGGTTTCCGGATGACGGCCGCGTCCTAGTTCGACGTTCTGGTCGGAGGTTCCAGTCCGAGCTGTTCGGCGGCCTGGGCCAGGGTCCGCCGTTTCTCCGCGAGGTCTCCCGATGGCCACACCTGGTCGGCCCAGATGACGAGATTGTCTATTCCCTCGGCGTGGTAGCGGCCGATCGTCTCGGCGTCCCATTTCTCGGCGCGGAAGTAGCAGCGCAGCGGGTCGCGGCCCTGCTCGGCGCACAGCTGCGCGATGCGGTCGCGCAGGCGTGCCGCGTCCTCGAAGGAGGGGGTGCCTGAGCTGAACCACGCGTCCCCGAGCCGGACGGCCCGCCGCAGCGCCTTCTCGGAGTTGCCGCCGAGCACCAGCGGGACGTCCACCGGCCCGGGGCTGACCTGGACCTGGCCGAAGGGGAAGCGGGGGCCGGGGTTCTCGAACGGCCCGCCCGCGTAGGCCGCCCGGAGGACTCCCAATGCCTCCTCCATGGCTGCCCCGCGGCCCTGGAACGGGACCCCGAGCGCGTCGAACTCCTCCCGCAGCCAGCCCGACCCGACCCCCAACATCAGCCTGCCCCCGGAGATCTCGTGCACCGTGTGCACCGCGCGGGCGGTGACGAGTGGATGCCGCAGTGGAAGGAGGTAGATGCCTGTCGCCAGCTTCAGGCTCGTCGTGACCGCCGCGGCCGCGGCCAGGGCGGGCAGCGGGTCCGCCAGCTCCGTGGCCGGATCGATGATCGGTCCGGCGATGTGCTGAGGGGCGGCCTCGTCGTTGGTCGGGTGCTCGCTCGAGTACCCCCAGGGCAGCACGATGTGCTCGCCCAGCCAGATCGCGTCGAAGCCGAGCTCGTCGGCGGCCACGGCCAGGTCCAGCAGGTCCCGGGGGTGGAGCCCGTACACCGTCAGGCCGATGCTCACCGGATTGCTACCGTGTCGAAGCTCACAGCCGTCACCTTAAACGTCATGAGGAATCGCCGCAAGAGCCTTGCCCGAACCCCTTGCCATGATTCCTCATGATGTTTAAGGTGTGCGTGACCTGAGTCACTGCCGGAGCCGCTGGGGCCCGACGCGCCGTCCCCGCCGCTGGACGGGCACCCCTTGCCGCGGCTGCGGGGCAACCGAACGATGACGGCGAGCGACGATTCGCCTTGGCGATCAAGCTTCAAACGGCGCTTCGTAAGTAGCACAACACTGGGGGTTACAGCATGCGCACTTCCGCTCGCCGCGCGACCGCGTTGGTCGCCGGATTACTCGTCGCCGTGCTGGCGGCGTGTGGAAGCTCGGACTCGTCCGACAAAGGTGGCGCCAGCCCATCGGGCGCGGCGTCCGCCGACCTTGCGGCGGCGCGGGCCGTCGTGGACAAGTACTCGTCCGTGCCGACCAGCATCGTGCAGGACAAGCCGCTGGGCTCGGCGCCGCCCGAGAAGAAGGTCGCCTTCATCCAGTGCGCGGACCCGAACTGCGCGACTCTCGCCGGGTTCATGAAGGACGCCACCGGCGCGCTGGGCTGGAAGCTGGTGACGTTCAGCGCGAGCGCCGGCGACTACGGCGCGGCCATCCAGCAGGCGATCGACGCCAAGGTTGACTACATCAGCATCACCGGAATCCCGATCGCCCTCTACAAGCCGCAGATGGACGAGGCGAAGGCCAAGGGTATTCCGCTCTTCCACTGCTACAACACGGACGTGCCGGCAGGCCCGCAGAACAACCTCTACTCGGACTGCTTCGACTCGACCGCCGCCAACGTCTACGGCAAGGCGATGGCGGACTGGATGGCGGTGGACGCGGGCGGGTCGGCGAAGGTCCTGGCGGTGACGATCCCCTCCTACCCGATTCTGACCGCGCAGGTGGACTCGGTCCAGGCGGAGCTGGGTAAGAACTGCCCAGGCTGCAAGCTCGACAAGCTGGAAGTCACGGTCAACGACCTCGCCGGCGGCGCCGTCCCGCAGAACGTCACCTCCTACCTGCAGGCGCACCCCGACATCAACTACGTCTACTTCACCTACAACGGCCTGGCCGGCGGGGTGCCCGCCGCGCTGAAGGCCGCCGGTATGGCCAAGCAGGTCAAGCTGGTCGGCACGCAGGGGAACCAGCCGCAGTTCGCCGACGTGGCGAGCGGCACCGCGGCGGCGTGGAGCGCCCTTCCGGAGGAATTCGCCATGTGGACCATGGTGGACCAGATGGCCCGGCTCTCGGTCAACGAATGGTCACTCGAGAACGAGCGGGCGGCCGCCGTACCGCCGTTCTACATCGTGGACGCACCGGAGCTGGCGAAGGATCTCGTGGGTCTGGACCACGGCTGGCCTGGGCCGGCAGGTTACAAGGACACCTTCAAGAAGCTGTGGGGCGTCTGACCGGAGTCCCTTCCGCCGGCGGCGCGAGGTCGACGCGCCCCCGCGCCGCCGGCGGATCCCATGGATTCCCCGACAGACCGGTTTCCGGCGCCGTCGTGGCCGTCTCGTAGGAGAACGGATGAATGAGCCAGCCCTAGAGATCCGCAACCTGTCCAAGACGTTTTCCGGCCAGGTGGTCCTGGACCGGGTGGACCTCGTCCTCGGCGAGGCGGAGGTGCACGCCCTCGTCGGGCAGAACGGCTCGGGCAAGTCAACCTTGATCAAGGTTCTGGCGGGCTACCACCAGCCGGATCCGGGAGCCTCGGCGTCGGTGGCCGGCCGGCCGTTGCAGCTCGGGTCAGCATCGGCGGCGCACGACTCGGGGATTCGCTTCGTCCACCAGGATCTCGGTCTGGTGCTGGAGCTCAGCATCGTCGAGAACCTGATGCTGACGAGGCCCTATCCAAGGGCCTTCCCGGGACGTATTCGCTGGCGGGAGGCCCGGCTGCTGGCCGCGCGGATGTTGGCGCGGGTGGGCCTGGAGACCGACGTGCGTCGGCCGGTCGGAGAGCTGGGCCTGGCGGACCGCACCGGAGTCGCGATCGCCCGGGCGCTGCCCGACCCCGCCCTGGGCAGAGCGGTGCTGGTGCTCGACGAGCCCACCGCGTCCCTGCCTTCGGACGAGGTGGAGCGCCTCCTGGCCACGATCAGGCGGCTGCGGGAGGCCGGCAACGGCATCCTGCTCGTCTCCCATCATCTTGACGAGGTCCTCGACGTCGCCGACCAGATCACGGTGCTGCGAGACGGGCGCAGGGTTGCCTCCACCGCCGGGGCGGGCGTCGACCACGACGGCCTGACGAGGCTGATCGTCGGCCACGACCTGATGGTGTCGACCGGGCGTGAGGAGGCGGTGGCCTCGACGGAGGCGGGCGTTCTCCACCTCGACGAGGTCGCCGGAGGAACGGTCCGGTCCGTGTCGGTCACGGTCCGGCGGGGTGAGATCGTCGGGATCGCCGGCCTCACGGGGTCCGGGCGTGAGGCGCTCGGGGCGATGGTGAGCGGTCGGCTGCCCCGTACCGGGGACCTGATCGTCGACGGAACCGCCGTCGCGCCGGCGGACCCGGCGGCCGCGTTGGCCGCGGGCCTGGCGTTCGTGCCGGGCGAGCGGGCACGGTACGGCACGTTCGCGTCGATGACGGTCCGCCACAACGTGACCATGGGATCCCTGCGCCGCCATGTGCGCCGCGGCCGTATCGACGCTCGATCCGAGCGTCGTGAGGTACAGCGGTGGATCGAGGAGCTCGGCATCGTGACGCGCGGTGTCGACGCCCCGATCACCAGTCTGTCGGGTGGGAACCAGCAGAAGGTGCTCGTCGCCCGAGCACTACGGCTGGAGCCGAAGGCGCTCGTCCTGGACGACCCGACCGCGGGAATCGATGTCAAGGCACGAGAAGCCGTGCACCAGATCATCGAGCGCAGCACCGAGTCTGGTCTGGCGGTCCTCCTGGTCTCGACGGACAGCGACGAACTCGCCCGCCTCTGTGACCGCGTGCTCGTCATGAGTCACGGGCGGGTGGCTCGGGAGATCCGCCGCGGCTCCGACCTCAGTCCGGAAGCCATCGACCACGCGCAGGTGGCGGCGACCGCCGCATGACGCGTCCGGACCTCGTCGCCGCCCGGCACCACATGCCCGTTCAGATCCCCGCCCTTCAGCCTCCGAGGTAGGCCCATGTCAACCCAGGCCAGCGTCCGCCCCACAGCTGACGGCGGACACAGCGAAGACATCGCCGGGCGAGCCGGCGCGCAGCCGGCACCGCGGCTCCGCCAACCGATCAGCGTCGTGCTGGGGCGCTACAGCGCGCTGTTTCTGCTGGCTTTCTTCATCGTCGTCTTCGGGGCGCTGGAACCCGATCTCTTCCTGTCAGCCAGCACCTTCCGCATCACCTTCAGCGAGGGGGTGGTCACCGCCGTCGTAGCCCTGGCGTTCCTCATCCCGCTCGCCGCCGGAACGTACGACCTGTCGGTCGGGGCGATGATGGGCACGTCGCTCGTCATGATGAACTGGTTCGGCGCGAACACCGACATTCCGATCGGCCTCGTCGCGGTGGGCACGGTGGTCCTCTGCTGCCTGATCGGCCTCGTCAGCGGTGTCATCATCGTGAAGTTCCGCGTCAACTCACTGATCGCCACTCTCGGCGTCAGCCAGGTACTCAGCGCTGTCACGCTGAAGGTCTCGAACAACCGGCAGATCACCGGCGCCTTCTCCGCGGGGTTCACAAATCTTGGCGAGAAGATTGTCTGGGGCGTGCCGATCGTCGTGCTGTACCTGCTCGTGCTGGCGGCCGTCATCTGGTTCGTGCTCGAGCACACGCCGGTAGGGCGCTACCTGTTCGCGGTCGGGAGCAACCCAGAAGCAGCCCGCCTTGCCGGTCTGTCGACCACCAGGCTCACCTATGGATCACTGGCGGCGTCGGGTGGAATAGCGGCGATCGCCGGCATCATCTACGCGATGCGGGTTGGCGCCTACAGCGAGCAGGCCGGCCCGGGGCTGCTGTTCCCCGCACTCGCGGCGGTCTTCTTCGGCGCCTCGCAGTTCTCTGGACGCCCCAACGTCTGGGGCACCCTCGTCGCATATTTCGCGCTCGCCTTCGGCGTCAAGGGACTGCAGCTTTCCTTCGGGCCGGGAACGTTCTGGATCCAGCCGCTCTTCCAGGGCATGGCGCTGCTCGTCGCGGTCGGTCTCGCGAGCCGCCAGATAGCCCAGACCAAGCGCAGCCGCCGCACCCAGGCGGCAGCCGCCGCGGCGGAGGCCGAGCAGGCCGCCGCGCCCGCCGCGAACGACGGCGGGCAGGACGCCGCGTCCGCGGCTGAGCCGAACTCCGCGGGGAAGTCGGTTACGACCGCGAAGTCGGTTGCCGCGGGGCTGTCGGTTACCGCGGAGGAATCGGAGAAACGGCCGGCATCGGACCCGGCGACGCCCGGAGAGTCGACGGAGACCGCCGGCGTGGCCGTAGATGCCGCCAAGTAGCCGGCATCCTGACAATCCATCCATCGAACTGGGGTGATTCGGATGAGCAGCACACTGGCGGACCCTGCCACCTACCCGATCTCGGAGACGACGGCTCGACACCTTCGCCGTCCGCTGTTCGGGCACGTCGTGGACGGCGAGGTGGTGCCGTCGCTGGACGGGGCGACCATGCCCGTGATCGATCCCGCCACCGGCAGCCAGATCGCCGTCGCGGCGGCCGGGTCGGCGGCCGATGTGGACCGGGCGGTCGCCTCCGCGCGGGCCGCTTTCGACGACGGCCGGTGGCGCAACCTGGCGCCGCTGGAGAAGGAACGCCGGCTGCGTCGGCTCGGGGCCCTCGTGGCTGAACGCGGATCCGAGTTCGCGGAGATCGACGTGCTCGACGCCGGCCTGCTGCGGATGTACACCGGCTTCATCGTGCAGTTCGCGGTTGACGGCATCGACTACTACGCCGGCTGGCCGTCCAAGCTGCAGGGCGCGATTCCGCCGGTCCCGTCCGACTTCGCCGTCTACCAGCACCGCGAGCCGATCGGCGTGATGGGACTGATCACGCCATGGAACGGGCCGACGGCTGTCCTCGCGATGGTCGCCGCCGTCATCAGCGCGGGAAACTCCGTGGTGTTGAAGCCGGCGGAACAGACCCCGATGGCGGCCGTCATGATGGCGGAGCTTGCGCTCGAGGCGGGCATTCCGCCCGGTGTCTTCAACGTCGTCCAAGGGGTCGGCGAGGTCGTCGGCGCCGCGCTGGTCGAGGCACGCGGTGTCGACTCGATCTCCTTCACCGGCTCAGTGGCCACGGGAAGCGCCATCCAAGCGGCCGCGGCGAAGCGGGTGAAGCGGGTGAGCCTCGAGCTTGGCGGCAAGAGCCCGTTCATCATCTTCCCCGATGCCGATCTCGATGCCGCCGCCGCGACGGCGATGGTCGGGGTGTGGGGGGCGTCGGGGCAGGTCTGCACCGCCGGTTCCCGGGTGCTGGTGCACGAGAGCGTGCACGACGAGGTCGTCAAGCGGATCCTCGACGGTTCACGAGGTCTGCGGCTGGGACCGGGTTTCGACCCGGCCACCGAGGTGGGACCGCTGGTTTCCGCGGAGCAGCTGGAACGGGTCCAGCGGTACGTCGCCGTCGGCCGCGACGAGGGCGCCGAGCTGGCTCTCGGCGGGCAGCGGCACGGCGAGGTGGGTTTCTTCCACGAGCCGACGGTGTTCACAGGGGTGCGTAACGACATGCGGATCGCCCAGGAGGAGATCTTCGGGCCGGTGATGTGCGTCCTGCCGTTCGGCTCGGAGGAGGAGGCCTACGCCATCGCGAACGACACGGAGTACGGCCTGGCGGCCGGCGTGTGGACCAACGACCTCGGCCTCGCGCACCGCGCCAGCCGGGCGCTACGGGTGGGAACGGTCTGGGTGAACACCTACCAGATGGTCCACCCGACCGTGCCCTACGGCGGGGTGAAGCAGTCCGGCCACGGCCGGACCCTTGGCGCCGCGTCCCTCGACGATTTCACCCAGGTCAAGAGCGTGTGGATGAAGGTAGACGGCTGACCGTTCGCTGCGTCGGCACGCGCCAGGCGGGTGGCCGGCACTGGAGAGGCGACGGGACAGGACGCGACGGACAGGATGGAACGGAGAGACGCTGATGGCTGACAACGCGATCCAGGCACTCATCGACCGCACCGAGATCACCGACACGATCTACCGGTACGCGTCGTGCATCGACCGCCGGGACAACGACGGGATACGGGCCGTGTTCGCCGACGACCTGTGGGCGCAGTACGGCAACGCCGACCCGATCATCGGCGGTGACAACGTCGTGAAGTGGATCGACGAGTTCACGCAGGACTGTGTATTCCAGCACCACTTCCTGAGCGTCTACCACGTCGACGTCGCCGGCGACGTCGCCGACGCGCTCGTCTATCACACCTCACACCAGGAGTTCGGCAGCAATCCGGGCACGATGCACATCCTCGTCGCCCGGTATCACTTACAGCTCCGGCGTGACTCCGACGGCTGGCGGATCAGCAGACTCGTGTTCGAGATCGGGTGGGGAGACCGCAGGACCGACTCCACCGGCTACCTGGCGCAGGTCGGGGGCCGCGGTCCCGCGACCCTCCCGTCAGCTCCGCCGGCACGTTGACCAATTCCTCATGACTTGTTAACTCCGTTCTGGATCAAGGCTGGCCGGCTCGTCCCGTGGGAGGGACCGGCCAGCCGAGCCGACCCGAGAGGTGCTCCGATGCCTTCTGTCATCCGCGATATCGCGATCATCGATGCCGACACGCACGTCGTGGAACCGCCCGACCTGTGGACCTCCCGGGTGTCGAGTGCATCGGCCCAGCACGTGCCGCACGTGCGCTGGGACGACCGGGCCGGCGACGAGGCCTGGTTCATCGGCGACCAGCGACTCGCCGCGGTGGGCAACCCGGCCATGGCCGGGTGGGGCGAATACCCGCCGGACCACCCGCGGCGGTGGGCAGACATCGACCCGGTGACCTGGGACGCACGGCTACGCCTCGAACGGATGGACTCCTACGGGATCCATGCTCAGGTGCTCTACCCGAACGTGGCGCTGTTCGACGCCAGCAAGATCCTCGGAATGCGTGACGCCGGGCTTCAGCTCGAGTGCGTGCGCGCGTACAACGACTTCCAGGTCGAATGGGGGAGCGTTGCCCCTGACCGATACCTGGCCATGGCCTCGTTGCCGTTCTGGGACCTCTCGGCGACGATCGCTGAGATGGAGCGCTGTCGGGCCATGGGGCACCGGGGCGTCATCTTCAGCCAGGACCCCGGCTACTTCGGTCTCCCGGTCCTCACGGACCGGCACTGGGACCCCATGTGGGCCGCGGCTGAGGAGATGGGCCTCCCGATCAACTTCCACATCGCGTCGGGCGACCTCTCACCCATGGCGGGCGGGCACCCGGACAACGGCCCGCACGCCAACTACGCCAGCCACGGCGTCTCGTTCTTCATGAGCAACGCGCGGACGATCGCCCAGCTCGTCTGCGGCGGGATCTGTCATCGGTTCCCGGATCTCAACTTCGTGTCGGTGGAGAGCGGGGTCGGCTGGATTCCCTATGCGCTCGACGCGCTGGACTGGCAGTGGAAGAACTGCGGAGTGGCCAAGGAGCATCCGGAATACGAGCTGCTGCCCAGCGAGTACTTCCGCCGGCAGATCTACGGCTGCTTCTGGTTCGAGGCCGAGAACGCGCGCTACGCCATCGAGCGGCTCGGCCCGGACAACATCCTCTACGAGACCGACTTCCCGCATCCGACAAGCATGTCTCCGGGGCCGGCCAGCACGGCGGTCGCTCCGAACGAGTTCCTGGACCATTCCTTCGGAGACCTGCCCGAGGCGACACTGCGCAAGATCCTGCACGACAACGCCGCGCGCCTCTACCGCGTCCGATGACGGCGACGAACGAGGAGTTCCAGCACCGAGACCGTTGCGCGATCGTCGGGATCGGCGCCACCGACTACTCGCGTGACGCCGGTCGCAGCGACCTGACCCTGGCGACCCAGGCCGCGCTGGCCGCCATCGAGGATGCCGGTCTGACGCCGGGGGACATCGACGGCATCGTCCGTTGCGACATGGACAGCGTCCTGCACAACGACCTGGCCGACTCGCTCGGGATACGCGAACTCACCTACTGGGCCCAGGTGGGGCCGGGGGGAGTGGCGCCGTGCGCCATGGTCGGGCAGGCGGTGGGCGCCATCCTCTCGGGCCAGGCGACGACGGTCCTCGTCTTCCGGGAACTCAGGGGACGGTCGGGGCGCCGGTTCGGGCTGTCCGCGGCGGCCGACGCCAGGGTGGGTGGATGGGGCAGCTACGACGAGTTCTTCGCTCCGTACGGGCTGCTCACTCCCGGGCAGATTTTCGCCCTCATGGCCCAGCGTCACATGATCGAGTACGGCACGAAGAAGGAGGAGATGGGCCACATCGCGCTCACCTGTCGGGCCAGGGCGAACGCGAACCCGGCGGCCCAGATGCACGCTCGCACCCTCACCATGGAGCAGTACCTGTCGGCCCGCCCGATCGCCCGGCCACTCGGGCTGTTCGACTTCTGTCTCGAGACCGACGGGGCCTGCGCCGTGGTGGTGACCAGCGCCGCCCGCGCCCGGGACTGTCGAAAGCCTCCGGTCCTGATCCGGGCGGTCGCTCAGGGCAGCGTGCCCGATCCGCAGCCCGGAATCCAGTTCCCGACCCTGATGCGGAAGTCGATCACCGAGCTGCCGGCGAGTTCGGTCGCTCGCACGTTGTACCGACGGGCGGGCCTCGGCCCGCAGGACGTGGACGTCGCCCAGATCTACGACTGCTTCACGATCACCGTCCTGCTTCAGATCGAGGACTGGGGCTTCTGCAAGAAGGGCGAGGGCGGGCCGTTCGTGGCCGGAGGCGAGATCGATCTCGGGGGCAGC
The DNA here is from genome assembly GCF_032027725.1 of Pseudofrankia coriaricola. Taxonomy (NCBI): domain Bacteria; kingdom Bacillati; phylum Actinomycetota; class Actinomycetes; order Frankiales; family Frankiaceae; genus Pseudofrankia; species Pseudofrankia coriaricola. The sequence goes on along the minus strand of NZ_JASNFO010000136.1, from coordinate 517 downwards.
ATTCCGATCAACACCGGCGGCGGTCACCTGTCCGAGGGCTACATCCACGGCATGAACCACATCCTCGAGGGGGTCCGCCAGATCCGTGGGGAGTCGACCTCCCAGGTCCCGGGCGCCGAGGTGTGCCTGGTGACCTCGACCCCGCTGCCGCCGGGCAGCGCGCTGATGCTGCGAGCGGCCTGATGGACCGGATCCGACGCACCCACCTCGTCCCGGTCGACGACGATCCCGACACCGGGGGATTCTTCGAAGCGGCCCGGCGCGAGGAACTGGTCATCCGGGTGTGCGCGGGCTGCGGTGCCGTTCTTCACCTGCCGCGCGCCTACTGCCACACCTGTGGAAGCTGGGACGGCCGTTGGCAGCCGGTGGCGGGTTTCGGAACCCTCTACTCGTGGACGGTCGTCGAGCACCAGGTCCACCCGTTGTACCCGGTGCCCTACACGGTGGTCCTCGTCGAGCTCCTGGACGTCCCGTCCGTCCGGTTCGTCGGCCACCTTCCCGGTGCTCCCGCCCTCGT